>LJNS01000006.1 GCA_001303245.1 Gammaproteobacteria bacterium SG8_30
CCGTGATCTCTGCCTCGTGCCGGCGAAGCGCCCGCTCGAGGCGTTCGAGTCGATCACGGCGCGTCGCCAGCGCCGGGTAAGGCTCGGCCATGAAAGCCGCCCGCTGCAGTTCGAAGGTCCGCTCCAGCGTCTGTATGTCCGTGGCGGTGATCAGGGGGCCAATGCGTTCCGCGGCCATGCCATATTCCTGTAGTCGATCTCTGCGTGGTCCTGCGATGAAAGTATGCGCCCGGGTCGACTCTCGTGCATCCGGCATTCACTCGATGGGCAGCTCCGTCGAGCGACGGACTACACGCAGCGCGAGGCTCGACTGGACGCGTGCGACACCCGGCAGGCGCGTCAGGTGCTGGCTGTGCAATCTCTCGAAGTCGGCCGGATCCCGGCAGGCAGGCGACGCGCACGAGATAGTCCGACTCGCCGGTCATGAGGTAGCACTCCATGACCTCGGGGACGCGCTTGACCGCTTCCTCGAAAGCCTGGAGGTCCTTCTGGTCCTGGCGATGCAGTGTGATGTTGACGAAGACATTGGTCGCGAAGCCGATCTTCTGGGCGTTCAGGAGGGCCACGTAGCGATGGATCAGCCCTGCTTCCTCCAGTGCACGGACGCGGCGCAGCGCGGCCGACTCCGACAAGTGGATGCGCTGCGCAAGCTCGACGTTCGACAACCGTCCGTCGCGCTGGAGTTCACGCAGGATGAGGCGGTCTATACGGTCCACGACGCAATAAACTTGCTCAGACGCGTCTGACGGCGAAATTATACTTCACCTGGAGGCCTGATGTGCCTTCGAACGCAAGACAGTGCCGCGCTCGCCGGACTACCTTGGTTCCCGGTCCTGAACACCACGGCTTGCAGGGAGGGGGAGACGTCATGAGGATCGGTTGCCCGAAGGAGATTAAGGTTCACGAATATCGTGTCGGCCTCGTGCCCGCCGGAGTGCGCGAACTCGTTGCCGATGGCCACGAGGTGTACATGCAGACCTTGGCCGGGGCCGGAATCGGCATCGAGGACGACGCCTACGTTGCTGCCGGCGCGAGGATCCTTCCCGACGCCGCGGCCGTATTCGACACCGCCGAGCTCGTGATCAAGGTCAAGGAGCCGCAGCTCGCGGAGTGCGACATGCTTCGCCAAGGGCAGGTGCTGTTCACCTATCTGCACCTGGCGGCAGATCCCAGGCAGGCCGAGGGTCTGGTCAGATCGGGCTGCACTGCAGTCGCCTACGAGACTGTCGCGGCTCCGGATGGCTCGCTGCCGCTGCTCACCCCGATGAGCGAAGTCGCCGGACGCATGTCCATACAGGTGGGCGCCACCGCACTGCAGAAGGCCCATGGCGGGTTCGGCGTGCTCCTCGGCGGCGTGCCAGGGGTGCAGCCGGCCAAGGTCGTGATCCTCGGCGGCGGGGTCTCGGGCACCAATGCGGCGCAGATGGCAGTCGGGTTGGGCGCGCACGTGACCATCGTGGATCGTTCGTTGAGGCGCCTCCGTGAGCTCGACGTGCAGTTCGGCAACTCCATTCACACGGCTTACTCGACTGCCGAGACGATCGAGAAACTGGTTGCCCAGGCCGATCTCGTCATCGGTGCGGTGCTCGTAGCCGGCGCGGCAGCGCCGAAGCTGGTCACGCGGGACATGGTGCGGACGATGGAGAAGGGCGGCGTCCTGGTGGACATCTCCATCGACCAGGGAGGTTGTTTCGAGACGAGCCGGCCCACCACGCATGCCGAGCCGACGTACGAGGTGGACGGGGTCATCCACTACTGCGTGACCAACATGCCGGGCGCCGTGCCGCGGACATCCACGTTCGCGCTGACCAATGCCACACTTCCGTACGTACGGGAAATCGCGCGGCACGGCTGGCGGAACGCGCTCACCCGCGACCCGGGTTTCGCAGCGGGCCTGAACGTTCATGCCGGCCAGGTGACTCACGAGGCCGTCGCGCGCGACCTCGGATACGACTACAGTCCTGTCAGCCTTCCGTGACGTATAGGCCGACCTCCTCGGGCAGCCGGTATTCGGGTGACGCGACATGACGCATGAGGACCCGATCGTCCTGGCCCGGTCATGGATCGACCAGGCACGGGCCAGCGAGCCGGGCGATCCGGATGCGGCCGCGCTGGCGACGGCCGACGCCGTGGGCATGCCCTCGGTGCGGATGGTCCTCGTCAAGGCAATCGACGGTCGGGGATTCGTCGTCTACACGAACCTCGGCAGCCGCAAGGCGCGCGAGCTGGAAGCAAACCCGCGCGCGTCACTGTGTTTCCACTGGAAGACGCTCGAGCGGCAGCTGCGCGTGGAAGGACATGTGGAGAGGGTTTCCGACGAAGAGGCCGATGCCTACTTCGCGAGCCGTGCCAGGGACTCGCGCATAGGCGCCTGGGCGTCGCGCCAGTCAGAGGTGATGGCGGGGCGATTCGAACTGGAAAAGCGGGTGGCGAAGTATCTGGCCCGGTTCGCCGTAGGCGAAGTGCCGCGGCCCCCGTTCTGGTCCGGGTTCCGGATCGTTCCCACCCGCCTCGAGTTCTGGCGGCAGCGCCCCTTCCGGCTCCACGAGAGGCTGGTGTACGTCCGTGACGGCGACGGCTGGCGCATGGAGCAGCTCTTCCCCTGAGCCCCTGCGGCGTGACGGCCTAGAGCCAGGTCTCGTGCAAGGTCACCGTCGTGTCGTCGAGGCTCTCGAGCAGTGAGAGGAGGGGCTCGGTCCTGGGCAACTCGTAGCGGAAGAAGTAGCGGCAGGCAGCGAGCTTCCCCTGGTAGAAGTCGGCGTCGCTGCCGCTGGCGTCCTGAAGCGCCCGCTGCGCCACCCGTGCCGAGTCGAGCCAGCGCCAGGCCACCGTGAGATGGCCGAGGGCCTCGAGGTACAGGGTGGCGTTTGCCAGCGCGAGCTCGGCGCGTCCGCTTCCTGCCGTCCCGAGCAGCACCCGCGTGACGGCCTCGAAGCGCCGCGTGGCGACTGCAAGGCTGCGTGCGAACGGCGCGAGGGCCGGGATCGAGCCGGCCTGTTCGGCCGTACGCAACATTCTCTCCGCGAGCTCCGCCCATCCGGCACCCCCGTGCTGGGGCAGCTTCCGACCGAGAACGTCGAGCCCGTGGATTCCGTATGCGCCCTCGTGAATGTGGTTCAGGCGGTTGTCGCGGTACAGTCTCTCGACCGGATAGTCCCTCGTGTAGCCGTAACCCCCGAGCACCTGGATCGCGAGCTTGTTGGCCTCGAGACAGAACTCCGATGGCCACGACTTCGCGACCGGCGTCAGCAGCTCGAGCAGCTGTCCGGCTCTCCCGCGCGCCACGTCGTCAGTGGCAACTGCCATGTCGTCGACGAGCCTCGCGCAATAGAGCACGAGCGCCAGTCCTCCCTCGGTCCAGGCTTTCTGTGCTAGCAGCATGCGGCGCACGTCGGCGTGCCGGATGATCGGTACCGGCGGACTGGCAGGGTCCTTGTCCCCGATCGGGCGTCCCTGCAGGCGTTCACGGGCGTACTCGAGCGACACCCGGTATCCGGCCAGCCCCAGGCCGACTGCGCAGACGCCGACGCCGATGCGGGCCTCGTTCATCAACCGGAACATGTAGGCGAGGCCGCGGTGTTCCTCGCCGACGAGATAGCCGGCACAGTCGCCGCGCTCGCCGAAGGACAGGACGGTGTTCACCGTGCCTCGCCAGCCCATCTTGTGGTTCACGCCGGCGAGGGCGACGTCGTTCCACTCCCCGAAGCTTCCGTCCGGCCGAATCCTGCGTCGCGGAACGATGAAGAGCGAAATGCCCCTGACGCCAGCGGGTCCCCCGGGTACGCGCGCAAGGACGAGATGGACGATGTTCTCGGCGAGATCGTGCTCGCCCCCGCTGATCCACATCTTGTTGCCGGTGATGCGGTAGCTGCCGTCCTGCTGCGGCATCGCGATCGTGCGTACGTCGGCGAGCGACGACCCCGCGTGGGTCTCCGACAGGCACATCGTGCCGAAGTAACGACCCGCGAGCATCGGGCGCGCGTACAGCCGCTTCTGCTCCTCGCTGCCGAAGGCGAGGATCACGTTGGCGGCCCCCGCCGTGAGCATGGCGTAGGCATGAAACCCCACGTTTGCCGAGGCAAATACCGCGCTGCAGGCCTGCGCGACGGTCATCGGAACCTGGAGCCCGCCGTCCGCCGCATCGAAGGGTGCCGCAATGAAACTCGATTCGTTCAGTGCGGCCAGCGCCTCGCGGGTCTGGGGAATCATCTCCACGCGCCCGTCCACGAACCTCGGCTCCTGCAGGTCGGCGAGGGCCGCAAAGGGCAGGAACCGCTCCGCCGCGATTCGATAGGCAGCGTCCAGCACGCCGTCGAAGACGTCCCTGTCGTGGTCCGCGTAGCGAGGCTGCTCGCACAGCCGACCGGCGTCGAGAACCTCGTAGACCTGGAAATCGACCTCGCGGCGAGGGATGAGCATGCAGGCAGACCACTGCGCAGCCGGAGTTCGGATCATTCTAATCGCTCGCTGGCGCGCAGGATCCCCGTCCGGAGATTGCCGCTTCGTCGAGAACAAGGCAGGATGCGGCGACCGCGTGGCGCGGCACGGTCATCCGTGCCTGCGCGCAGGAATCGGGCCGTCGCAGGCACGGCCGCCGCGATGCACCATCAGTGGAGCAGGGAATGAAGGACGATTTGTTCAGTCTCGAGGGACGGGTTGCGCTGGTCACGGGAGCGAGCCGGGGGATCGGTCGGGCGGTTGCTCTGGCGCTCGCCGGACGAGGAGCCCACGTGCTGGTGAGCAGCCGCAAGCTGAATGCCTGTCGCGAAGTAGCGGACGAGATCAGCGGGCAGGGCGGCAGCGCCGAGCCTCTCGCTTGTCACATCGGGGACCCCGAGGGAATCGAGCGCGCGTTTCACGTCATCGACAAGCGCCACGGTCGACTTGACGTGCTCGTCAACAACGCGGCGGCCAATCCGTACTTCGGGCCGGCGCTCGAGATGGACCTCGCCGCCTACCAGAAGACGGTCGACGTGAACATCCGTGGTTACTTCTGGGCGTCGGTGCAGGCGGGTCGGCGCATGCGGGAGCGCAAGCGAGGCGTGATCGTCAACGTGGCTTCGGTCAACGGCGTGCGTCCCATGGAGGGGCAAGCCGTCTATTCCATGACCAAGGCGGCCATCGTCAACATGACGCAGGGACTCGCGAAGGAATGGGGTCGATTCGGAATCCGCGTGAACGCCCTTCTGCCGGGGATCACCGAGACGAAATTCGCGGCCGCCCTGCACGAGGACCCACGAACCCGTGCCAGCGTCGAAAGAGTGCTGCCGCTCGGCCGCATCGCGCAACCCGACGAGATGGCGGGTGCCGTCGTGTATCTCGTCTCCGATGCTGCGTCGTACACGACGGGCTCGAGCATCACCGTCGACGGAGGCTGGCTGGCCTGACCGGCAGACGGCCCTCCGGGGCGGTGGCCGGCTCGGGAACGTACTCAGGATGAGCGCGCTCTACCTCGTGCGGCACGGTCAGGCGGCTTTCGGGACCGAGGACTACGACCGCCTGACTCCCCTGGGGGAGGAGCAGTGTCACGCTCTCGGCCGCCACTGGGCGGCCCTGGATCGGCCGTTGTCCGGAATTTACTCCGGCGCGATGCGGCGCCAGCGCCTCTCCGCGGAAATATTCGCCGCTGCGTCGGGCGTCCACGCGTCCACGAGGCCGGCGGTGAGGGTGGTCTCCGGGCTCGAGGAGTACGATCACGAGATACTGCTGGAACAGTATGCAGGCGCGTCGGATGACGGCCTGCCGCCGGCTCTCGGTCAGGACCGCAGGACCTTTCATGAGTTGCTCACGAGGGCGCTGCGGGCCTGGCTCGACGGGCGGATACCGGGCCCCGAGCCGTTCACCGCGTTCCGCGCGCGTTGCGAGGCGGCGCTCGAGGAAGTGATCCACAGTGTCGGCCGCGGCGGGTCGGCCGTCCTGTTCGGCTCGGCCGGATCCCTCGCCGGGGCGATCCAGAGGATACTCGGCGTGGGCGACTGGGATCTGCTGCGACTGAAACTCAATTTCTACAACTCGGGCGTATCCAAGCTGCTGTTCAACGATCGGGACAGGGTGATCGAGTCGATCAACTCGATCGCGCACCTCGAGCAGCCCGCGACGCTACGCTTGATCACGCACCGCTGACGGCGGCTGGGGGCCATCGATGGATTTTTCGCTCGACTCCGAGACCGAGGCGCTCGTCACACGGTACCGGGAATTCGTCGACGACCGGCTCGTTCCGCTCGAGCCGCAACTGCTCGAACAGGGCATCGAACCGCTGCTGGGGACGATCGCCGACCTGCGGGGCGAGGTGCAGGGGCTCGGTCTCTGGGGACCGAACTTGCCGCGGGAATACGGGGGACGGGGGCTCGATCTGCTGACCCACGGGCTCGTCTCCGAAGCCCTCGGGCGCTGCCCACTCGGACACTATGTCTTCGGCTGCAATGCCCCCGATGCCGGCAATGTGGAGCTGCTGCACCTATACGCGAACGAGGACCAGAAGCGTGCCTGGCTCGGGCCTCTCGCACGGGGCGAGATCCGCAGCTGCTTCGGCATGACCGAGTCCGACAACAGCGGCGCCAATCCGCTGATGCTCTCGACGACTGCCGAGCTCCGAGGCGACGAGTGGGTCATCAACGGCAGGAAGTGGTTCACAACCGGTGCGGATGGCGCCGCCCTGTGCATCCTCATGGCGGTGACGGACCCGGAGGCGCCGCCACACAGGCGCGCCAGCATGATCCTCGTTCCCACGGACACACCCGGCTACCGGCTGCGACGGAACACCCCGATCATGGGACACGTCGGCAAGGATCTCTTCTCACACGGCGAGATCGAGTTCGAGGACTGCCGCGTCCCGGCCGACAACCTGCTCGGTCCTCGGGAGGAAGGGTTCAAGCTCGCGCAGGCGCGCCTGGGTCCAGGGCGAATCCACCACTGCATGCGCTGGCTCGGGATCTGCCAGCGCTCCCTCGAGCTCATGGTCCGGCGCGCGGACAGCCGCGAGATTTCACCCGAAGGACGGAAGTTGTCGGACAGCGACCTGATCCGGGGATGGATCGCGGAGTGCGCGGCGGAGATCAAGGCGGCCCGGCTCATGGTGCTGCATGCGGCCTGGCGCATCGAGCATGCCGGAGCCCGGGCGGCGCGCGACGACGTGAGCATGATCAAGTTCTACGTGGCGGGCGTGCTTCAGCGCGTCGTCGACAGGGCCCTGCAGGTTCACGGCGGGCTCGGGGTGACCGACTACACGGTCCTCGCGTGGTATTACCGTGAGGAACGGGCCGCACGGATCTACGACGGGCCCGACGAGGTGCACAAGCTCTCCGTCGCGCGCAGGCTGCTCAAGACGCTGGCCGGATGACGACCGGGGAAGACACCTCGCCCTTGCGGGCAGGCGAAGGCCTCGATGTTGCTGCCCTTGCGCGCTACCTGGCCGAGACGATCGAGGGTCTCGTCGAGCCACTGACCGTGCGCCAGTTTCCCGCCGGGTTCTCGAACCTGACCTACCTGGTCCGGTCGGGTAGCTCGGAATGGGTATTGCGCCGCCCGCCGCACGGCACACGCCCGAGTTCGGGCCACGACATGGCACGCGAATTCCGTGTCCTCTCGGGCCTCCTGGGCCGCTACCCGTATGCGCCGGAACCCGTACTGCTGTGCGAGGACGTCTCCGTCATCGGGGCTCCTTTCTATCTGGCGCGCCGCATCCGCGGAGTCATCCTGCGACGGGAGTATCCTCCCGGGCTGCCACCTTCGTCGACGCTGGTGCGTGCACAGCAGGAAGCGCTGGTGGATGCGCTCGCCGAACTCCATCGCGTGGACTTCGTGGAGGCGGGCCTGGCCTCGCTGGGGCAGCCGGTCGGCTACGTCGAGCGGCAGGTCCGGGGCTGGGGCAGCCGGTACGATCGTGCGCGCACTGACGATTCGCCTGACAGCGCCTCGCTGCTCGCCTGGCTTCAGGCAAACCGACCAGTCTCGGAGCACGCCGCAGCCCTCCTGCACAACGACTACAAGCTGGATAACGTCGTATTCGACGAGCGGGCGCCGGATCGACTGATCGGCGTGCTGGACTGGGAAATGGCGACGCTCGGTGATCCGCGCATGGACCTGGGTTGCTCCCTGGCGTACTGGATCGAGGCCGGGGATCCCGACTGGCTGGCCGCGACCCGAACCTTGCCGACGCACCTGCCCGGCTCGCTGACGAGATCGGAGGTGCTCGCGCGATACGAACGAGCCACGGGCCTGCCCCTGACGGACATGCGTTTCTTCCATGCATTCGGCCTGTTCCGGCTGGCGGTCATCGCCCAGCAGATCTACCTGCGGTTCGTGCGCGGCCAGACCCGGGATCAGCGTTTCGCGGTGCTCGGCCAGATGGTTCGGGCCCTGTTGCGCGCGGGCGAGCTCGTCGCTGCCGGGCGCTTCGGCCCGACCTGACAGGGGCGAGGAGGTTGGAACAGGAACTGGTCGTACTGGCAGGCATCGTGGCCGCCGCCGGTGTCTTCGCAGGCTTGCTTGCGGGGCTCCTCGGCGTCGGGGGCGGGATCGTCATCGTTCCCGTGCTCGAGTTCGCCTTCGGGGTCGTCGGCGTACCCGAAGATCTCCGGATGCACCTTGCAGTCGGCACCTCTCTGGCCTCGATCGTGCCAACCGCCATCTCGTCCTCCCTGGCTCACCGGCGTCGAGATGGCATCGACGGTGCTGTGGCCCGGGCGTGGTCGGTCGCGATAGCATTGGGGGCTGCATCGGGTGCCTGGCTGGCCTCCCGGGTCGGCGGCAGCGTGCTCGCGACCGTCTTCGCCGTGGTGGCGTTGGTCGTCGCCCTGCGGATGCTCACCGCCAGTGAAGTGCCTCGGCCCGTGTCGAGGGGCGACCCGGCCGCGCCGCGCTGGCTTCCGATACCCGTCGCGATCGGGGGCATATCCGCGATGATGGGTATCGGTGGCGGCACGCTCAGCGTACCCGTGCTGTCGGCATTTGGGCTGCCCATTCACAGGGCCGTCGGCACCTCGGCGTGGTTCGGTTTCTGGATCGCCACGGCGGCCGCAACGGGCTTCGCCTGGCTCGGACGGGGTGTGAGCGGGTTGCCGCCCGGGAGCGTCGGTTACGTGAATCTCGTCACGCTGGCGGTCCTGCTTCCCACGACGGTGCTGACCGCTCCATGGGGTGCGCGGCTCGCACACAGCCTGAGCCGCCGGCAACTGCGCATCGCCTTCGGCGTGTTCCTGCTGATCACCGCGATCCGCATGCTGTACCGGGCGCTCTCGCTGTGAGATTCACCTGGCGTTCAGGCTTCCCGGGCGAGGCTATCGGCTGAAGACAGGCCGTCGGGGACGGCAGTACACTCGCGCCAAGGGGCTTCACGGTAACGGAGGGAGGTCGCATGCCATCGAGACACGTCCGCCTGTCGGCTCTACGACTGTCCCTGTCCCTTGCGTTGTTGGCGGCGGGAACGCCGGCCCTCGCGTCGGAAGCGACTCCGCAGGCCGACGAGCAGTGCGTCATGCAGTGCGACGAGGCCTCCGACCGGTGCATGGCGGAAGCGGGCGCGGACGAGAAGAAGCAACAGGCCTGCGACGACGCGTACGCCGAGTGTCTCGAGCGCTGTAAGTAGCTGAGCAGCCAGCCTCTCGTGCCCGAAGAACGACCTGGAGGTGGGGCACAGCCGGTCGTGACCCTCACGACGGACTTCGGCCTGAGTCAGCCCTTCGTGGCGCTGATGAAGGCGGTCATCCATCGCCGCTGCCCGGACGCCCGGGTGGTCGACCTGACCCACGACGTTGCGCCCTTCGCCGTGGCCGAGGGCGGCTTCTGGCTGGAGCGCTGTCACGGCTATTTCCCGCCAGGCAGCCTCCACGTTGCGGTCGTGGACCCGGGTGTCGGCTCTTCCCGGCCGATCGTGGCACTCGAGTGGGCCGGGCACGTGTTCCTGGCACCGGACAACGGCCTCCTCGGACGGCTTGCCCGACGGCCGGGCGCGCGGGCGCGCCGGGTCACGGATGAGGTCCTGGCGCGGCACGGGCTGCCGCAGGTCAGCGCGACCTTCCACGGACGCGACCTGTTCGCGCCGCTGGCAGGCGACCTGGCGGCGGGCCGGCTGACCTGTGCGGATCTCGGACCGACGGTGGCCGATGTCCGGCCGTCACCTGTAGAAGCGGCTTCGCGGGAGGGCTCCACGTGGCGTGGCGAGGTCGTGCTGGTCGATCATTTTGGTAATTGTTTCAGTAATGTGGAGCTCTTTCCTGATTCCGTATCGAGAATTAGAGAGGCCCGCTTCGGCAGCCGACGGTTGCCTGTCGTACGGACCTACTCTGACCGGCCAGCAGGCAGCGTCGTGGCGCTCGTCAACGCCTTCGGCGTGCTGGAGGCCGCCTGCGTCCAGGGCCGGGCCGACGCCGTGCTCGGACTGGCGGTCGGAAGCCCTGTCGAGGTGCTCGTCGTACCTTCGCCCGGAGGGTTCCCGTAGGACGCGGGAAACAGTTGATCTGGCCAGCGGTTGGTATATATTCCGACGCCCGGAACGCGGCAGCCTGGGGCACGCAGGCATCTGAGTCGACACGGATTTTCCGCGGATGAGCAATCGCGACGAGTTCAGCCTGGACGACGAGTTCGGAAGGGACGGGGAGGACGACTCCGACCGGTTCATCGTCATTCCCGATGGCAAGAAGAAGATGGCTGGCCGGAAGCCCTCCCAGGCTGCCTGGAGCAGGCTCGAGGACGTGCTGGCCGAGCGCCGCCTCAAGCGCGAACTGAGCGACTACCTCGACGCGGACGACGCCTGACAGGCGGGCCCGGCCCGAGTCACGCCGCTCGTGCGGACGAGCGTACGGGCGAGCGGCGACACGCAGACGGGACATGACTCGCGCTGCAGTGCACAATCTCCCTTTGCCTGAAGTCGACCGCCAGGAGAGCGATCGATGGTCCTGACGCGCGGTACCCCGTGGGTGGTGCTCAAGTTCGGTGGCACGAGCGTTTCCTCGCGCCAGAACTGGGACCACATCGAGGGCATCGTCCGCACGCGCCTCGATGCCGGAGAGGCCCCGGTCATCGTGCACTCCGCGCTCTCGGGCATCACCGATACGCTCGAGGCTCTGCTCCGTGAAGCCCTCGAGGGCCGGCACGCGGAAGTGCTGGCCCGGATCCGGGAGCGTCACGTAACCCTCGCCGAGGCACTCGAAGTCGAGGTTCCCCGGCACCTGCTCGAGCACCTCGCGGACCTGGAGAAGATCGCAGGCGGCATCGCCCTCGTGGGGGAGGTCAGCGACCGGGTGCGTGCCCGGGTGATGGCCGCGGGGGAACTGATGGCGACGGAACTTGGCGCGGCGTTCCTGAACTCCCGTGGGACTCCCACCACGCTCGTGGACGCCCGCCAGATCCTGCGGGCCGAAGGACGGGTCGGCGTCACCGATCGCGCCTCCCTGCTGGCAGCCACCTGCAACTTCGATCCGGACCCGGACCTGAGCGAGGGGCTGGCCCGCCACGGCACCGTCATCCTGACCCAGGGATTCGTCGCCTCGAACGAGCAGGGGCAGACGGTCCTGCTCGGCAGGGGCGGTTCGGACACCTCGGCGGCCTACGTCGCCGCGAAACTGGCGGCTGCGCGCCTGGAGATCTGGACGGACGTTCCGGGGCTGTTCAGCGCGAACCCGCGGGCCGTGCCCTCGGCCCGACTACTGAAATCCCTGCACTACGACGAGGCGCAGGAGATCGCAACGAACGGGGCCAAGGTCCTGCACCCTCGTTGCATCATGCCGGTCCGGCGCCACCGGATCCCGCTGCACGTCTACGCGACACAGAGTCCCTCTACACCCGGCACCGTGATCAGTGCTGGACCCGCCGACAGCGGCGCCCAGGTCAAGGCGATCGCCATCCGCAAGGGCATCACGCTGGTGTCGATGGACAGCCCAGGGATGTGGCACCAGGTGGGCTTTCTCGCCGATGCTTTCCAGGTGTTCAAGCAGCATGGCCTGTCGGTCGACCTCGTCTCGACGTCCGAGACGAACGTGACCGTCACGCTCGATCCCCAGGCCAACACCCTCGACCAGGCAGTGCTCGCCGCCCTCGTGTCCGACCTGTCGGAGTTGTGCCGGGTTCAGATCATCGGTCCTTGCGCGTCGCTGTCGCTGCTCGGCCGCAACATCCGCGCCATCATCCACCAGCTCGGCGAGGCGTTCGAACTGTTCGAGGAGTACAAGATCTACCTCGTCAGCCAGGCGGCCAACGACCTGAACTTCACGTTCGTCATCGACGAGGCACAGGGCGACCGCCTCGTCTCCCAGCTTCACGACCTGCTCATCCGGGCTACCGAGGACGACCCGGTCATGGGTCCGACTTGGGAACAGCTCTATGCGCCGCAGAAGTTCGCCCGCGAGGCGCGCCCCTGGTGGCGGGAGCGCCGCGAGGACCTGCTGGCCACGCTCGGCGACGCCGATGCTGCCTACGTCTACGACCTGGCTACCATCGAGGCCCAGGCCAGCCGCCTGGCCGGCATGCGCTCGCTTTCGCGGGCGCTCTATGCCATCAAGGCCAATTCCAACGCGGGGGTGCTTCGGGAAGTGGCGAAGGCCGGCCTTTCCTTCGAGTGCGTCTCGCGTTCCGAAGTGGAGCGAGTACTCCAGGTCGTGCCCGGCCTCGACCGGGACCGCATCCTGTTCACGCCCAACTTCGCCCCCCGCGCCGAGTATGCCTGGGCGCTCGCGGAGGGAATCCGGCTGACCATCGACAACCTCTACGTCCTGCGGGCGTGGCCCGAACTCTTCGGCGACCGGGACCTGCTGGTCCGTATCGACACGGGTCTCGGCCACGGGCATCACCAGCACGTGCGCACGGCCGGAGTGCACTCCAAGTTCGGTGTACCGCTGTTCGAGATCGGCGATCTGGTCACCGCCGTAGACGATGCCCGGGCCCGGGTCGTGGGTCTGCACGCGCACACCGGCAGCGGCAACTTCGACGTCCAGATGTGGATCGACACCGCGAAGACGCTGGCCGACGTGGCCAGGCACTTCCCGGCCGTCCGGTCCCTAGACCTCGGCGGCGGGCTCGGCGTGCCGGACCGGCCGGGACGGCCGCCGCTCGACCTCGCGGAGCTCGACGCTGTGCTAGGGCGCTTCCGCGAGTCGTTCCCTCAATACGAGCTATGGCTGGAGCCCGGCCGATACCTCGTGGCCACCGCGGGCGTGCTGCTCGCACGGGTCACTCAGCTCAAAGGCAAGGGAGCGGTGCGCTACGTCGGCATCGCCACCGGGATGAATTCCCTCATCCGTCCCGCGCTCTATGGCGCCTACCACGAGATCGTGAACCTGACCCGGCTCGGGTCGCCGGCCGAGCAGCTATTCACCGTGGTGGGCCCCATCTGTGAAACCGGGGACGTCCTGGCGCATGACCGACTCATGCCTTGGAGCGAGGAGGGCGACGTGCTGCTGCTGGCCAATGCGGGTGCCTACGGCTATGTCATGAGTTCGCGGTACAACCTGCGCGAGCCGGCCCGGGAAATCGTGATCTGACCGGCCTCCCTCAAAGCGGGAATGGGCTGTTCCTCGCGCGGGGAGCCCTGCCCCGTACCGTCATCGTCCTCGGTCTCGTCTCGCTGGCAAACGACGCGGCGAGCGAAATGATCACGCCCTTGCTGCCGGTGCTGCTGACCGCGACACTCGGCGCTGGCCCGGCGATCGTCGGCCTGGTCGAGGGCGTGGCGGAGGCCACGGCGAGCGTTCTCAAGGTGTTCTCGGGAAGGCTCGCCGACCGGGGTTTCGGTGCACGGCGCCTGGTGCTCGGCGGCTACGGTGCCTCGAACCTCGCGCGGCCGGCGATCGGCCTCGCCCTCGGGTGGACCTGGGTGCTCGGGCTGCGGTTCCTGGATCGTTTGGGTAAGGGTCTGCGGACGGCGCCGCGGGACGCGATGATCGCCGCGGCCGTGTCGCCCGGCCTGCGCGGCCGGGCTTTCGGATTTCACCGGGCCATGGACCATGCCGGCGCGGTGCTCGGCCCGTTGCTGGCTTTCGGGCTGCTGGCGATGGGCTGCTCCGTTCCGCAGGTGTTCGCCTGGTCCCTGGTGCCCGGGCTGGTCGTCCTGGCGCTGATCTGGAAGGGCCTCGAGCCCGACGAGCCGGCCAAGCCGATTCGGCCCCCGCCGATTGCGCTGCGGTCGCTCGACCCGCGTCTCAGGGGCCTGATCGGCGCGGCCGGCTTGCTGTCGTTGAGCGCGCTGCCAGAGGTGCTGATGGTGCTCTGGGCGACTTCCGGCGGGCTACCGGTCACGGGCGTGCCGCTGCTCTGGGCCGCAGCGAGCCTGGCCAAGATGGCCGTCGTCGTACCGGCAGGCGCCCTGACCGACCGCCTCGGTCCCGTGCCGGTGCTCCTGGGGGGATGGTCCCTGCGCATCGTACTGCTGGTCGGGCTGGCAGTGACCGCGCCCGGTGCCACCGGGATCTGGGCCGGGTTCATCGCCTATTCGGTTGCGCTGGCACTGACCGAGGCACCGGAGCGATCCCTGATCGGGGACGCGGCGCCGGCCGCGCTTCGCGGTACGGCATTCGGCGTGTACCACCTCGCCATCGGGCTCTTCGCGCTGCCGGGAGCAGTGCTGCTCGGCCTGTTATGGGAGCACGCAGGCTCCCGCGCGGCGTTCCTGGCGGCGGCGGGGCTGACCGCCGTCGCGGCCGGCCTGATGTTGTTCTCGGCTGGCCGACCCGCGGGCAGAACGAGCGGGTGACAGGCGATACGATCAGTCGGCGCGCGGCTCCTCGGGAGGGCGCGCCGGACCCTCGCCGGCGTCGTCCTCCCGACGCCTTCGCCAGGCCGCGAACAGGAGGGTCAGCATCCCGAGCAGCAATTCGTCGAGGAATGGCAGGGGATCGGGGACGACCAGGCTCGCGACGAAGAGCAGCGCGGTCACGACGAGCAGCCAGGGGAAGCGCAGTCGCGAGGCGAGTCCGAGCAGGGTCGCCCGCATCTCAGTCTTCTGCCGGGCCCGACACCCGGCGTCCAGCGTGCCGAAGCTCGAGCTCCGCCGCGACCTCGGCCAGGGACAGGCCGCGCTGCCGCAGCAGCAGGACGAGGTGATACAGGAGGTCGGCGGATTCACCGACGATCTTGGCGTCGTCCTGCCCGACGGCGGCCAGGGCAACCTCCACGCCTTCCTCGCCTATCTTCTGCGCGATGCGGCCCGGCCCCTGGGCGAACAGTTCGGCGGTATAGCTTCCCTCCGGCTTCTGCGCGATCCGTTCAGCAACGATGTGCTCCAGACGGACCAGGAACGCCAGGCGTCCGGCGGCGGTGCGCTCCGAGTCGGGAAAGCACGTGGGCGTGCCCTTGTGACAGACCGGGCCGGCCGGGTGGGCCTGGACCAGGATCGTGTCGGCATCGCAGTCGGTGCTCACGGAGGCGACCTCGAGGAAGTGACCGGAGGTTTCCCCCTTGACCCAGAGGGCCTGGCGGCTGCGGCTGAAGAAGGTGACCCGGCGGCTGGTCAGCGTGTCGCGAAGGGCCTGTCGATTCATGAATCCGAGCATCAGTACCGCGCCCGTGTCCACGTCCTGCACTACGGCGGGAAGCAGTCCCGAACCCTTGTCCCAGTCGAGCTCGCCGAGCTGCTCGAGCTTCATGGTCTCACCTCGATGCCCTGGGCGCGGAGATAGGTCTTGAGGTCGTGGATGGCGATGGCGCCCGTGTGGAAAACGCTGGCCGCCAGCGCCCCGTCCACCTGCGCCTGCCCGAATACCTCTTTGAAGTGTTCCAGGGCGCCCGCGCCGCCGGAAGCGATCAGCGGCACCGTCGCGACCGACCGGACAGCCGCCAGCTGCGGGAGGTCGTAGCCCTGTCTCACGCCGTCCACGTTCATGCAGTTGAGCACGATCTCGCCCGCACCGCGGTCCTGCGCTTCGCGCACCCAGTCGAGTGTCCGCCGCCCGGAGCCTACGGTGCGGTCGGGATCACCCGTGTACTGGTACACGTGCCAGGTCTCCCCCGAGCGCTGGCTGTCGACGCCGAGTACGACGCATTGCGACCCGAAGCGCCGCGCCAGTTCGTCGATCAGCGCCGGATTCTCGAGCGCAGGCGAGTTGATGGAAATCTTCTCGGCGCCTTCTGCCAGGACGGCCTCGCCGTCGGCAATGCTGCGGATGCCTCCGGCCACGCAGAACGGGATATCGAGCACGCGGCCGACCCGGGCAATCCAGCTGCGATCGACGGAACGCCCCTGCGGGCTCGCCGTGATGTCGTAGAAGACGAGTTCATCGGCGCCTTCGTCCCGGTACCTCGCCGCGAGTTCCAGGATGTCGCCGACGACACGGTGGTCGCGAAAGCGGACGCCCTTGACGACCTGGCCGTCGCGGACGTCGAGGCAGGGGATTATGCGCCGGGCAAGAATGGCTCGAGCTCCTCTGGCTTCATGCGACCTTCCAGCAGGGCCTTCCCGCTGACCGCAGCCGCGACGCCGGTCTCCGCCAGAGCCTGCAGGTCCGCAGCGTGCCGTACACCTCCGGAAGCCTGCCACCGGATCCACGGAAAGCGCGCCACGGCCTCGCCGTAGAGACGGAGATTCGGGCCGGCCAGGGCGCCGTCGCGTGCCACGTCGGTGCACAGGACATGCGTCAGTCCAGAGCCCTCGTATCCATCCAGCACGTCCCACAGGGCCAGCGCCGACTGCTCGCGCCAGCCGTGGGTCGCGACCCGCGGGACACCGTCGGCGCCGAGCCTCACGTCGAGCGCAAGAACCAGCCGGTCGGCCCCGAACTCGTCGAGCCACACGCGCACCTCGCCGGGCTCGGTGACGGCGAGGCTGCCGATCACGGCTCGATGAACGCCGACCGCCAGCAGGGCCTGGACCGCAAGCGAGGACCTCAGACCGCCACCGCACTGGATGGCGAGCGTACCCAGGTCCGCGAGCTCGGCCACGAGGGCGCGGTTGCCCGCCTGCCCGTCGCGCGCGCCGTCGAGGTCGACGACGTGCAGGTGTCTGGCCCCGGCACGCGCGTACCGGACGTAGAGATCGGCCGGGCCAGGGTCATAGACGGTCTCGGCGTCGAAGTCGCCCTTGAACAGACGTACGACGCGACCACCCCTCAGGTCGATGGCGGGGATGAGCTCCATCACGCCAGCTCCAGAAAATTCTGCAGCACCGTCGCGCCGACGCCGGCCGATCGTTCGGGATGGAACTGGGTGGCATGGAAGTTCCGGTGGCTGACCGCCGCAGATAAGGACTGACCGTACTCGCAGGTGGCGATCGTGGCTGCCCCGGCCGGCAGCGCGTAGCTGTGAACGAAATAGGCGTAATCTCCATCCTTCACCCCGCGCATCAAGGGGTGAGGACGGGTGGATTCCAGCTGGTTCCAGCCCATGTGCGGGACGGGCCGTCCGGGTGCTGCAGCGAGGCGCCGCGCTCGGCCGGAAATGACCCCCAGACACGACGTATCCCCTTCCTCGCTCGAGTCGAACAGCAGCTGCATGCCCAGGCAGATTCCCAGCAAGGGCTGCGTCAGCGTCGGGATCACCTCGGCGAGCCCGGAAGCGCGCAGGCGCTGCATGGCATCGGCGGCCGCGCCGACACCCGGCAGGAGGACACGTCCTGCGGTACGGACGACGTCTGGGTCACGCGTGAGCGTGGCATAGCAGCCGAGCCGCTCGAGCGCATACCGGAGCGATGCGATGTTGGCCCCGCCGCTGTCGATGATCGCGAGCGCGGTCACAGAACGCCCTTGCTGCTCGGCAACTCGCGGCCCTCGATCCGTATGGCCTGCCGCAGCGCACGCCCCACGCCCTTGAAGCAGGCCTCGATCATGTGGTGGTTGTTGTCGCCGCGGACCTGCACGTGGATGGCGGCCCCCAGGGCCTCGCCCAGCGAGCGGAAGAAGTGGGGCACCAGCTCCGTCGGCAGCTCGCCGACGCGCTCGCGGGTGAATCGGCCCTCGAATACGGCGAAGGGGCGGCCCGACAAGTCGAGCGCGACCTGGGCCTGTGACTCGTCCATGGGCAGCAGGAAACCGAAACGCGCGATGCCTCGCTTCTCGCCGAGCGCCTGCCTCAGCGCCTGGCCGAGGGCAAGGGCACAGTCCTCGACCGTGTGGTGCTCGTCCACGTTCAGGTCCCCGTTGCACTCGAGCTCCAGGGCAAAGCCGCCGTGCCGGGCGATCTGCTCCAGCATGTGGTCGAAGAATCCGAGGCCGGTGGAAATGCCCACTGGCGACTCGCTGTCGAGGTTCAAGCGGACCGAGATGTCGGTCTCCCGCGTGGTCCTGCGTGTTTCTGCCCGGCGTGGAGGCGTCCCGGTGAGGCGGGCGACGATTTCCGGCCAGGTGGCCTCGTCGTCGCCGCCGCGCAGCACCCGGAGCGCAGCGATGCCCAGGTTGGCGCCGAGCTCGAGATCGGTGTCGCGATCGCCGATCACGTAGCTGCGGGCGGCATCGATCGGCGAGCGGCCGACGTACTCGTCCACGAGTGCGGTCCGGGGCTTGCGACAGTCGCAGCCCTCCTGCGGGAGGTGCGGGCAGATGAGCACCGCGTCGAAGTGCACCCCCTGTGAGTCGAGCACCTGCATCATCAGCGAGTGCGGTCCCCTGAACGACTGCTCCGGAAAGCGATCCGTTCCGAGCCCGTCCTGGTTGGTGATCATCACGAGTCGATAGCCGGCCGCCTGCAGCGCCAGCAGGGCGGGAATGACGCCAGGCATGAAGCGGAGCTTTTCATATGCGTCGACCTGCTCGTCGGCCGGCTCCTCGATGAGGGTACCGTCCCGGTCGATGAACAGCGTCGGCTGCGGAGCGTTCACGCTGCCCCCAGGCTCTCGAGGAGGCGGTCGTTCTGTTCGGGGCTGCCGATCGTGATGCGCAGGCAGCGCTCCAGGGCCGGCTGGCGCCTGACGTCGCGGACGAGGAGACCGCCGCGGATCCCCGCCTGCAGGAGTCGCCCGGCATCGCGGCTCGAGACGAGCAGGAAATTGGCCTGGCTGGGCCAGACCTGCTCCACGAGAGGGATCCGGGCGAGTCCTTCGAGCATTCTGGTGCGCTCGGCGCGGATCGCAGCGACCCGCGCGCGAACGGCCTCGAGTCGATCCGGATGCAGTGCGTCGAGGACTGACTCGATCGACTGGACCGATAGCGCGTAGGGCGGGATCACCCGCCGGAGGAGTCCGATCACGTCAGCAGCGGCGAGCACCGCACCGCAGCGTGCGCCGGCAAGGCCATAGGCCTTGGAGAGCGTCCTGAGAATGACGAGGTGGGGATACGCCGCCAGCCAGTCCACGAGGCTCGGTCCCTCGGCGAACTCGACGTAGGCCTCGTCGACGACCACGATCGCTCGACCCGCCAGCGCGTCGAGCACTTCGCGCACGGCATCATCCGGGAATCTGTTGCCGGTCGGATTGTTGGGCGAGCACAGGAACACGAGCTTGACCGTCGGATCGCAGGCGGCCTTCAAGGCGGTCACATCCAGATCGAATCCCCGGGCGGCATCGAGCGGCACTTCGGAAACCGCAGCTCCCTGGACGTCCGCCGCGAATCGGTACATTGCGAACGTGGGCGGGCAGACGACGACGCGGTCTCGTCCTGCGGCGCAGAACGTCCGCACCAGCAGGTCGATGCCCTCGTCGCTGCCGCGCCCGACGAGCACCCGGTCGGGCTCGACGCCGTACAGGCACGCGAGCCGCTGGATCAAGGCCGACGACTGCGGCTCCGGATAGCGGTTCAGGCCGTCGCGGGAGCGGTCGGCCTCGCTGCGCCACGGGTTCTCATTGGCGTGCAGCCGCACCAGCGCCGGGTCCCATTCGGCGTGCGCGTAGGGCGCGAGAGCGAGGATCTCGGGTCGGGCCAGGTGGAGCGCGCCGGTCACTCTTCTTCCCGCGGCAGGTGAGCGAGGCGGACTGCGACCGCGTTGGCGTGCGCATCGAGCCCCTCCAGCATGGCCAGCGTCTGGGCGACCGGGCCGAGGCCTGCGATTCCCTGCGGAGTGAGTTCCTGGACGGTCATGCGACGGTAGAAATCCGTCAGCGAAAGGCCGCTGAAGGCGCGCGCATAGCCGTAGGTGGGCAGTACGTGGTTGGTCCCGCTGCAGTAGTCGCCCATGGACTCGGGCGTCCAGGCCCCGAGAAAGACGGATCCGGCATGCCGGACTCGCGGCAGCCAGTCGCGTGGCCGCTCCGTCTCGATGATGAGGTGCTCCGGCGCATAGGCATTGGCCACCTCGAGCGCGGTAGGCAGGTCCGGAACCAGGATGAGGTGACTGCCGGCGAGCGCTGCGCGGATGGTCGATGCCCGCGACAGGCGGGCCAACTGACGTTCGACTTCCGCGGCAACCTGATGTGCCAGAACCCGCGAGTTGGTGACCAGGATGACCTGCGCGTCGACGCTGTGCTCGGCCTGGGCCAGCAGGTCGGCGGCGACGAACTCCGGGTGGGCGGCGTGGTCGGCGACGACGAGGACCTCGGAGGGTCCCGCCGGCATGTCGTAGGCCGCGCCCTCCGCATCCATGGCCACGATCAGCTTGGCCGCCGTGACCCAGGCGTTGCCCGGACCGAAGATCTTGTCGACCTTCGGTACGCTGCGTGTGCCGTAGGCCATCGCTGCCACTGCCTGTGCGCCGCCCGCCTTGAAGACGTGTGTCACGCCACAGGCCCGCGCGGTGTACAGGACGGCCGGGTCGGCGCGTCGATCGTGGCGCGGCGGCGTGCACAGGACCCGCGTCTGGCAACCGGCGATCTGCGCCGGAACGCCGATCATGATCGCGGTCGAGGGCAGCGGGGCGGTGCCGGCCGGCACGTACATGCCGATTGCCTGCAGCGGGACTTCGACCCGTTCGCACAGCACGCCGGGGGCGGTTTCGACGCGCACCGGCGAGGAGGCCTGGGCCTCGTGGAAGGCCCGCACCGTGCCGATCGCGGTGTCGATGGCCCGCTTCTCGTTCGGCGAGAGTGCTGTTCCCGCGTCCTGGAACTCGGCCTCGGTGACGGCCAGCGAGTCGAGTCGAACCTTGTCGTGCTGCTCGGTGAGCGCGATGAGCGCGGCGTCCCCTTCCCGGCGGACCCGGTCGATGATGGCGCGCGCCCCGGCGAAGGTCTCGTCCTGGTCGCGCTGCGCCGGCCGGCGCAGCAGCTCCCGGCGCGCAGCCGGGTCCAGGCGCGACCATTCATGCACCTTCAGGCCACTCGAGGTCATGCCAGCATCTTCTCCACGGGCAGCACCAGGATCGCCGAGGCGCCGGCCGCCTTCAGGCTCTCCAGTGTCTCCCAGAATACGTTCTCGCGACACACGGCGTGAACCGCGACTTTCTCGTCGGTGCCTTCGAGCGGCATGATGGTTGGATGCTCGCTGCCGGGCAGCAGCGCGGCGATCTCGGCCAGGGCCGAGCGGGGCGCATGCAGCATGATGTACTTGCTCTCCCTGACCTGCTGCACGCCGTCCATGCGCTTGAGCAGCTTGTTCATCCAGCTGACCTTTTCCGCAGCCACGGGCACGGGCGTGCGGATCAGGACAGCCTGGCTCTCGAGCACGGTCTCGACCTCCCTGAGGTGGTTGGCGGCCAGGGTGCTTCCGGTCGAGACCAGGTCGCAGATCAGCTCCGCCCGGCCGAGGCGCGGGGCAATTTCGACGGCTCCGGAGAGCGTGACCACCTCGGCCGCGATCTGCTCTTCGGCCAGCCAGCGCTCGAGAATGTTCGGATAGGTCGTGGCGATGCGCTTGCCGGCGAGCGAGCTGCGTCCCTGGTACGAGAACTCCTCGGGTACGGCGATGCTCATCCTGCACCGTCCGAAGTCCAAGGTCATGACCTGCTCGAAGAGCGGGGCGATTCCGGCCGCAAGGAAGCCGAGGCGCTTCTCTTCCACGACGTTCAGACCCACGACACCGAGCTCGCAGA
This sequence comes from Gammaproteobacteria bacterium SG8_30, assembly GCA_001303245.1. Lineage (GTDB taxonomy): Bacteria > Pseudomonadota > Gammaproteobacteria > Steroidobacterales > Steroidobacteraceae > SG8-30. Next base: position 21,817 of record LJNS01000006.1, read on the forward strand.
CGTCCTCCTGCACCAAGCTCGGGATGTCGTCGTCGCGCACCAGCAGGACGTCGAGCGGCATGTTTTCGCCGAAGCAGACGAGCTGGTCCTTGCCGCGGCTGTACTTGAGTCCGCAACGCCCGAGGAGGTCGAGCGAATTCTCCGTGAGGCGACCGGACTTCTGCACGGCCACCTTGATCCGGGTTCCCGACTCCACACTCACGGCTGGCGTCCCGGATGCATGCGCTGGGCCGCGAGGCGGTAGCCGCCGTTTCCGGCTGTCAGGTAACGCGCGACACGACCGATAGTCGTGACACTGACTCCGGTGAGCCGGTGGATCTCGCGATAGGGCAGGCCCTTCTCCAGCAGTTCTACCACGGCCCACCGGTCGGCCATGGCCTGCAGCTCCGCCGGTGTGCACAGGTCGCGGAAGAACGCCCGGGCTTCCTCGGGTGTTGCCAGGCCGAGGATGGCCTGGTACAGCGCCCGCTCGTGGAGCGCTTCCTGGCGCGGGGTCAGGGGCCGGTGGATCTTCATGTGCCCAGCAGTGTTATAACGTATTAACACACTAATACATTCATACAAGCGCCGCAACCCTTCGACGCATCCACGACTGACTGCGCGTGATTCTTGACCGCCCTGCCCGGAGCACCCTAGACTGGCCCGGCTCATCGAGACCGGCCGAGGGACGAGGCCCTTTGACGCCGGGGCAACCGCCGGGCCCAACCAACCCGGAAAGGTGCCAACTCCTGCGGAGGGCTGCGAGCCCGCCGGCAGATGAGCCGCCGCGCAGGCGGGTGGCACGGCCCGCAAGGGCGCCGGCAGGCCCGCCCAGGCGGGCTTCTCCGCAGGACCCCGGTGATGCGTTCCTGTCAGGAGAGCCTTCGATGATCCCAAGTTGCGACGCCCGGTGCGCCCCGGCCGAGCCCCTCGTGACCCGTCGACCCGCAGCCGAGACAAGCGGTGCGCAAGAGGCGTCCGAGGGCATCTTGCGGCTGCCCGGGGAATTTCGGCTGCACCACGGCGGCTCACTGCGTGACGTGGAGGTCGCGTGGCGTCTCGAGGGCGCCCGCGGTGCCCCGGTGGTCGTGGCCCTCGGGGGGATTTCCGCGCATCGTCGGGTCTTCTGCGTCGAGGATCGGCGAGCCGGATGGTGGTCCGAGCTGGCCGGACCGGGTCTCCCCCTGGACGCCGGCTCCTACCGCCTGCTCGGCTACGACTTTCTCGGAGGCAGCGGGCAGAGCACGGCTCCCGTGCGGGGAGCAGCTGCGTTCCCGCCCGTCAGCTCCTTCGACCAGGCGGACCTCTTGAGGGTACTCTGCGACGGACTCGGTATCGGCCGGCTGCACGCGATAGCCGGCGCGTCGTACGGCGGGATGGTTGCCCTGGCCTTCGGCCAGCGTTACCCGGATCGGGTCAAACGCCTCCTCGTGATCAGCGCGTCGCACACCGCGAACCCACTGGCGACGGCCTGGCGGAGCGTCGAGCGGGAGTGCGTCCGCTTCGGGCTGGCACGGGGCGACGGGCCGGGCGGGCTGCGCCTCGCACGGGCGCTTGCGATGGCAACCTACCGTACGCGGGCCGAGTTCGACCAGCGGTTCTCGCGCGAGGCGCGCCGTGTCGACGATCGCATGCTCTTTCCCGTGGAGGAATACCTGTTCGCGCGCGGGGACGCCTACGCAGGCCGTTATGCGCCGGAGTCGTTCCTGTGTCTCTCGGAATCGATCGACTTGCATCGCGTGGACCCGGAACGGGTCGCGGTGCCCGCGACACTGGTCGGCATCACCGGGGACCAGTTGGTCACGATCGAGGAGATGCGGGAACTCGAATGCCGGCTCGCCGGTCCCGCGAGGCTCTACGAGCTGGACTCCCTGTTCGGACACGACGCGTTCCTGAAGGAGCGGGAGCGGCTGGCGCCGATCTTCCGCGAGGGACTCGAGGGAGGTGCCTCGTGACTGACCACCCGGATCCCAGAACCGTCGCAGTCAGGGCCGGCCTCGACTCGGACGCCGAGCACGGTGCCGTCGTGCCGCCCATCTACCTGTCCTCGACATATACGTTCGAGGGGCTGAACCGCCGACGACGCTACGACTACTCGCGCTCCGGCAACCCTACCCGTGATGCGCTCGGAGAAGCGCTGGCCGCGCTGGAGCACGGCGCAGGCGCGGTCGTCACGGCGACCGGCATGGCTGCGGTCAACTTGGGGGTCGTGCTGGCACGCCCCGGGGAACGGATCGTGGCGCCGTACGACTGTTACGGAGGCACCTACCGGCTGCTGGCGGCCCTGGACCGGACCGGGCGCGTCCACGTCGATTTCATAGACCTGACCGACCCCGCGGCGCTTGCGGGAGCTCTCGATCACAAGCCCCGGATCGTGTGGATCGAGACGCCGAGCAACCCGCTGCTGCGCATCACGGACATCGACACTGTCGCCAGGGCGGCGCACGAGGTCGCGGCGCTGGTAGTCGTCGACAACACGTTCCTGAGCCCCGGATGGCAGAACCCGATCGACCTGGGGGCGGATCTCGTGGTGCACTCGACGACGAAGTACATCAACGGTCACAGCGATGTCGTCGGCGGTGCAGTAGTCTCCCGCGACGAGGGCCTGTACGAGGAACTGGCCTGGTGGGCCAACTGCCTCGGCATCACCGGCGGCGCCTTCGACGCCTTCCTCACCCTGAGAGGCCTGCGCACGCTTCACGCGCGCCTGCGGTTGCACGAGGAGAACGCAGCCGCCGTGGCCCGGCTCGTGTCCACGCACCCGGCGGTCAGCCGCTCGTACTACCCGGGTCTGCCCGGGCATCCCGGCCACGCGCTGGCGGCCCGCCAGCAGAGCGGTTTCGGGGCCATGGTGAGCTTCGAGCTGGCAGGCGGAGTTCGCGCGGTCGCCCGTTTCCTCGACGGGCTGCAGCACTTCTCTCTCGCGGAATCTCTCGGGGGAGTCGAGAGCCTCATCGCTCATCCCGACACCATGACCCACGCAGCCATGGACCCGGCGGCAAGGGCCGAGGCGGGCATTACCCCCGGACTGCTGCGCCTGTCGGTGGGAATCGAAGCCACCGAGGATTTGCTCCGCGACCTCCAGGCCGCGCTCGACCGGGCTGTGGCGGGCTGATCGCCACGGGCGAGGCGGCTAGGTCCGCGGCGGGTCACGCGTCCGTCATGCGATCCGATCGACGACTGCCGTGCCGGCTTCCCGGCAGGTCGCGGGCGCGGCGCCCTGCCGCGCCAGGTCCGAGGTGAGCACGCCGGCCGCGAGGGCACCGGACACCGCACGCTCTACGGAAAGTGCCTCGGTCTCGAGACCGAGCGAATGACGCAGCAGCATCGCTGCGCTCAGGATCGCTCCATACGGGTTTGCGATGCCCCTGCCGGCGATGTCGGGCGCGGAGCCGTGGATGGGCTCGTAGAGGCCGCCTCTGCCGCTGCCGATCGATGCCGAAGGACAAAGTCCGAGGGAGCCCGGCAGCATCGCCACCTCGTCGGTCAGGATGTCCCCGAACATGTTCTCGGTCACGACAACGTCGAATTCGGCCGGCCGGCGCAGCACGTGCATGGTCGCGGCGTCGATGTACATGTGCTCGACGGCGACGCCCGGGAACTCCTGCGGAACGACACGGTTCACGATGCTTCGCCAAAGTCTCGATGTTTCGAGGACGTTCGCCTTGTCGACCGAGGTCAGGCGGCCGCGCCGGCCTCGGGCAAGCCCTGCCGCGAGCCGCACGACGCGCTCGATCTCGGCCGCGGAGTAGCTGCAGAGGTCTGACGCAGAGTCCTCGGTACGGGTCTTGTCGCCGAAATAGATGCCGCCCGTCAGTTCGCGCACGACCAGGATGTCTACGCCGCCCAGGAGGTCAGGCCGCAGCGGGGATGCGTGGTACGCGGCGGGATGGGTCACCGCCGGGCGCAGGTTCGCGAACAGCCCGAGCTCGCGCCTCAGGCCCAGGATGCTCTGCTCCGGCCGCACCTTCAGGGAGGGGTCGGAGTAGCGCGGATCGCCGATCGCGCCGAACAGCACCGCATCCGCACGCCTGGCCAGGTCCAGCGTCGCCGGGGGAAGCGGATCCCCGGCTCGGTCCATCGCGGCCGCCCCGACCGGGGCCTGCTCGAGCACGAAATCGTGTCCGAAAATCGCCGCCACGCGCTCCAGGCAGCGCACGGCCTCGGTCGTCACCTCGGGACCGATGCCATCGCCCGGCAGGACCGCGACGAACGCTCTCATTTGGCGTGCGTGCGCTCGTAGTGCTCGATGTCCTCCTTGCGGGACAGCAGGAACCCGAGCTCGTCGACCCCGTTCATCAGGCAATAGCGCGCGAAGGGTTCCAGCGGGAAGCTCACCTCGCGACCATCCGCAAGGGCGACGGTGCACGTCTCCAGGTCTATGGCGATCTCGGTGCCCGGGTGAGCCAGCAGCCAGGCGTGGGTCTCCTCGTCCACAGTGACCGGCAGGAGCCCGTTCTTCAGGGAATTGTTGCGGAAGATGTCGGCGATCTCGGTGCTGATGACTGCGCGGAACCCGTAATCGATGAGCGCCCAGGGCGCGTGCTCCCGAGACGAGCCGCAGCCGACGTTGCGCCCTGCAACCAGCGCCTGGCAGCCTGCAGCCTCGGGCCGGTTGAGGATGAAATCGGGCCGTGGGTTGCCCGCGGCATCGTAACGCCAGTCCGCGAAGAGCGCCTTGCCCAGGCCCTCACGCGTGGTGGTGGTCAGGAACCTCGCGGGGATGATCTGGTCGGTGTCGATGTTGGTCGACGGCATCACGACCGTGCGCGACCGGAGTTGTGTGATAGGTTCCATGCGCTCCTCCCGCCGGCCTCAGCCGAGGAATTCCCGTGGATCGGTGACCCGGCCGGTCACCGCCGCCGCCGCAGCCGTCAGCGGGCTGGCCAGCAGCGTGCGCGCTCCGGTGCCCTGGCGGCCCTCGAAATTGCGGTTGCTGGTGCTGACCGCGTACTTGCCGGCCCCGACGGTGTCGCCGTTCATGCCCAGGCACATCGAGCACCCGGACTCGCGCCACTCCGCACCGGCCTCTACGAAGATGCGGTCGAGCCCCTCGGCTTCGGCCTCCTTCTTCACCTGCTGCGAGCCGGGCACGACGAGCATGCGGACTCTGCGCGCCACCTTGCGACCATCCATCACCCGCGCCGCGGCGCGCAGGTCAGAAATCCGGGCGTTCGTGCAGCTGCCGACGAACACGACGTCGATGGCCTTGCCGGCGACGTGCTCGCCGGGCTCGAAACCCATGTAGCGGAGTGCCTTGCGGAAGACCTCGTCGCCGGACGAAGGGATCGCGCCGGAGAGGGGCAGTACCATGCCGGGGTTCGTGCCGTAGGTAATCATCGGCTCGACGTGGCCGGCATCCAGGACCACCTCCCGGTCGAAGCGTGCGCCGGGATCCGACGGCAGCTGCCGCCAGGTGTCGACCGCGCGTTCCCACAGCTCGCCCGCGGGGGCCCTTGGCCGACCCTCCAGGTAGGCGAAGGTGGTCTCGTCCGGCGCCACCATGCCGGCCCGGGCACCCGCCTCGATCGACATGTTGCAGACGGTCATCCGTTCTTCCATGGACATGGCGCGGATTGCCTCGCCGCGGTACTCGAGCACGTGCCCGGTGCCTCCGGACACCCCGATGCGCCCGATGATGGCCAGGATCAGGTCCTTCGCGGTGACCCCCGGACCGAGCCGGCCCTGGACCTCGACCGAGAACGTCTTCGGCTTGCGCTGCAGGAGACACTGCGTCGCCAGCACGTGGCCCACCTCGGTCGTGCCGATCCCGAAGGCAAGCGCCCCGAAGGCGCCGTGGGTGCTGGTGTGGCTGTCGCCGCAGACGACGGTCTTGCCGGGCTGCGTCGCCCCGAGCTCGGGCCCTATGATGTGGACGATGCCGCGCTGCGGGCTCTGCAGTCCGATCAGCTCGACCCCGAACTCCGACGTATTCCTCTCCAGCTGCTCAACCTGCTTGCGCGCCGACTCCAGCCTGATGGGCACGCCGCCGAAGATCTGGTCGTGATCGGTCGGTGTGGAGTGGTCCATCGTTGCGAGCGTCCTGTCCAGCCTCCGGACGGGGAGCCCCCGCTCGCGCAGCACGGAGAAGGCCTGCGGGGAGGTGACCTCGTGCGTGAGGTGCAGGTCGATGTACAGGATCGCCGGCGTGTCGGACGTCTCCGGCACGACCTCGTGTGCGCTCCACACCTTCTCGAACATCGTCAATGCGGCCATGTTTTCTCCAGTCGGGCGTCCGCGGTCACACGGCCGCCTGCGCCACGCGCGCCTCGCTGCGTCCCTCGCTTCCGGCACGGCCGCTCTGGCGACCGAGCTCGATGCGGTTGATGACTTCGAGGAATGCCCTCACGCCGGACTCGACGATGTCGGTCGTGACGCTGCTGCCGCGGTGCAGCCGGCCGTTGTACTCGACCGTCACGAGGGCTTCGCCCTGGGCGTCCTCTCCCCGGGACACGCTGCGGACCTCGAACTTGCGCAACACGACCGGCGTTCCGGTGAGCTCCTCGATGGCCTTGAAGGCGGCGTCGACCGGGCCGTCACCGGTACAGCGGCGCTCGAGGCTTCCGCCGTCGGCGTGGCGCAGCCGCACGAGCGCCGAAGAACTGGCGCCCGTCCTCGAGACGGCATCCAGCACCTCGAGGAACCAGGGTCCGCCGGACTCCGTGTCGAGGTTCAGTACCAGCGCCTCGATGTCGCCGTCGAAAAGTTCCTTCTTGCGGTCGGCGAGCGACTTGAAGCGCTCGAACACCCGGTTGAGCTCCGCCTCCTCGAGCTCGAAGCCCAGCTCCTTGACCCGCTCGCGGAAGGCGTGACGGCCGCTGTGCTTGCCGAGCACGAGGTTGGTGCGCGACAAGCCCACGTCCCGGGGTCGCATGATCTCGTAGGTGGACGCATGGCGGAGCATGCCGTGCTGGTGGATGCCCGACTCGTGTGCGAACGCGTTCTCGCCGATCACCGCCTTGTTGCGCGGGATCGGCATTCCGGTGATGGACGACACCAGCCGGCACGTCGGGTAGAGCCTCTCGGTGTGAATGCCGGTGCGGACACCGAAAACCGGCTCGCGCGTGCGCATGGCCATGACAACCTCCTCGAGGGAGCAGTTGCCGGCGCGCTCGCCGATGCCGTTGATCGTGCACTCGATCTGGCGCGCGCCACCCAGCACGGCGCTCAGGCTGTTGGCTACGGCCATCCCTAGATCATCGTGGCAGTGCACGGAAAAGGTCACGCGGTTGGCGCCACGGACGTGGCGGCGCAGATGGGCGAAGGTCTCGTGGAACTCCTGGGGCGTGGTGTAACCGACGGTGTCGGGCACGTTGATGGTCGTGGCCCCCGCATCCACCGCGGCCTGGACCACTTCGGTCAGGAAGTCGAGCTCGGTCCGGGAGGCGTCCTCCGGAGAGAACTCGACGTCCTTGCAAAGTGACCGGGCAAGCCCGACACCCTCCGCAGCCGTACGGATGATCTCCTCCTTGGCCATGTTCAGCTTGTGCTCGCGATGGATTGCACTGGTCGCCAGGAACACGTGTATGCGCGGCCTGGCCGCGTCGCGCACCGCCGTCCAGGCCTTCTCGATGTCGTCGCGGTTGCAGCGGGCGAGACCACAGACGATCGGACCGCGAACCTGCCGCGCGATGGCGTTCACCGACTCCCAGTCGCCACGCGAGGCCGCCGGGAAGCCGGCCTCGATCACGTCCACGCCGAGGTCCGCGAGCGCCCGGGCCACGCGAAGCTTTTCATCCGGCGTCATGCTGCATCCGGGCGACTGCTCGCCGTCGCGCAGCGTGGTGTCGAAGATGATCACTCGATTCGGGTCGCGGTCAGTCATCGCACAGTACCTCGGTCAGCGCCGGCCTCGCCGGCTCGGTGTCCCTGGACGCGGGCTCGCGGAGCCCGGTCCGCTTGGCCTCAGCCGGTGCCTTCCTGGAGCCACGGCATGCGGGCGCGGAGCTTCCTGCCGACCTTCTCGATCGGGTGAGCCAGGTCCTTCTCCAGAAGTTGCCGATACTTCTTCCGGCCGCGGCGGTTCTCGCTGATCCACTGCCGGGCGAACTTGCCCGACTGGATCTCCTCCAGGATCTTCTTCATCTCCCGCTTGGTGTGCCGGTCCACGACTCGCGGCCCGCGGGTAAGATCGCCGTACTTGGCCGTCTCGGAGATGAACTGGTGCATCTTCGCGATGCCGCCCTCGTGGAGCAGGTCGACGATGAGTTTCAACTCGTGCAGGCACTCGTAGTAGGCGACCTCGGGCTGGTAACCCGCCTCGGTGAGGGTCTCGAACCCCTTCAGGACGAGTTCGGTGGCTCCCCCGCACAGCACGGCCTGCTCGCCGAAAAGGTCGGTCTCGGTCTCCTCGCCAAAGGTCGTCTCGAGCACGCCGCCCCGCGTTCCGCCGATTCCGTCCGCGTAGGCCAGCGCCTTGGCGTGCGCCTTGCCGCTCGCATCCTGGGCCACGGCGATGAGGCAGGGAACGCCCCGTCCCTGCTGGTACTGGCGCCGGACGAGATCGCCCGGTCCCTTCGGGGCGATGAGCACCACGTCGAGGTCCTTGCGCGGCTTGATCTGGCCGAAGTGGACGTTGAAGCCGTGGGCGAACAGGAGCGTCGCGCCTACCTTGAGCGACGGCAGGACTTCCTTGTACAGCCCCGCTTGCGCGAGGTCCGGCGCCAGCATCGCGACGAGGTCTGCGCCCGCAGCGGCCTTCGCGGGCTCCGACACGGCCAGTCCGTCGCGCTTGGCTTTCCGCCAGCTAGGACCCTTGCGGACACCGACCACCACGTCGTAGCCGCTGTCCTTGAGGTTCAGCGCGTGGGCGCGGCCCTGGCTGCCGTAGCCCAGGACACAGATCCGTGCCCCCTTCAGCGCCTTTCGGTCGACGTCCTTCCTCGAGTAGATCCGCATCGGTGTTCCCCTGTGTCAGTCCGGTGGCCTGTCTCTTGCCGGGCGCGCCCGCTGGCCGCCCTCCCATAAACGAAAAACCCCGCCTCGGAGCCGGTCCGGTGCGGGGTTCCCTTGTTGATCCGTTTCTATTCCGGTCTCAGCCCAGGCACCCGCACCTCTGCCTCAGGAGCAGGAGGTTCAGGTCAAGAAGGCCGGCGAGCACCGCGCAGCCACCCGCACCGCGTGTGTCCGTGAACCGGGCCTGGTCGCATTGATTCGCGTGCATCATCGCTTGGTGCGGTGCAAGATGCACGGATATCAGCACAGCGTGCGCGTGGCTGTCAACCAGCGGCCGGGTCCGCGACGACGCAAGGTCGGCTGCCCGCGGGGGGAAATCGATGAACGAAGGATTCACGCTCGGGCGCGAAAGCGGTTCGCGGCCCGTCTGGCTCCTCACGGCAGGCCAGGTCGAGCACTGGCGGGACACGCTCGAGCCCGCTACCGCGAACTGGGCGAGGGTTTCGGGCTTCGGGGGTGAGAAGCACCGGCTGCTGCTTCTGCCCGGTGCGGACGGAAGCGTCCGCGGGGCGGCATTCGGTCTCGGCGACGTCGACTTCCCGCAAGGCATTGCGCCGCTCTCGGTTGCACCGCTGGCCGACAAGCTTCCGCAAGGTCACTGGCATGTCGAAGCGTCGCTCGAGCCGGAGGTCGCGACCCGCGTGCTGCTCGGATGGATGCTCGGTCGCTACCGCTTCGACCGCTATCGGACCCGCGGGGGCAACTCGCTGCGCTCGGTGAGCCTAGCCGCGCCTCCGGGCGCCGACGTCGACTTCGTGCGTCGCGCCGCCGCGGCGGACGCGCTGGCGCGTGACCTGATCAATACACCTGCGGCAGACATGGGTCCCGCAGAGCTCGGATCTGCAGCCGCACAGCTCGCGACGCGCCACGGCGCCGAGTTCAGCCAGCTCGTCGGGGACGCGCTGCTCGAGCAGCGTCTCGTGGCCATTCACACCGTCGGGCGCGCCGGGCCACAGGAGCCGCGCCTGCTGGATCTTCGCTGGGGTGACCCGGACCGGCCGCGGCTTGCGCTCGTGGGGAAGGGCGTCTGTTTCGACACGGGCGGGCTGGACATAAAGCCGTCGCAGAGCATGGCCCTCATGAAGAAAGACATGGGTGGCGCTGCCTGTACCCTCGGACTCGCCCACATGATCATGGACGCGGGCCTGCCCGTTAACCTCCGGGTGCTGGTGCCGGCGGTCGAGAACAGCGTGGACCGGCGAGCCTTCCGGCCCGGCGACGTGATCCACACCCGCAAGGGGCTGACCGTGGAGGTGGGCAACACGGATGCAGAGGGCCGCCTCATCCTCGCCGACGCGCTCGCCCTGGCCGACGAAGAGGGCCCCGACCTCGTTCTCGACATGGCCACCCTGACCGGAGCGGCGCGCACCGCCCTCGGACCGGAAGTGCCGGCCATGTACAGCAACGACGAGAAACTGGCTGTCGCGCTGGCCGCCGCATCGCGGCGGGAGTGCGACCCGCTCTGGCGCATGCCCCTCTGGCAGCCCTACGACGAGGACATCAACGGCAAGGTCGCCGACCTCAACAACATCTCGGGGCACGGTTTCGCGGGCTCGGTCATCGCGGCATTGTTCCTGCAGCGCTTCCTGTCCGCAGGTCGGTCCTGGGCCCACATCGATCTGTATGCCTGGAACGGGCGGGACAGGCCCGGGCGCCCCGTCGGCGCCGAAGCACAGTGTATCCGCGCCTGCTACCGGGCGATCGAGCAGCGTCTGGAGACGTCACCCCGCATATGACCACGGTCTCGCGGCGGGACCTCCTCCTGCTCGTCGGCATTTGTGCGATCTGGGGCTTCAACCTGGTCGCCATCAAGGCCGGCGTGGAACGCATGCCGCCGGTGTTCTTCTCGCTCCTCCGATTCATCGTGCTCGCGATCGCGGTGGCACCGTTCCTGCGGCCGAGGCGCGGCGCAGTAGGATGGCTCCTGCTTGCATCCGTCTGCAGCGGCGGCCTGCAGTTCGCGCTGATGTTCATCGGCATTTCCATGTCCGACAGCATGTCCTCGGTCGCCATCGTCGGCCAGCTGGGGGTGCCCTTCACGACGATATTGTCCATCCTGCTGCTGGGCGAGACGGTCCGCTGGCGACGCTGGTCGGGCATCCTGCTGTCATTCGCCGGGGTGATGGTGCTCGGGTTCAACCCCATCGTGTTGCAGTCGCTCGGCGGACTCGGGCTCGTCGTGCTGGCCGCCCTCGTCGGCGCTATCGGCCTGGTCGCCATCAAGCGCGTACCGGCCATCCGTCCTCTGGAGCTGCAGGCCTGGTTCACCTGGACCAGCCTGCCGGTGCTGCTCGCGCTCACGTGGATCCTCGAGGACGGCCAGCTCGAGAGCATGCGGACGCTGGACCTGACCGGCATCGGTGCGGTCCTCTTCACGGCGCTCGCCTCGAGCCTCGTCGGGCACACGACCTTCTTCTGGCTGGTGCAGCGCTACCCCGTGACCAGCGTGGCGCCGGTGACGGTGCTGGCGCCGCTGTTCAGCGTAGTCTTCTCGGTTCTGCTGCTCGGCGACGTCATCGACTGGCGAATCCTGGCCGGCGGCGCCATGACGCTCGCCGGGGTGGCCATCATCTCTATGCGGGAGCGGGAACTGCGGGATACCGCGACGTGACGGAAGGGGCGGGCGTGGCGAGAATGCCCGTATCGACGTTCAAGGGGTAGCCATGAAGACCAGACGCAAGCGCAGGCAGGCGGATGCTCGGCCGCATTCGAGCGTCGTCGTCGACGGGGTGGAGCATGCGCCGAGCAGGGCGATGTTGCGCGCCGTAGGCTACGCAGACGCGGACTTCGCGAAGCCCGCCATCGGCATCGCGAGTACCTGGAGCCGGCTCACGCCATGCAACATGCACATCGACCAGCTGGCGAGGCGGGTGGCCGAAGGTGCGGACCACGCCGGCGGCAAGAGCACCGTGTTCGGCACCATCACGGTGTCGGACGGCATCTCGATGGGCACCCCGGGCATGCGCTACTCGCTGGTGTCGCGGGAAGTAATAGCCGACTCGATCGAAACGGTCGTGGGAGCGCAGGGTTTCGACGGGCTGGTGGCGATCGGCGGCTGCGACAAGAACATGCCCGGCTGCATGATGGCGATAGCGCGTCTGAACCGGCCGGCGGTGTTCGTCTACGGCGGCACCATTCGTCCGGGCGCCGGCCACACCGACATCATCTCGGTGTTCGAGGCCGTCGGCGGGCATGCCCGCGGCGCGGTGTCCGACGACGAGCTGCATCGCATCGAGTGCAAGGCCATACCGGGCCCGGGAAGCTGCGGCGGGATGTATACGGCGAACACGATGGCTTCGGCCATCGAGGCGATGGGGATGAGCCTCCCGAACAGCTCGGCACAGGAAGCCGTTTCGCGTGCGAAGCGTGACGACAGCCGCCGCGCCGGAGAGGCCGTGGTCAGCCTGCTGCGGCTCGGCATCAGGCCTCGGGACATCATGACCAGGCGCGCCTTCGAGAACGCCATCGCGACGGTCATCGCCCTCGGCGGAAGCACCAACGCGGTGCTGCACCTGCTGGCCATCGCGCACTGCGCCGGCGTCAGGCTGAAGCTGGACGACTTCACGCGGATCGGGCGCAGGGTGCCCGTCCTCGCGGACCTGCGTCCGAGCGGACGCTACCTAATGTCGGAGCTGATCGCGATCGGCGGCATCAGGCCACTCATGCGGACCCTGCTTGAGGCGGGGCTGCTGCATGGCGAGTGCCTCACCGTGAGTGGACGGACGATGGCGGAAGAATTGAGCGATGTCGCTCCCTACCCCGACGGGCAGGACGTCGTCCGTCCGGTGGAAGCACCGATCAAGCCGGACAGCCACCTGGTCGTGCTCTACGGCAACCTAGCCCCCGAAGGCGCCGTGGCTAAGATCACGGGCAAGGAAGGACTCGCTTTCTCCGGCAAGGCCCGGGTCTTCGATGGCGAGGAGCGTTGCCTGCAGGCGATCCTCGACGGGCGGGTGCGGGAAGGCGACGTCGTCGTGATTCGCAACGAAGGGCCGGTCGGCGGTCCGGGAATGCGCGAGATGCTTTCGCCGACCAGCGCCATCATGGGACGTGGCCTGGGGGACAAGGTGGCGCTGATCACCGACGGGCGTTTCTCCGGCGGCAGCCACGGCTTCGTGGTCGGGCACGTGACTCCCGAGGCCGCCGTCGGCGGCCCGATCGGCCTCGTGCGCAACGGCGACCGGATCACGATCGACGCGCGATCGAGGCGGGTGGTGCTCGAGGTAGACGCACGGGAGCTTGCCCGACGGCGCAAGGCCTGGCGTGCGCCGCGGCCATATGCGCGCCGGGGCGTCCTCGCTAAGTACGCGCGTAGCGTCAGCAGCGCGTCGCTGGGAGCCGTGACGGACCTTCACGAAGATTGACCCGGAGCCGGGCTCCGGGTCGTTTATTGGACCGGGCAGAGCGCGTGCTCGGCCGGCGCGTCGAGACTGCATGCAACGCTTGCAGTTGCAATGCGGGGCGGCTATGGTTTCGCCCTGCCGCGGCCGAGCGCGGGGCGTGTTTATGCCCGCTTCACCGTCAGGCGGGGTCCGATTCCCGGCTTTAATCGGCCCAAATTACGGGGGATCGTCTGAGTTATGGCGAATATCTACGCAGGGGGTGGCGGGTCCAGGCGCACGGCGGTCTTCGTCGGGATCATCGGCTTGCACCTGCTGTTTTACCTGGCCCTGGTGAGCGGCCTGGCCCGGGAAGCCATGCTGATCGTGCAGGACATCGGCATCGTCGATCTGCCGCCGCCGCCGCCACCACCACCGGATGACCTGAAGGAGCCGCCGCCGCCGCCGCCGACGGACTTGCCGCCGCCGGTCGTGCCGCCACCGCTCGTGGACCTGCCGGCCTTCACCGGGCCCACGACCGCCATCACCGCGAAGGTCACCGACAAGCCGCCGGCGCCTGCGCCGAAGGTGGCACCACCGCCGCCGAGACCTGTCGAGATCACGCCGCCGAGTCCGGCCTACAACTCGCGCGCCCTGGCGAGCGCGCTCAACTCCTGCTACCCCTCCGCATCGCGTCGTCTCAACGAGGAGGGCCGCGTGCTGGCCGTCGTCACGATCGGCACGAACGGCCGCATGACGGACATCAGGGTGGCGCAGAGCAGCGGTTTCGAGCGGCTGGACGGCGCAGCCGAGTGCGTGGTTCGCAAGCTCAAGTTCAACCCTGGCAAGCGTGATGGTCAGGCGGTGGAGGCGCAGGCCTCGCTGCCAATCACGTTCCGCCTCGAGTGACCGGTTTTCGAGTGGTAGGTCGGGCTAGTGGCCGGATGCCGGCCGGGCCCGGGATGTTTGCTTCAGTCAGAGGTAACTAGAAATGGGCAGTGACAACCCGTATGGCATTCAGGCGCTCTGGACCCAGAGCGACTATGTCGGCAAGGGCGTATTCGTGATCCTCGGCGTCATGTCGCTCTGGTCGTGGTGGGTGATGATCAACAAGTGGCTGGACCACCGCAGCCTGAAGAAGATCGCCGCCGACGCCGAAAAGAACTTCTGGAACTCGGCGTCGATGCAGGAGGGGATCAGCAAGCTCAAGGGCAAGGTGAACCCGTTCCGTGACATCGCCGAGGACGGCCTGCGGGCGGTCGAGCACCACAAGAAGCAGGTGAGGGACGTCACCGCGCAGATCGAGCTCGGCGACTGGATCGAGACGCACGTGCAGAAGCGCACCGACATGCTGCAGTCGAGCCTGCAGAGCGGCATGGTGGTGCTGGCGTCCGTCGGCGCGACGGCGCCTTTCGTCGGACTGTTCGGCACCGTCTGGGGCATCTACCACGCGCTGATCAGCATCTCCATCGCCGGCCAGGCCTCGCTCGACAAGGTCGCGGGCCCGATCGGCGAGGCGCTGATCATGACGGCCATCGGTCTTGCCGTGGCCGTGCCGGCCGTGCTCGGCTTCAACGCGCTGACCCGCGGCAACAAGTCGCTCATCGAGCGCGTCAACTACTTCTCGCACGACGTGCAGGCCGCGCTCGTGGCCGGCTCGCGTGTCGATGCGGGTGCGGCAGGGAGGAAGTAAGCCATGGCAGTCTCGGTTTCCGGCGACAGCTCGGACCCGATGGTCGAGCCGAACGTCATTCCGCTCGTCGACATCATGCTGGTGCTGCTGATCATCTTCATCATCACCATCCCGGTGATGACCCACGCCGTGAAGATCGATCTGCCGCGCGAGACCAACCAGCCGACCGTGACGAAGCCGGAGAACATCAATCTCTCGATCGACTTCGACGGCACGATCTACTGGAACGAGAGCATGATCGATCACTCGACCCTGCTCAATTACATCCTCCAGGAGGCCGTGAAGGACCCGCAGCCGGAGGTTCACATCCGCGCCGACAAGCGCGTCCGCTACGAGTACGTGGCCGACGTGCTTTTCAACCTGCAGCGAGGCGGCCTGATGAAAATCGGCTTCATCGCCGAGCCTCCGCCGTCCGGCTGAGTTCCGCCGGCCGTTACGCAAACATCCCTACTCGATGGGCCCGCTCCAGCGGGCCCTTTTTTTTCGTTCATGCGGACCGGTGCGACGGCGCGGGAATCCCGGCTGAACGGCAGCTGAACGGCGGCGCATGTGAGGGGTATTTCTGGAGTTCCGGAACCTTCGGGAGTCGGCCCGGTCTTCCGACAGTACGGGGACGCAGAAGACACGAGGGGGTCTTATGGGGTATAAAAGTGGGTTTACGTTTTCGGGCCGGATCGAAGCCGGCACATCTGCGAGGTGACCAAGACATGACCTATCCGACGAGGCTGTCGGCGATCCTGCTCGGCGTGGCGGTGTGCCTCGGCGCACAGGTGGCGATCACGCCTGCGAAGGCGGCCGAGTCCGGCGAGGAAGCACAGCGCGAGCCTGAGTACAGCAAGGCATTCCGGAAACAGGCCGGCAAGATCCAGAAGAGCGTCCAGGACCAGGACTGGGAACAGGCCCTCGAAGGCATCGACAAGCTGATGCAGGAAGAAGGCCTGACGCCCGACGACTTGCAGGTGCTCTATAGCTGGCGCCTCGCGGGGCTGCAGGCCACGGGCCAGCGGGAGGCTTTCATGGCCGCCATCGAGTCGTATCTGGACGGCGGACACGCCCGGCCGGACCAGATCGGCCCGATGAACCAGCAGCTAGCGGCCTGGTACAACAGTCAGAAGGACATGGAAAAGACGCTGCTGCACTACCGCCGGTTCGTGGATGCGACCGAGGACCTGACCGCCCAGGAGATGGACACGATGGGGCGCCTGTACCTGCAGGCAGGCGACGAGCCGCAGGGCGTGGAGTGGCTGCAGCGGGCGATCGACACGGCCAAGGCGGCGGGGGAGAAACCCGCGGAGGTCTGGTTCCAGCTGCTCGATCGGTCCTTCGTGGACATGGAAGACGGCACGAGGCGTCTCGCCAACCTGGAGAGGTTGGTCGCCTACTACCCGAAGCCCGAGTACTACAGCCGCGTTCTGGCGCTCTACTCGCAGGCAACCGACGATGACCGGCTCGTCATGTTGAACGCCTACCGCCTGGCGCTCGAGGATGCCGGCCTCGAGACGGTCGGGCAGTACCTGAACTACGCCGATCACGCCCTCGTGCTCGGGAGTCCGGGCGAGGCGGCCCGCGCGCTGCAGCACGGCATGGACGCGGGCATCGTCCCTTCCGAGGGCTCCAACCAGCAGACCCTCAAGGACGCACAGACCGCGGCCGCCACGGATCGGAAGAACCTGCCGAAGGACGCCGAGACGGCGGCCAAGAATGCCAAGGGAGAGATCGCCGTCAAGGTGGGCCTGGGCTTCTACAGCGTCGGAGACTGGGAGCGGGCCGTCGAGCTGGTCAGGCTGGGCCTGGAGAAGGGAGGGGTCCAGCGCCTCGATGATGCGAACCTGCTGCTCGGTGCAGCGCTCGTGCAGCTCGGTCGCTACGACGAGGCGCGGGACGCGTTCGCAGCAGCCGCTGCGGCATCCGGCAGCAGTGCCTACATGGCCCGGGTGGCCGGGCTTTGGGCGGCTTATGTCGACCGCAAGGCAGGCGGCACCGCCGAGGGCTGATGGCTTCGTTCGACGGCTATCTGGTATAAGTTTGGCCGCGGGAACCGCGCCGCCAGGAGCGGTCCGGCATGCGAAGGAGACCGACAAGGTGTTGATTCGTAAATTGAGTGCCCCATTGCTGGCTTCGGCGTTGGCGCTGGCGACGGGTGCAATCGTGACCGCCCTTCTGCCCGCGCCCGCCGTGGCTCAGGAGCGGCAGAACGGCTGGCGCAAGGAGACGGCCGAGAAGGCTCAGGCCGCCCAGGCGGCGGGCCAGAAGGGCGACTTCAAGGAAGCGATCCGCCTCATCAAGGAGGCCAAGGCGATGGGTTCGCTCTCCCCGCAGGAGGAGCAGACCCTCAATGAGCTGTTGATCTGGGCCGCGAGCAGCGCCCGGGACTACCAGCTGCTCGAGAAGACCATCGAGGAGCGCATCGCGACCGGCCGCGTCAAGGGTGCGGACCTGGTCAAGAAGCTCGATGTCCTGTCCAAGACCTATTTCACGACGCGTGACTACGCCAAGGCGGCCGACGCCGCCGAGCGCCTGATCCAGGCCCGCGGCTCGGCGACCGCTGACGACCTGGTGCTACTGGGCCAATCGCAGTTCCTCGTGAAGAACTACGCTGGTGCCGCGAAGACGCTGGAGATGGCCTATCCGGCCGCGCGCCGTGCGGGGAAGCCGGTCAAGACGCAGGTCCAGATCCTCGAGACGCTCAATGCGGCGCACTACGAGCTCGGCAACGAGCGCAAGCGGGTCGAGACCCTCCACCAGCTCATGCTGGTGCAGCCCAAGACCAGCGTCTTCGAGCAGCTCGTGAGCCAGTACCAGAAGGAGCAGCTCGATTCCGTCGGCATGATCAACCTGTTCCGCCTCGGGGCGGAAGAGAACGTATTGGCCAAGGACCACTACGGCAAGTACGCGGACGCCGCCCTCGACCTGCTGAGCCCTGGCGAGGCAGTGGCCATGATCGAGAAGGGCATGGCAGCCGGCGGCATCAAGAACGACGATCGGAACAGCCGCCTGCTCGCCGACTCGAAGAAGCAGGTGGAGAGCCTGAGGGCCAACCTGTCGCAACAGGAGGCAGAGGCCAGGGCAATTCCGACGGGCGAGTCGGAGGCCAAGCTCGCGACGACGCTGTACACGCTCGGTGAGTACCAGAAGGCTGTGGACGCGGCCAAGAGGGCGCTCGACAAGGGCAAGCTGAGCCGGCCCGACAGCGTTCAAATGCTACTCGGCGTCTCGCTGATGAAGATCAAAAAGAAGCAGGAGGCCAGAACGGCCTTCCAGGCCGCCGCCAAGTCGAACCCGAAGATCGAGGGCGTGGCTGACTTGTGGGACGACTACGCGGCGAGCTGACGACGCGGCGTCGACTGAAACGACCCGACGGCCGGGCGCGTGCGCGACCCGGCCGTATTTTTGTCCGACCCGGCGGCGCCGGTGCGGTTCTAGCCCTGCTTGAGTTCGGCGATGATCCGGGTGATTTCAGGCATGTCGGCGGCCGGGGCCAGCGACGTGCCCTCCGGGGTCAGCACGCGGAACAGTCTCTCGATCGTCCCGCGGCGCCGCGCCGCGCGCTCGGCCGTTGCGGCTTCGTCAGGAACGAAGCCCGCCACTTCCCCGGGTGCCAGGATGTCACGAGCGACCAGCAGGCGCTCCAGTGCATCGATGCGGTCCCATGCCACGGACAACTCGCCGGCCAACGCCAGGAGCACGGCGTACAGCTGATCGATGGCCGGGTCGTCGAAGAAGTAGGGCCTCTCGCCGCTCGCGCGCCGCGGAATGTCGTCTGGCGTGCCCATTCGTTCCATCCCCCCGATGTCAGCCGTGCGACTGGCCGGCCGGCAGCGCGCCGAGATAGGACTCGGCGTCTTCCAGAGCGACGACCTCCGCGTACTTGGCCTGAAGGTCGAACAGGTTCGCCTCGTGCGGCTCGGGCGCCCGATCGC
Source organism: Gammaproteobacteria bacterium SG8_30 (assembly GCA_001303245.1). Lineage (GTDB taxonomy): Bacteria > Pseudomonadota > Gammaproteobacteria > Steroidobacterales > Steroidobacteraceae > SG8-30. The sequence goes on from LJNS01000006.1 coordinate 40,683, forward strand.
CGACCGCCTCGCGAACCACGAGCGGGACGAACCCGTGCTGACAGCAGTCCACGGCACTGGCCCGGATGCATCCGCTGGTGGAGACGCCGGCGATCAGCAGCGTGTCACGTCCCAGCGCAGTCAGGGTCGAGGCCAGGCTCGTGCCGAAGAACGCGCTCGCGTACTGCTTGGTGATCACGGTTTCGCCTTCGGCCGGCTCCAGGCCCTCGGCAAACGCAGCCAGTTCAGGATGTCGTCCGCGCTCGAAGCAGGCGAGCGCCGGCACCTTGCGGAAGAACACGCCACCGTTGCGCCCACCGACGTCGAACTCGACGTTGGTGTGCAGCACCGGGATGCCGGCTTGCCTCGCGGCGCGGAGCAGCCGGACCGCTGCGCGACGAGCGTTCTCGCAACCGGTGCCCCCGTAGAGTGGCGAGTCCTCCACCAGATAGGCACGGACGAAGTCGATCACCAGCAGGGCAGGACGCAGGCCCGGTGCCAGCCGCCGCGTAAAGCCACCGCGCGCGTAGTTGTCGGTCAGGGACTCACTCACGGCGTGCCACTCATATCACCTTGCGCGAGCGCAACTGTTCGTAGCGCTCGCGGTCGATACCGAGCAGCTGGAGGTACACCTCCTCGTTGTGCTGCCCCAGCGCCGGCGATGCGGCGCGGATGGTTCCCGGGGTCTCGGACAGCTTCGGCGCGATGTTCTGCATGCGGAGCTTCCCGAAGTGCGGATGGTCAATGGTGACGATCGCATTGCGGGCCGAAAAGTGCGGGTCCTCCAGCATCTCCGGGGCCCGGTAGATCTGCCCGGCGGGAACGCCGTGCTTGTCCATCAGGTCCAGCACCTGCCTCGTCGTCAGCGTCCGGGTCCAGTCGCCGATCAGGTCGTCCAGCTCCCGCTGGTTGGCGCCGCGCGCCTGATGACTGTCGTAACGGGGGCTGGCTGGCAGTTCGGGCCGCTGCATGGCCTCGCAGAGCCGGCCGAAGACCGTGTCCTGGTTCGCGGCGATGAGCACCAGCCCGTCCTGCGTCGGGTAGACGTTCGAGGGCGCCACGTTGGGCAGGATGGCCCCGGTTCGCTCACGGATGTGACCGGTCTTGTCGTACTCCGTAATGAGCGACTCCATCATGTTGAGGACCGCCTCGTAGATCGCCGAGTCGACCACCTGGCCACGACCGGTCTTCTCGCGATAATGAAGCGCCGACAGCGCTCCCACGGCTGCAAAGGTCGCCGCCAACGAATCACCGATGGAGATTCCCATGCGCGAGGGGGCTGTCGACGGGTCACCTACTACGTAGCGCAATCCCCCCATGGCCTCTCCGATGGCACCGAAGCCCGCCTGGCGAGAATACGGCCCCGTCTGGCCGAATCCGGAGACCCGAATCATGATCAGCCGGGGATTGATGGACGACAATTCGCTCCAGCCGAGGCCCCACTTCTCCATGGTGCCGGGGCGGAAGTTCTCCAGCACGAAGTCGGCCTTCTTCACCAGGTCCCGCAGGAGCTCCTGCCCCTCCGTCTGGCGCAGGTCCAGCGTGACCGCCTTCTTGTTGCGGGCGACCACCGGCCACCATAGCGACGGCTCGCCCTGCTTCTGCCGTCCCCAGACTCTCATCGGGTCGCCCTGGTTCGGCGGCTCCACCTTGATGACCTCCGCGCCCATGTCCCCCAGGATCTGTCCGCAGAAGGGCCCGGCCAGCAGCGTGCCCATCTCGATCACGCGCAGGTCTGACAGAGGCCCGTTCTTGAAACTGGTGTCGGCCATGGCGGTCTTCCTTGCAGCAGAGGAAACACAGGTTCCCCGGAGCCGGGGACTGCGGCATTTCGTGTATACAATCGCCCCTTGGGGGCGTCAAGGAGCCTGGCAAGGGTGGGAAAGGAAGGTCGGGCTGTATACAATCTGGACATACCGTCACTGACGCCGGAGAACCCGATCGTGCGGCCGGAGCAGGTGGAAATCGTCGAGGTCGGTCCCCGCGACGGACTGCAGAACGAGTCGACCGTCTTCCCGACGGAGGCCAAAGTCGAGTTCATCGAGCGCGTGGTGGCCGCGGGAACGCGGCGGGTCGAGGTCACGAGTTTCGTCAACCCCAAGCGTGTCCCGCAGATGGCCGATGCGGAGGAGGTGCTCAAGCGCCTGCCGCGGTCTCAGGGCGTCTATTACGTAGGCCTGGTGCTCAACCGTCGCGGGTTCGACCGCGCCGCCGCAGCGGGCTGCAACGAGATCGGGATGGCGGTCGTCGCAAGCGACACCTTCAACCAGCGCAACCAGGGCGTCACGACGGAGGAGTCCGTCAAGGCGTGGCTGGACATCGCGGCGGCGGCGCATGCGGCGGGAATCCGGCCGCAGGTCACGGTGTCGGCGGCGTTCGGCTGCCCGTTCGAGGGCGAGATCGCCCCGGAGAGGGTCGTCGAGGTAGCGCTGCGGGTGGCGGACGGCAGTCCGTGCGAGATCGCCATCGCGGACACCATCGGAGTGGGAGTGCCCAGTCAGGTCACCGACCTTCTGGGGCGACTTCGCCAGGCCCTCCCGGGCATGCCTCTGCGTTGCCACTTCCACAACACCCGCAACACGGGCCTGGCCAATGCCTACGCGGCGGTCGAGGCGGGGGCAACCGTGCTCGACGCAAGCGTGGGCGGCATCGGCGGATGCCCGTTCGCGCCCGCTGCGACCGGCAACATCCCGACGGAGGACCTGCTGTACATGCTGGAGAGGATGGGGGTCCGGACGGGCGTCGACCTCGAGCAGACGATCGCCACCGGTCGCTGGCTCCAGGACCGCCTCGGGCGCCCCGTTCCCGGGATGCTGGTGAAGGCAGGATCGTTTCCAGC
>LJNS01000060.1 GCA_001303245.1 Gammaproteobacteria bacterium SG8_30
CGGATTCGCTGCTCGTACAGGTCGATGAGCGTCTGGAGGCGCGTCGCGCGCGCGTGCGCAGCCTCGAGCTGCGCCTGCAGGGCACGCAGCGCGTCGGTCCGACGGGCGTCGGCCGCGCGAGCCCGGGCACGGGCAGCGGATGACTCCCTGTCCTGTCGGTCACGCGTGAACAGCGGCACGTCGAAGGTGATCATCGCCGTCAGCATGTCCGGCCACCCAGAGCCGTCTTCGGATCTTCCCTGCCGGAAACCGTAGGACAGGTCGAAGCCGAACTCGGGCTTGTAGCGCTCGCCCGACAGCTCGACTTCCGTTGCCGCCGTATCGCGCTCACGCTCGAGCACGAGCAGCCGCGGATGCTGGTCCAGTCGTTCCCTCAGCGCAGCCAGGGGCGGCAGTCTGGGACTGTCGACATCGACCGCAACACGCTCGCCGTAGGCGACCGACCCGATCCAGCGTGCGAGCTCCGCCTGTGCTGCCTCGCGGTCCCGCTCGGTCCCGATGCGCCGCTCCTCGACGTCGAGCGCCGCGAGCCGCGCATCGAGCAGCATTCCCTGCCTCCCCTCGCCGGCCGCATACGCTGCACCGATCCCTGTCAGCAGCGTATCCACCCAGTCGCGTTCCCGGTCGAGCAATCCGAGGACGTTCTCCTGGTAGTCGAGCTCGTGCCAGAGTCGCGCAACCGTCAGCCGTGTGGCCGACGTCCGGTCCAGGGTGTCGGCCTCGGTGACTGCCGCGCGTTGCTCTAGCAGGTGCCGGGAGAGGGCGCGGCTGTCCCCGGCGGGGAAGCGCTGCATGACCCCGACCTCGAGCATGGTCATGGGCTCCTGGTCCAGCGCAAAGCTGTCGGTAGGCAGGTTGACGGCGCCCACGCGACCCTGCGGGTCCGGAAGCTGCCCCGACGCGATGGCCATGTCGCGCAGCGCCTCTGCCTCGCTCGCGAGGGCCTCGCGTCCCGCATCGCGCTCAATGGCAAGCCGCTGCGCGTCCGCGAGCGTCAGGGGCTCGGCGAGCGCGGCGAGCGACCAGCCGGCGACCAGTACGGCAACGATCGGGGCTGTCGGACCCGCCCCACGGTCGATGAACGCAAGCATGCCTCCTCCTGCAGGAACGTCTGACGGACGAACCGGACGGGAGGAGCTATTTCAGGTAGGTGCAGAATCGCTGCTGCAGGGGCCGGTCGGGAGGGCGCCAGGTTGCCGGATCGGCGGACCAGCCGCCTTGCCGGTCCGTGGTCCAGTCGACCTGGTACACCGGCCCGGCGCCGTGCAGGACATTCGGCCAGGCAGTGTCACCCGGATCCTTGGCCGGCAGGATCGGGACGCTGACGGCGTCGCAGTCGAGCGCCACCCCCTTGCTGCAATCGTGTCCGGAGGCCGGCGCCGGAGGGCAATGCGGGCAATCGTGTTCTGCGGTGGACTCAGGCGAAGGCGCCGGCCCGTGCCCCATGGCGCCATGGCCCGAAGCGAGCGTCTCCGGAGCTGCGGCGCCGGCGGCACAGGGCTGCACCGCGAGACCCAGCCACGACGCAGCGAACAGCACCGTGACCGCCCGCGCGATCCGGACCTGCCTGTGTCGGAGTGCCTTTAGCAGCGTCATGCCTCGTCGAGCCTGTCAGCAAGTCAGCAAGCCTGGTAACGCTACGCCTAGGGCCGGCACGGGTCAAACCCGTCCTCGCGGGGCCTCGACCGGGTCACACGACGAGGCCGGGTCCGACCCGGCGGGCTGCGCAGGAGGCTGTGCTAAAATTCATGCTTTTGGCACGCCCGGAAATCCTCCCAAGCGAACAACGACATCCGGGCCCCTTAGGAGCTGCGACACCGATGACCACCGTGAAGATCACGCCCCCCGAGACGGGCGAGAAGATCAGCACCCAGGGCGGCAAGCTCGTGGTGCCCGACAACCCCATCGTGCCGTTCATCGAGGGCGACGGCACGGGCCCGGACATCTGGCGCGCCAGCGTGCGCGTGCTCGATGCCGCGGTCGAGAAGGCCTACGGGGGGCGCCGGAAGATCTCCTGGATGGAGGTCTATGCCGGGGAGAAAGCCAACAACCTGATGAACACCTGGCTGCCCGACGAGACGGTCGCCGCTTGCCGCGAGTACCTCGTGTCGATCAAGGGTCCGCTCACCACGCCGATCGGCGGAGGCATCCGGTCCCTGAACGTGGCGCTGCGCCAGCTGCTCGACCTCTACGTCTGTCTGCGGCCGGTGCGGTGGTTCAAGGGCGTCCCCTCGCCGGTGCGTGCGCCCGAGAAGGTGGACATGGTCATCTTCCGCGAGAACACGGAGGACATCTACGCCGGTATCGAGTTCGAGGCGGGCTCGCCGGACAACAGAAAGTTCCTGGAGATGTTCCGGGAGGCGTTCCCGAGACAGTACGGCAAGATCCGTTTCCCGGACAGTTCCGGCATCGGCATCAAGCCGGTCTCGCGCGAGGGCACGGAGCGGCTCGTGCGGGCGGCGATCCAGTACGCCATCGCCAACGGGCGCAAGAGCGTCACGTTCGTGCACAAGGGCAACATCATGAAGTTCACGGAGGGCGCCTTCCGCAACTGGGGCTACGCGCTCGCCGAACGCGAGTTCCCCGACGCGACCTACACCTGGGACCAGTGGGAGCGGACACGGGCGGCCAAGGGCGGCAAGGCTGCCAACGAGGAGCAGCAGGCTGCGCTCGACTCGGGACGCATCCTCGTCAAGGATGCGATCGCCGACATCACGCTGCAGCAGGTGCTGACCCGCCCCGACGAGTTCGACGTCATCGCGACCATGAATCTCAACGGCGACTATCTCTCCGACGCGCTCGCAGCCCAGGTGGGCGGCATCGGCATCGCGCCGGGCGGAAACGTCAACTACATGACCGGGCATGCCGTGTTCGAGGCGACCCACGGCACGGCGCCGAAGTACGCCAACCTCGACAAGGTGAACCCCAGCTCGGTCGTCCTGTCAGGCGAGATGATGCTGCGCTACATGGGCTGGACCGAGGCGGCCGACCTCGTGATCAACGCGATGGACAAGACGATCGAGGAGAAAGTCGTCACCTACGACTTCGCGCGCCTGATGGACGGCGCAACCGAGGTCAAGTGCAGCGAGTTCGGCGACGCGCTGATCCGCAAGATGGGCTGACGGCGCGCGGCCGCTTGTCCGCCACGGAGCTGACGAATCCCGACACGACCCTGGCGCAGCGATGCGCCAGGGTCATCGTCGACGAGTTCGCATACTACAACCAGGAATTCCGCGCCATCACGCGGAGGGCCCCGGAGCGCTTCGAGAACCGTGACTGGTCCGGCGTCCAGCAGGACGTCGTCGAGCGGCTCGATCTCTACACCGAGTGCGTCAACCGCGCTATCGACGAGCTGCGCGAGACGCTCGGCGAGCGACAGCAGGACGTGGCTCTGTGGCAGGCAATCAAGGAGTGGTACGAGGCCTTCATCGAGAGGCTGCCGGATCCCGAGTTCCTCAAGACGTTTTTCAGCTCGATCACCCGCCGGCTGTTCGGGACCGTTGGAGTCAACGCCGGCATCGAGTTCTTCGCGCTCGACCTCGACCCGCTGCGGGGCATCACGTCGAAGGTCGTCACCAACACCTATTCGAACCGCGGCTCGATCGAGCTGCTGGTGGAGCAGCTGCTGTCCGACTTCCGGTTCCGCACGCCCTGGCGCGACTTCGAGGGCAGCGTCGAGCACGTGCTGACCGACATCCGCATGCACCTGGAGCGCACCGGGGAACGCCGGCCCATCACCGGGATCGAGGTGATCCGCCCGGTGTTCTACCAGATGACCCGCGCCTACGTGGTAGGCAAGATCCACGGCGAGGGCTACACCCTGCCGCTCGCGATCGCGTTCCGCAACGGCCAGCGCGGCGTGCTCGTCGACGCCGTCATGCTCAAGGAAGCGGACGTCTCGGTCCTGTTCAGCTTCACGCGGTCCTATTTCCACGTCGACCTCGAGCGGGTGGGCGAGGCGGTGTTGTTCCTGAAGTCGATGCTGCCGCGCAAGCCCGTCTCCGAGCTGTTCATCGTTCTCGGGCGCGCCAAGCAGGGCAAGACCGAGCGGTTTCGCGAGATCTTCCGCCACCTCGACGAGACCGACGACCGCTTCGTGATGGCGCCGGGCGAGAAGGGACTCGTCATGGCCTGCTTCACGATCAGCTCCTTCGACGTCGTGTTCAAGGTGATCCGCGACCGCTTCCCGGCCGTCAAGAACGTGCTGCGCGAGGAGGTCATGGCCAAGTACGACCTGGTGTTCAAGCACGACCGCGCCGGACGTCTCGTCGACGCCCAGGAGTTCAAGCGGGTGCGCTTCCCGCAGGCGCGCTTCGACCAGGAGGTGCTCGACGAGCTGCTGGGCGAGTGCGCCAACACGGTGCAGGTCGAAGGCGAGAACATCATCGTCGGCCACGTCTACATCGAGCGCCGGATGACGCCGCTCAACCTGTTCGTTCGCAGCGCGCCGCGGGACCAGGCGGAGATGGCGGTGATCGAATACGGCCAGTGCATCCGCGACCTTGCCTACACCAACATCTTCGCCGGCGACCTGCTGCTCAAGAACTTCGGAGTCACCCGCCAGGGCCGTGTGATCTTCTACGATTACGACGAACTGTGCCGCGTCACCGACTGCCGCTTCCGCGACCTGCCGGAGGCGGACAGCTACGAGGACGAGATGCGCGCCGAGAGCTGGTTCTATGTCGCGGACAACGACATCTTCCCGGAGACCTTCATCAACTTCCTCGGCTTCGACGAGCATCTAAAGAAGGTCTTCCTGGACAAGCACAGCGAGATCCTGGAGGCCGAATGGTGGCGCCAGCTGCAGGAGCGCCTCGCCGGCGGTGACGTCGTCGAGGTCCTGCCCTACCACCCGTACCGCGTCCGCGTCGCCAGCAGCCTGTAGGGGACTTTCCTATTTTCCTTTTCGATGTAAGTGATTGAGCAAGCGGGGACATTCCTGTTTTCCTTTTCCAGGACTCCCGGGCGCCTCGACAGCTCCGGACGGAAAGGAAAACAGGAAAGTCCCCTACTTCAGGCACTTGCGGCAAAAAGGAAAATAGAAATGTCCCCATGCAGCGGGTGTTGATCGCCCTCGGCATCGTGATCCTGCTGGCCGGGCTGCTGTGGCCCTGGCTCGGCAAGCTGCCGCTCGGGCGCCTGCCGGGCGACATCGTGCTGATGACCATGGTCATCGCGAGCGCCGTGCTGTCGCTGATCTTCTGGCTCTTTCGGCGCTGAGCCAGATCTGGGGAGTCAGGACGCCGGTTCGCGCATCTTCCGCAGGGCCTGACCCAGGTCCGCGATCAGGTCATCCGGATCCTCGGCTCCGATCGACAAGCGCACGGTCGCGGGAGTCACCAGCGAAGCCGCACGCTGCTCCGGCGTGAACTCCCGGGGTTGCATGAACTGCGGAGGCATGACGAGCGAATCGACCGAGCCGAGGCTCGCGGTAATCGCGAACAGCTCGAGCGATTCCGTGAAGATCCTGGCCTCCTCGAGTCCGCCCTTCAGGTCGAAGGTGACGATCGTGCCGAACTCCCGCATCTGTTTCCGGGCCAGCGCATGGCGCGGGTGGCTCGGGAGGCCCGGGTATCTCACGGTCGAGACGTCCGGATGCGCCTCCAGCCAGGCGGCGATCCGCAGGGCCGCGGCGGCCTGCGCCTCGTAGCGCAGGTAGTAGGTCTTGAGCCCGCGCAGCATCAGGAACGCCGCGTGCGGGTCGAGTACCGGCCCGAGGGTCGAGGCGTCCGGCCGGATCGACTTGACCAGGTCAGAACTGCCGATGATCGCGCCTCCCATGACGTCCCCGTGGCCCGAGGCGTACTTGGTCAGGCTGTGGACGAAGAGGTCGACGTCGTACTGCCCGTGGTTGTGGAAGCCGGCGAAGGTGTTGTCCATCAACGTCAACGCGCCGTGCGCCCGGGCCGCGCCAGTGAGGCGCTCGATGTCCGCGATCTTGGTGACCGGGTTGGTCGGGCTCTCGAAAAACACGAGCCGGGTCGGGCGCTCCGCCAGTACCCGCTCGATGCCCGCGTCGTCCTCGATCGACAGCATCGTGTACTCGACCCCGAACTTGGCCAGCAGGTGCCGGATCATCACGCGCGTCGGCCCGTAGGTCTCCACGAAGCACAGGATGTGGTCGCCGGCCTTGCAGAGCGAGAGCAGCGCGGTGCTGACCGCGGCGACCCCGGAGCCCGAGACGATGCTGTCCTCCCGGCGCTGCATGTCCGCGACCAGCAGCTCGAGTTGGCGATTGGTCGGGTTCGAGCTGCGGGTATAGAAGAACCCGGGACGCTCGCCCCGCAGCCCGCGGAGCGCTTCGTCGATCCGGTCCATCTCGAACTTGACTGACTGGTAGATGGGCTGCACCAGCGGCCGGTTGTCCGGCGGCAGCCGGACCTCCTGTGGATGAATGACTCGGGTGCGTTCCTTCATCGTCGTTCGTGCTCCGTGGAGGCGGCATTCAAGCACAGCCGGCCGGCCGAGGCCACGTGCATCCACCTCCGGCGAGTGGTCGAAGGGTTTGAAAAGCCTGCACAAGCTCGAACACAATCAGGGGCTGACCACGCGGGGATGAGACCAGGCAGGGACACTCCATGGATTTCCAGCTCACCGAAGACCAGCAGATGATCCAGGCGGCGGCCCGCGAGTTCGCCCGGAACGAGATCGCCCCGGTGGCGGGCGAGTACGACGCGTCGGGCCAGTTCCCCACGGAGACCATCCGCAAGGCCGGAGAGCTCGGCTTCATGGGCGTCGAGGTGCCGGCCGAGTACGGCGGCGCCGGACTGGACCCGGTCGCCTACGCACTGATGATCGAGGAGATCGCCGCCGCGGATGCTGCCCACTCCACCATCGTCTCCGTGAACAACTCCCTGTACTGCCACGGGATCCTGGAATTTGGCACCGAGGATCAGAAGCAGCGCTTCGTCGTTCCCGTGGCCTCCGGCAGGGCAATCGGCTGCTACGGACTGACGGAACCCCAGTCCGGCTCGGATGCCGCCAACATGCGCACCCGGGCGGTGCTGTCCGCGGACGGCAGCCACTACGTGCTCAACGGCAAGAAGTCCTGGATCACCTCGGGGCCGGTGGCGGACTACATGGTCATGTTCGCCATGACCGACCCGGACGCCAAGGCCAAGGGCGTCACCGCGTTCGTCCTGGACTGCCACCAGCCCGGGTTCATCCGGGGCAAGACCGAGCCGAAGCTCGGCATCCGCGCTTCGGCGACCTGCGAGATCGAATTCGAGGACTACAAGGTGCCGGTGGAGAATCGCCTCGGTGCCGACGGCCAGGGCTTCGCCGTCGCCATGACGGTGCTCGACTCCGGACGCATCGGCATCGCCGCACAGGCCGTCGGCATCGCCCGGGCCGCGTACGAGGCCTCCCTCGACTACGCGCGGGAGCGCAAGGCCTTCGGGTCCGCCATCGGTTCCTTCCAGATGATCCAGCAGAAGCTCGCCGACATGAAGTGCCGGCTCGAGGCGGCGCGCCTGCTGACGCTGCAGGCCGCGTGGAACAAGCAGCGCTGCAGGCGGACCGGCGAGCGCAACACGCTGTTCGGATCGATGGCCAAGCTGACAGCCTCGGAGACGGCGATGTTCTGCGCCCACGCGGCGGTGCAGATTCACGGCGGCATGGGCTACAGCAAGGAAATGCCGATCGAGCGCTACTTCCGCGACGCCAAGATCACCGAGATCTACGAGGGCACGAGCGAGATCCAGCGCATGGTCATTGCCCGCACCGAAACCGGACTGCGGTAAGGGACATTCCTATTTTCCTTTTCCGCGCAAGCCTTTGATTTGTGGCTTCCGCGCCCTCAGGGTGTCGGCCGTGACCGCCTTGGGCGGCCGCGCCCTGCCCTGATTGCTGTCAGTCCGAGCGCCTGCGTTGCATCGACAGCCCAGCCATCCGATCCGAATGGCTGCTCTCGCGTAGCGCAGCGACGGACGGCGTCGAGCTCTTCGCTGGTCTGGGGCGCGTTCACGTATTCGATCCAGCCTGATGGAAGTTCCACGGGCGAGTCGGCCAGGGCGAGCCCGGGATACCGCCCGCATCGCCACGCCAGACTCCCCCACGGCCATTTCTCGGCGCGCCCCACGATTCCGGCCCGCAGCGCGTTTCGCTCCACGTAGCGGATCACCGTCAGCAGGTGACCGTCCTGCTCGATCGGGAAGGCCTTGAACCGTCCCTGCCAGACGCGACCGCTCGACTGTCGCCGGCCATGGTGCCGGCGAACGTGAGTCGTCAGCAGCCAGTGCAGCCACTCGGAGAGCCCGAGGTCACCGGCAGGACGCGCGACGAGATGGAAGTGGTTTGGCATCAGGCAGACGGCAAGCAAGTCCAGCGCGTGCCGCGACTGCGCTTCGACCATCAGTCCGAGAAATTCCAGATAGTCGTTCTGAGTGGCGAAGACCGTCGCCCGGTTGTTGCCCCGGTTCATCACGTGGTAGCACCAGCCACCCCTGATCGCACGGGCTGTTCGGGGCATGCGCCAAGCATTGCGCGATGCGCCGCCGTCCGGGCCGTGAGTTTGTGCCCGGAATTGCGGGATTCGGGCGATGAGGACAGGTTGCCCGGCTTCTCTAGTGCCAGGGCGAGTGCAGCCCTCCGGTCTGCTCCAGCCAGTCGGCGATACGATCGGCGGCGGCCGCAACGTCGTTGTCCGAGATGTCGACGCGCAGGGTCGGGAGGGTCGACGCCGCGACCAGTGCATCCATCTGGTGCTGCTCCTCGACGAACACCTCGAGATCGACGTACTGAGCGGGGTTACCCGACACCTCGAGCCGCCTGCGCCGGGCCCGCTCGAACGACTCCGGGGTCCGCATGCAGTAGATGAGCCGGAAGCCGATCGGGCGCAGCCGGTCCTCGAGCCAACGGAAATCGTAGTGCCGCCCGTGCACCCGTTCCTGGTAGGCCTGCGTCGAGATGTGGAACCGGTCGACGATCCAGGAGTAATAGCGCTGCAGCTCGAACAGCCTCACCCAGGTCCGGTAGGTTTCGAGCGCCAGTTCCTCCTCCTGCGGCTCGAAGTTGATCAGTCCCCGGCCCCAGGGCCAGTCCGTGAACGCACACCACTCGGCCGAAATGACCGGTGAGTGATACCGATATTTCCGGGGACCGACGATTCGAGGATGCTCGTTGAGCGCGAAGGCGAGCTCGGTCTTGAAGGTCAGCCGCGTGCCCTCGAGGATCAGCTTGGGGGTGAGCTTAGGCATGCACGACGGTCGGGCACGGATCCCGTGGGCCCGACTCGCGACTTATGAATCAACGACTTGCATGAAAAAGGAAAATAGGAATGTCCCCTAGATCCTGCGGAGCCAGTGGTGGGGGTCCCTGGCCTCGCCCTGTTGGACGGCGACCAGGGCGGCGCGCAGCTTCTTCGTGTGCGGGCCCACGTCGCCGCTACCCACCTTGACCTCGCGGCCCTCGTGCACGAGCGTGCCGACCCCTGCGAGCACGGCCGCGGTGCCCGATAGCGCCGCCTCACCGTCGCGCGCCCACTCGAGCATCTCGCCGACCGTGAACACGCGCTCCTCGACCTCGTAACCGAGCGAGGGCGCCATCTTCAGGAGCGAGTCGCGGGTCACGCCGTGCAGGAAGGTCGTGTCCAGGCTCCGCGTCAGGATCTTTCCCTCGCGGATCAGCAGGAAGTTGGCGGCTCCGGTCTCCTGCACCTCGCCGCCGGGGCAGAACAGCACCTGGTCCACCCCGTACTGCTTCTTGGCCGCGAGCGTCGGACCCATGGCTGCTGCGTAATTGCCGCCCGTCTTCACCACCCCGAGATGCGAGGCACAGCGCGTGGCCCGGGTCTCGACGTAGATCTTGAGCGCCTTCATGCCGCCGGCGAAGTAGTCCCAGACCGGGCTCGCCAGCACGATCAGCATCAGCTCACCCGGGGGGGACGCCGCCGCACCGATGTTGGGCGTCGTGCCGAACAGGATCGGCCGCAAGTAGAGCGCGCCGGGCGCCTCCGGCACCTGGTCGCGGACGCGGTCGATGACCGTCACGATCATTTCCTCGAGTTGCCGAGCATCGGGCTCGGCCAGGGCGAGTGCCCGCGCGCTCTGCAGCATGCGCTCTATGTGCCGGCCCATGCGGAACACGTTGACGCTGCCATCGGCCCACCTGTAGGCCTTGAAGCCCTCGAAGCACGTGCTCGAGTAGTGCAGGACGTGTGCGGCCGGGCTCATCTCGATGGGGCCCGTCCTGCGCACCTCGTAGGGTGACCACTTGCCGTCCTTGTACGTCGCGACCGCCATCGTGTCGGTCAGTACACTGCCGAATGGAGGATGGACGGGCTTCTGCGCGGGCTGTGCCTGGGCGTTCATGTCGTTCAGTCCTGGATGAAGATCGTTGCCGGGTGCTCGAGGCGGTCCCTCAGGGCTTGTATCATCGCAGCCGCGTCGAAGCCGTCCACGAAGCGGTGATCGAACGACGACGAGAGGTTCATGATCCGGCGCACCGCGATGGCGCCATTCTGCACGACCGGCCGCTCGATGGCCTTGTTGACACCCACAATCGCGACTTCCGGCGCGTTGATGACCGGTGTCGAGACGATGCCGCCGAGCCTGCCGAGGCTCGTCACCGTGATGGTCGAGCCGGTCAGCTCGTCCTTCTTCGCCTTGCCGCTGCGGGCCGCTTCCGACACGCGCCGGATCTCGGCAGCGAGCCCGGCGAGCCCCCGCGCTTCGGCGTGCCTGACGACCGGGACCTTCAGGCCGTCCGGCGTCTGGGTGGCGATGCCCACGTGCACCGGGTGATGGCGAACGATGACGTTGCGGCCCTCGTCGTAGTGGGCATTGCACTGGGGGAACTGCTCGATAACGCGGGTCAGCGCGGCGACGATGAAAGGCAGCAGCGTGTAGCGCTCCTGGCCCTGTTCGAGGCTGGAGTTCAGGTGCTGGCGCAGCGACTCGAGCTCGGTGACATCGACTTCCTCGACGTAGGCGAAATGCGGAATGTTGCGCTTGGCCTCGCTCATCCGCTGCGCGATGACGCGGCGGACGCCGATGACCTTGATCTCCTCCGAGCCCGACCGCACCACGCGAGCCGTCCCACCTGCCACCCGGCCCTGGCCCGACGGCGTCCTCGACTGCAGCACGGCATCGAGGTCTGCAGGCTGGATCCGACCGCCGGGGCCCGTCCCCGCGACCGTCGCCAGGTCGATGCCCGCCTCGCGGGCACGGCGGCGGGTCGCGGGCGAGGCCATCACGCGGCCCCGCGGCGCGTCGGCTTCCGGCGCGGCGACCTCGATCGCCTCGGCCGTCGCAGGCTTCGGTGCAGGGGCCGGAGCCGGCGCTCCGGCCGCCTGCATCTCGACCGCAGCCGTCGCCTCGGCGGGCACTCCGCCGGCAGTGTCGAACACGATGAGCTCCGAGCCGACGGCGACCAAATCCCCGGGCTGGCCGGTCAGCGACAGCACCCTGCCCGCGACCGGCGAGGGCACCTCGACCGCTGCCTTGTCGGTCATCACCTCGGCAATGACCGCGTCCTCCTCCACCGTGTCCCCGACCTTGACCTTCCACTCGACGATCTCGGCCTCGACCGTGCCCTCGCCGAGGTCCGGCATCTTGAATACGAAGCGGCTCATGCGTCGGCCTCCATCACGGACTGGAGCGCCATCGCGACCCGTGCCTGGCCCGGAAAGTACTCCCACTCGAAAGCGTGCGGATACGGCGTGTCCCATCCGGTGACGCGCTGGATCGGCGCCTCGAGGTGCCAGAAACACTCCTCCTGGATAGTCGCCGAGAGCTCGCCGCCGTAGCCCCCGAAGCGCGTCGCCTCGTGGGCGATGACGCAGCGGCCCGTCTTCTTGACCGACGTCACCAGCGTATCGACGTCGAGCGGCACCATCGTGCGGACGTCGATGATCTCGGCATCGACTCCCATGCCCTGGGCCGCCGCCTCGCAGACGTGGACCATGGTCCCGTAGGTGACGAGGGTGACGTCCGAACCCTCGCGCACGACCTCGCACTTGCCGATCGGAACCGTGTAGTAGCCTTCCGGCACGTCGCCCTTCGGGTGCGTGCTCCAGGGCACCGCCGGCTTGTTCGGGTCGCCGTCGAACGGTCCGTTGTAGATGCGCTTCGGCTCGAAGAAGATCACCGGGTCGTCGTCCTCGATGGACGAGATCAGCAGGCCCTTGGCGTCGTATGGGTTAGCGGGCATCACGACCTTGAGCCCGGAGACGTGTGCGAAGACGCCTTCCGGGCTCTGCGAGTGCGTCTGGCCGCCGCGGATGCCGCCGCCGCAGGGCGTGCGGATGGTCACCGGAGCGAAGAACTCGCCGGCGCTGCGGTAGCGGAGCCGCGCGAGCTCACTCACGATCTGGTCGTATGCCGGGTAGATGTAGTCCGCAAACTGGATCTCGGCCACGGGCCGGAGGCCGTTGACGCCCATGCCGATGGCCGAGGCCACGATACCGCCCTCCGCGATCGGCGTGTCGATCACGCGGTGGGCACCGTACTTGCGCTGCAGCCCGTCGGTGACGCGGAACACTCCGCCGAAGAAGCCGACATCCTCGCCGAGGACGATCACGTTCGGGTCACGGCCGAGCATGATGTCCATGGCCGAGTTGAGCGCCTGGATCATGTTCATCTGTGCCATCGCCATCAGCCCCGCTTCCGCTCGTCCCGAAGCTGCTCGTCCTGCTTCTTGAGGTGCTCGGGCATTTCCTTGAAGACGTCCTCGAACATCAGGTGCGGATCGAGCCGCGGTGACTCGGTCAGCGTGCCGTAGGTCACGGCCTCCTTCCAGGAGGCGAGCACGTGTTCTTCCATCTCCTTGACGAGCGCCGCGTGGCGCTCCTGCGACCACTCGCCCAGCGCGATCAGGTGGTCCTTGAGCCGCTCCACCGGGTCGCCGAGCGGCCAGCGCTCGTAGTCGTCCTTCGGTCGGTAGCGCGACGGGTCGTCGCTGGTCGAATGCGCGGCCCCACGATAGGTCACGTGCTCGATGATGGTCGGACCGTGCCCGGTCCGTGCGCGCTCGGCGGCCCACTGCGTAACGGCGTGCACGGCCAGGAAGTCGTTGCCGTCGACGCGCAGTCCCGCCATGCCGAATCCCGGCCCGCGTGCCGCGAAAGAGCGGTGTTCCCCGCCCGCGAAACCCTGGAAGGTCGAGATCGCCCACTGGTTGTTGACGACGTTGAGGATCACCGGCGCCTCGTACACCGAGGCGAACAGCATCGCGTGGTGGAAGTCGGCCTCCGCACTCGAGCCCTCGCCGATCCAGGTGGCGGCGATGTCGTCGGTGCCCTTGATCGCCGCCGCCATGGCCCAGCCCACGGCCTGCGGGAACTGGGTCGTCAGGTTGCCTGAGATCGAGAAGATGTTGCCGTCGCGCCAGTGGTACATCACGGGCAGCTGGCGGCCCTTGCACATGTCGCGCGTGTTGGAGAGGAGCTGGCACATCAGATCCACGACCGGTCGGCCGCGCACCATGTACAGGCCCTGCTGCCGGTAGGCCGGGAAGAGCATGTCCGTGGGCCTGAGTGCCATGCCCTGCGAAACGGAGATTGCTTCCTCGCCGAGCGAGCGCATGTAGAAGGTGATCTTGCCGGAGCGCTGCATCCGCTGCATGCGATCGTCGAAGGCCCTCGTCAGTACCATGTGACGCAGGCCGACCTGCAGGTCGGCTGGCTCGAGATGCGGGTTCCACGGCCCGACAGCCTCGTGGTCGTCGTCGAGCACGCGCACGAGCTGAAAGGCCAGCCCGTTCATGTCGCGGACGCGCGTGTTGATGTCCGGTCGCGCGACGGCACCGGCGGGCGACAGTTCGAGGTAGCTGAAGTCCGGGGTCTCGCCGGGACCGGCGTGGTATTTCGGGATGTGCAGGCGGGAGGGTCTCATCGGGGATGCCTTTGCGGTTCTGCGCCGATCGTGCCCGCAATCGTACGCGTAACGACCCACATCTGTTGAATATTGTGTGCTGTTGTGCACAAATGTGAAATATGGTTTCTAAAGAGTAAGCTCATATGAAAAAGACAGTTCACATCGAGCTGGACCGCATCGACCGACGAATCCTCGATGTGCTGCAACACGACGCCTCACTATCCGCGTCCGACATCGCCAGCCAAGTCGGACTGTCCACAACGACCTGCTGGCGGCGCATCCAGCAGCTTGAACAGTCGGGCGTGATCAGGCAGCGCGTGGCGATCCTGGACCGGTCGAAGCTCGGCCTCGATGTCGTGGTGTTCGTACAGGTGCGCCTGTCGACCCAGGGGCGCGACGCGATTGCGCAGTTCGACAAGGCCATTCGCGACCGTCCCGAGGTGCTCGACTGCTACACGCTCACCGGCGAGTGGGACTTCTGCCTGCGCATCGTCACCCACGACATGAAGGAGTACGAGTCGTTCTTCCTCGACCACCTGTCGAAGATTCCCAACGTGCAGTCGGTCAACTCGTCGATCGCGGTGACGGTGGTCAAGGAGTCGACGGTGCTGCCGCTGGCGCGGGAGTGAGCCACCGAAAGACGCGCCGTCGCCATCTTCAAGGGATCGGCCAGTCCCCGATCCAGCTGGATATGTCCTGCAAGGACTTCTTGATGCCTCCGTGCACCGGCACCTGGCATTCCTGCTTCGGATAGCCGACCACCAGCAGTATCGTCGCCCGCTCGCGGGCGGGTCGCCCACAAATCTCATTCAGGAACTTCATGGGGTTGGGCGTGTGCGTCAGCGTGGCGAGGCCGGCGTGATGCAATGCGACCAAGAGGAAACCGGTCGCGATTCCGACCGATTCCGGGTAGTAGTAGTGACTGTAGCGGCTCCCGTCCTGCCGCACGCCGTACTTCTGGGCAAAAACGGCGATGAGCACCGGCGCTTCCTCCAGGAACGGCTTGCTCGGATCCGTCCCAAGTGGCGCGAGCGCGTCGAGCCACTCCTGCGGCGCACGCCTCGCGTAGAACTCACGCTCCTCCGCCTCCGCCGCCTCGCGGACGCGTCGCTTCGTGTCCGCATCCGTGATCACGGCGAAGTGCCACGGTTGCTGATTGGCCCCGGACGGCGCGGTGCCCGCAGCCAGGAGGCAATGCCCGATCACCTCGCGCGGCACCGGCCGGCTGTCGAAGTCGCGTACGCTGCGACGGCGCGCGACGTCGCGGTAGAACCACCTTGCGCGCCGCCTCATCTCGTCGACCGGATACTCCCTGAAGTCCGGGAGAGGCTCCGTCTGGAGTGGTTGCGGGCCCGCCTTCTCGCTCATGGATCTCCTCGGCTCGATGCCCGCGACGCGAACAGGGCCCTCACGCGCCGGAGGGGGCCTAGACCGGCCTCGCGCCCGAGCCGCGCCCGCCGCGCAGCTCGTACTCCTGCGTGCCGCGGTGGTAGATGTGGTCGGTGTCGAGCGCCGCGGTCTTGGCGTACTGGAACGCCGGGGCGAGCGACTCGTAGATCGGCTCGAAGCCGCGCTGCTCGGTCATGTGGAACAGCTCGCGGAAGGACTCGATCACGAAGTAGGTCGCCTGCAGGTCCGAGATGGTGTAGTCGGTGCGCATCACCCGGTCGACGTTCAGGTGGATGCGGTTGGGCGATCCGCCCTCGATCGAGAACACGGTCTCGGTCGGCCCCGAGAGGATGCCGGCGCCATAGATGCGCATCCCGCCCTCCTCCAGGATCAGGCCGAACTCGACGGTGTACCAGTAGAGCGCGGAGAGCGCCTTGAGGCGGTTGTACCTGAGGGCCTTCCAGCCGGCACGGCCGTAGGCCTCCATGTACTCGGCGAACACGGGGTCGGTCAGAAGCGGCACGTGGCCGAACACGTCGTGGAAGACGTCCGGCTCCTGGATGTAGTCGAACTGCTCGCGCGTCCGGATGAAGTTGCCGGCCGGGAAGCGGCGGTTGGCGAGGTGGTAGTAGAACACGTGGTCCGGGATCAGCATCGGCACCGGTACGACGGTCCAGCCGGTCAGGCTCCTGAGCTCCTCGCTGACCTGGTTGAAGTCCGGCACGCCGCCGCGATGCAGGTCGAGGCGGTCCAGCCCGTGCATGAACTCCCTGCACGCGTGGCCCGGCATCAGCTTCATCTGGCGCTCGTACAGATCGTCCCAGATCCGGTGCTCTTCGGCGGTGTAGCTGCGCTGCACCGGCTCGAGCCAGTCGTCACCGAGGCCCGCGGGCTTCTTCAGGGGGGCCACGTAGACGGAGGCCGGCAGCGGCGGGATGCGGGTGTAGTCGAGTTGGTTACTCATGCAAGCATTGTAGCCCCAAGCACCTGCCCGTCGAGCGGGGCTGAATCGAGCTCCCGTGGACGTTCGGGCCACGGCTGATCGCCCCTCCCTCACCGGCACCGCGGCGGCCCGCACAGCTACACTATCTGCCATGCGAACAGCGTGCGTCGCGTGCCTCGTCACGCTCACTCTGGCCCTGACCGCCGCGGCTGACACACCGGCTGCCGGCGAAATCCGGTTCGCGACCTTCAACGTCTCGCTGCACGGCTCGCGCGAGGGCGAGATCCTGGAGCGGCTCGCGGATCCGACGTGGGAAATGGCACGGCTCGCAGCCGCGACGATCCAGCATGTGCGTCCCGACGTCCTGGTGCTGAACGAGATCGACTGGGACGCAGGAGGCGACGCTCTGCGGCGCTTCCTCGACCACTTTCTGGCCGTAGGGCAGGAGGGACTTGAACCGCTGTCCTATCCCTACCGCTACGTCGCCGAGTCAAACACCGGCGTTGCGTCCGGCTTCGACCTCGACCGGGACGGTCGGTCCGATCACCCGCCCGGCGAGCGGGGATACGGCAACGACGCCTTCGGCTACGGCCTCTTTCCGGGGCAGTATGCGATGGCAGTGTTGTCACGCTTCCCGATCCTCGAGAAGGACGTCCGCACCTTCCGCCTGCTGCGGTGGCGCGACCTGCCCGGGGCGTTGATACCAGTCGGCTGGTACGGCGAGGCGGCGGCGCAGGCGCTCAGGCTTTCGTCCAAGAACCACATCGACGTGCCGGTCGCGGTCGGCGGGCGAATCGTGCACGTGCTCGCCAGCCACCCTACCCCGCCGAGCTTCGACGGGCCCGAGGACCGCAACGGCCGACGCAATCACGACGAGATCCGGTTCTGGTCGCTGTACCTCGACGCGCAGGACGAGGCGGACCGGCTGGTCGACGACCAGGGTCGACGCGGCGGGCTTCCGCCCGGTGCTGCATTCGTGGTGATGGGCGACCTCAACTCGGACCCCCTCGACGGCAGCTCGCGAGGCGAGGCCATCCGTTCGCTGCTCGGGCACCCGCGCGTGCAGGGCGGTCCAGCGCCGAGGAGTGCGGGGGGTGCCGAACAGGCCCGGCTGCAGGGCGGCGTGAACCTCGGGCATCGCGGCGACCCGGCGGAGGACACCGCGGATTTCGACGACGACGACGCAGGCAACCTGCGAACGGACTACGTTCTGCCGTCGATCGACCTTCCGATCGTCGCATCTGGCGTGTTCTGGCCCGCAGTCGACGATCCGCTCTTCCGGCTCGTGGGCAGCTATCCCTTCCCGGTCTCGGACCACCGGCTGGTGTGGGTCGACGTCAGGCTGCAACCACTCGCGAACGAGGCGCCACCATGAAAGTCACCGTCTACGGCATCAGGAACTGCGACACCATGAAGAAGGCCTTCGCCTGGCTCGACGAGCACGGCGTCGAATACACGTTTCACGACTACAAGAAGTCCGGAGTTCCGACGGACAGGCTGGCGGCCTGGGCGAGGAAGGTCGGCTGGGAGCGGCTCGCGAACACGCGCGGTCCGACCTGGAGGAAGATCCCGGATGCCGACAAGGCAGGCCTGGACGAGAAGAAGATGCTTACGCTGCTCGAGACACACTCGAGCGCCATCAAGCGACCCGTTGTGGAGGCAGGCGCGAAAGTGCTGGTCGGATTCGATCCCGAGGAGTTCGGACGAACGTTGCGCTAGTAGGCGTGCACCTGGTCCATGACCCAGCGCGCGCGGTCGAGCAGCCCCTTGAAGCGGTCCGGGCCGATGTTGAGCGCCTCGAGTACGGGACTGTCGGCAAGCATCTCGCGCGCGATGGACGGACCCTGTTCCAGGACCAGTTCGGCGAGGTGATGTGCGAGGTGCACGACGGGGACTTCCTCCGCGTACTCCTGGGCCGTCGTCCAGTCGGGCCAGCACCGGATGCACACGGCTACCGCCTCGGGGAGCCGCCACTTCTCGGCCAGCACCGCACCGAGCGGACCGTGGTACTCGTTGATCAGCACCTCGTAGTCCTCGTCGGTCAGGCGCACGCCGAGCTTGCCGGCCAGGTCCGCGCTCGCCATCAGCGCGATCGGTTTGCCGATGTCGTGCAGCAGGCCGCAGAGGTAGGTGATCTCGGAGTAGCGGCGCGCGATCGCGGCGATCTCGCGCGACCAGATGGCGGATGCGACCGCAACCTTCCACATGTGCACCGCCCGCGGCCGCTGGCCAGGGACGTTCAGTAACCGCCCCTGCGCAGCAGCAGTGAAGGCGATGTCGGAGATCTCGCCCATGCCGAGCCACGAGATGGCGTGCTGCAGGGAATTGATGGGCGAGCTCGACTCGTAAGCGGCGGAGCGGGCGACCTTCATCACGCGCGCCGCCAGCGACTGGTCGAACTCGATCATGCGCGCCAGCATCTGTACGTCGCAGTCCGGGCGGTTCGCCATCGAGACGACACGCGCCGCGTGCTCGGGGAGCATCGGCACGTCGACGTTGCCGTACTCGAGGAGCTTGTTACCGTTTTCTACATAAGCGATGGGGACATTCCTATTTTTCTTTTCTCCCGAAGTCGTTGATTCCCGGGCACGGGGCGCCCGGCGCCGATGGCGGGAAAGGCTGATGAGTGACGGGATGACAATGACGACAGACCGGCGCCGCGAGCTCCGGGCGACGCTCGCTTCGCACCGTTGCTCTATGGCCTCAGCCGGGCCGCGGCGAGTTCGAGCGTGTGGTCCGACTTGGCGAAGCAGAAGCGCAGCAGGCGGCAGTCGGGCGGCTGCTCGCAGAAGTGCGAGACGGGAATGGCCGCCACGCCGTGCGTCTCGATGAGCTCGAGGCAGAAATCGACGTCCGGTGCCTCCGAAAGCGCCGAGTAGTCGGCGAGCTGGAAGTAGGTTCCCTCGGACGGCCGTGCCGTGAATCCGGAGCCTTGCAGCAGCTCGACGAAACGGTCGCGGCGCGCCTGGTAGAACGCTGCAAGCTCCGCGAAGAACTCCGGGTGCAAACCCAGGTAGTCCGCGATGCCGTGCTGGACGGGGGTCGAGACCGAGAAGGTCACGAACTGGTGGACCCGTCGAAACGCCTCGCTAAGCTCCGGCGGTGCCACGCAGTACCCGACCTTCCAACCGGTCGCATTGAAGACCTTGCCGAAAGAAAACACGACGAAGGCGCGCGCTCGCAGCGCCGGGATGGCGAGTGCGGAGGCGTGTCGCCGGCCGTCGTACACGAGGTGCTCGTAGACCTCGTCCGACAGGAGCAACGTATCGGTTCGCTCGAGCAGGACCGAGAGCCGCTGCCAGTCCTCGCTCGTGACCAGCGAGCCGCTCGGATTGTGCGGGGTGTTCACGACCAGCAGGCGCGAGCGCGGCGTCAGCGCCGCGGCCAGCCGGTCGAAGTCGATGCAGAAGCCCGGCGGGGTCAGCGGCACGCGGACGGACCGGCCCCCGGCCAACTCGACGGCCGGCGCATAACTGTCGAAGCAGGGCTCGAGCAGCACGACCTCGTCGCCTGGGTGGGTGACCGCCTGGATGGCGCAGAACAACGCCTCCGTCCCGCCGGCGGTGACGGTGACCTCGGCCTGCGGCTCGACGGTGATCCCGTGGAAGCGGGCCAGCTTGCTGCCGATCTGCTCGAGCAGCGCGGGGACGCCAGCCATCGGTGCGTACTGGTTGTGGCGTGCGCGCAGGTGATGAGCGACCCGCTCGAGCAGCTCTGCCGGCGGCTCGAAGTCCGGGAAGCCCTGGCCGAGGTTCACCGCGCCCTTCTCGGTGGCGAGGCGCGACATGGTCGTGAAGATCGTAGTGCCGACGTTCGGCAGCTTGAGTCGGCGCGACATTCTTATCGTCCGCCCCGGGCGACGTCCACAAGAATCATGGACTTGCGCAGAAAAGAAAAATAGGAATGTCCCCTAGAGTTCGGCGGCGGCGAGGGCGGCGCCGACGACGCCGGCGGTATTGCCGAGCTCGGCGGGTACGATGCGTGTGGGCGACTCCAGCAAGGGGCCGAAGGACGCCCAGTTCTCGGTCACGCCGCCGCCCAGGATGAACAGGTCGGGCCAGAACAGCGCGTGCATGCGTGCGAGCACCTCGTTGACCCGCCGGGCCCACTCCTCCCAGCTCAACTGGTCGATGGTGCGGATGCGCGCCGCGGCGCGATGCTCCGCCTCCATGCCGCGGATCTCCATGTGGCCGAACTCGGTGTTCGGCAGCAGGTGCCCGTCGTGGAAGATCGCGCTGCCGATGCCGGTCCCGAAGGTGAGCATGATGACCGTGCCGTCCTGGCCGCGCCCGGCCCCGACGCGCAGCTCTGCGAGTCCGGCCGCATCCGCATCGTTGAGAAACGCCGCCGGGCGGCCGGTCGCGTCCCGGACGAGTCGCGCCCCGTCGGTGCCGATCCACGACTTGTCGACGTTCGCAGCGGTACACGCCACGCCCGCCTTGACCACGCTCGGGAAGGCGAAGCCGATCGGCCCCGTGACCCCCGGGTAGGCCGCCGCGATCTGGCGCACGACGCTCCCGATGGCCGTGGGCGTCGCCGGCGAAGGCGTCGGGAAACTCACGATGTCGGAGGCGAGCGCCCCCGTGGTCGCGTCCACGGGGGCGGCCTTCAGGCTCGAGCCTCCCGTGTCGATGCCGAGCAGCCTCACCGTGCCGTCACTGGTTGGCCGCGAGCGCGGCCTGGATGTCCCGCTCGCGCCGCCGTTCCTGGCGCTGCATGTAGAGCCCTGCGCTGACGATGCCGATCGCGACGATCGTCACCATGATGGTGGCGAGCGCATTGATGTCCGGGCTCACGCCCAGGCGGACCTTGGAGAAGATCACGAGCGGCAGCGTGCTCGAGCCGGGCCCCGACACGAAGCTCGTGATCACGAGGTCGTCCCACGACAGCGTGAAGGCGAGCAGCCAGCCCGCGAGGATGGCCGGGAAGATGATCGGCAGCGTGATCAACAGGAAGACCTTGGCCGGCTTGGCGCCCAGATCCATTGCCGCCTCTTCGAGGGACTCGTCGAGGGACGACAGGCGAGACTGGATCACGACGGTGACGTAGGCCATCGAGAAGGTCATGTGCGCGATGGTGATGGTCGTCATCCCGCGCCCGGCCGGCCAGCCGAATACCTGCTCCATGGCGACGAACAACAGGAGCAGCGACAGCCCGGTGATGACCTCGGGCATCACGAGCGGCGCCGTGGTCATGCCGGTCATCAGCGTGCGGCCCTTGAAGCGCCGAAACCGCGACAGCGCGAGCCCGGCGAGCGTGCCGAGAATCACGGCCCCGGTCGCGTTGATCGCGGCGATTTGCAGCGAGAGCTTCGCGGCGTTCAGGATCTGCTCGTTCTGCACGAGCTCGACGTACCACTTGGTCGAGAACCCCGCCCACACGGTCACCAGCCGAGATTCGTTGAACGAGTAGACGATCATCGACAGGATCGGGATGTACAGGAACGCGAATCCGAAGGCCATCAGGGTCGTGATCAGGAACGAGCGACGGCCGATCACCGGTGCGCTCCCGCCTGCCGGCCCTGGTTGTACTGCAGGATCATGATCGGGCCGACGAGCAGCACGAGCATGGCGATCGCGACCGCACTCGCGACCGGCCAGTCGCGGTTGTGGAAGAACTCCTCCCACAGCACGCGTCCGATCATGAGCGAATCGGGCCCACCGAGCAGTGCCGGGATCACGAACTCGCCCACGGCCGGGATGAACACCAGCATGCTGCCGGCGACGATGCCGGGAATGGAAAGCGGCAGCGTGATCGTCACGAAGGCCTTCATCGGCCGGCAGCCGAGATCGGCCGCGGCCTCTAGCAGCGTCAGGTCCATCTTCTCGAGGTTGGCGTAGAGCGGCAGGACCATGAACGGCAGGTAGGAATAGACGATCCCCATGTACACCGCGAAGTCCGTCTGCAGCATCACGATCGGGTCGTCGATGACGCCGAGGGCCATCAGCGTGTTGTTGATCAGCCCGTTGTTCTTGAGGATGCCGATCCACGCATAGACGCGCAGCAGGAACGACGTCCAGAACGGCAGCATCACCATCATCAGCAGCAGGTTCCGCCAGGAGGGACTCGTGCGGGCGATGCCGTAGGCCATGGGGTAGCCGATGAGCAGGCAGAAGAAGGTCGACGTCGCCGCCATCCAGATGGAATTGAGATAGGCGTTGCGGTAGAGGGGGTCCTCGAACAGGAACGCGTAGTTGCCGAGGTTGATCTTGAGCGTGACGACCTGGTGCTCGACCCAGTGCAGCAACGGCTCGTACGGCGGCATGCCGAGCCGGATGTCGGACACCGAGATCTTGAGCACGATGATGAACGGCACCAGGAAGAACAGCACGAGCCAGAGGTAGGGCGTGCCGATGACCAGCGTCCGGCCGGTGACTCCCCAGTCCTTGAGGCGGCCGGAGGCCCAGCGGTAGGGACCGAAGGCGCGGATCCAGGCCATCAACTCCGCCAGGAACACCGGCGGCTGCCGTCGGGCCTGAGACCGCGGCACGGTGCTCATTGCGTGACGACCACCGGGCTCGACGGATCCCAGGACAACCAGACCTGCTCGTCCCAGGTGATGCGGTCGAATGCCGCGGACTGCCGGCGCATGTTGGGTCGCGTCACCCGCACGGTCCGGCCGCTCTTGAGCTTGACGAGGTAGACCGAGACGTCGCCGAGATAGGCGATCTCCTGCACGACGCCCTCGGCGCAATTGTCCTCGAGACTGGCCGGCGGCTCGCGCGCGATCACGATCTTCTCGGGCCGCAGCGCGACCCACACGGTCGCATCCGGCGGCGAGCTCACCCCGTGGTTGACGTAGACCGGCCGCTCGAGCTCCGCCGAGGCGACCCGCACGTAGTCCGGCTCGTCCTCGACCAGCGCACCCTGGAACAGGTTCACGGACCCGACGAAGTCGGCGACGAATCGCGAGGTCGGGTACTCGTAGATGTCGCTCGGTGTGCCGACCTGGACGATCTTGCCGTGATCCATGACGCCGATGCGCGAGGCCAGCGTCATGGCCTCCTCCTGGTCGTGGGTGACCACGACGAAGGTGACGCCGAGCTTTTCCTGGATGTTCACGAGCTCGAACTGCGTATGCTCGCGCAGCTTCTTGTCGAGTGCGCCGAGCGGCTCGTCGAGCAGCAGGAGCTTCGGCTGCTTGACCAGCGAGCGCGCGAGCGCCACGCGCTGCCGTTGTCCGCCCGAGAGCTGGTGCGGCTTGCGGCCCGAAAATCCCGTCATCCTCACGAGCTCGAGGATTGCGGCGACCCGTTCCCTGATCTCGGCCTTCGGCAGGCGGTCCTGCTTCAGCCCGAAGGCCACGTTCTGCTCCACGGACATGTGCGGGAACAGGGCGTAGGACTGGAACATCATGTTGACGGGACGCTGGTACGGCGGGATGCCGGCCATGTCCGCACCGTCGATCGAGATGCGGCCCGCGGTCGGCTCCTCGAAGCCCGCGAGCATGCGCAGCAGCGTGGTCTTGCCGCAGCCCGAGGCGCCGAGCAGGCAGAAGATCTCGCCCCGGTAGATGTTGAGCGACACCTCGTCCACCGCGACGAAGTCGCCGAACTTCTTCGTGACCCTTTCGATGCGGATGTAGGGCTCGGCGGCCGGATCCTTCCAGGGTTCGAGCTTGGTCTCCGGGCGGACGTTTACCATGGCCTGTGCCTCACGCAATCGGGCCCCGGAAGCTTACGCTGTCCGGGGCCCGTTGCGTCAGTCCCTTACTGACCGGTTCGGACGCTCGTCCAGGCCCGGTTCGAAAGGCGGCTGTACTCCTGCGACTCGGCGAGCGAGGGATACAGCTTGGCCTTCACCTCGGGCGTCGGGTAGACCGACGGGTCGGTCCGTACCGCCTCGTCGATCAACTCGAAAGACGCCGCGTTGCCGTTCGCGTAGGCGACGTAGTCGCTGATCTGGGCGATGACCTGCGGCTCCATCAGGTAGTTGATGAACTGGTGGGCGTTGTCCGGGTGCGGCGCGTCGGCCGGGATGGCCAGCATGTCGAACCAGATGATCGCGCCCTCGTTCGGGATGGTGTAGGCCACCTCAACCGGGTTCTCGGCTTCGGCACCGCGAGCCTGCGCCTGGAGGATGTCGCCGCTCCAGCCCAGCGCCACGCAGATCTCGCCGTTGGCGAGGTCGTTGATGTACTGCGAGCTGTGGAAGTAGCGGATGTAGGGGCGCACGCCCATTACCAGCGCCTCCGCCGCGGCCAGGTCGTCCGGGCTTTCGCTGTTCGGATCCTTGCCCAGGTAGATCAGGGCAGAGTCGAACACCTCCGTCGGCGCATCCAGCATCACCAGACCGCAGTCCTTGAGCTTCTTGGCGTTCTCCGGATCGAAGATCGCCGCCCAGCTGTCGATGGTGTCCGTGCCGAGCGCCTCCTTGACCTTGCCCGGGTTGTAGCCGATGCCGGTCGTGCCCCAGAGATAGGGCACCGCGTGCTCGTTGCCGGGGTCGTGCAGGGCCACCCTCTGCATGATCTCCGGGTCCATGTTGACGAGGTTCGGCAGCTTCGACCTGTCGAGCTTCATGAACACGCCGGCCTTGATCTGGCGCTCCAGGAAGGAGGCAGACGGCACGACCACGTCATAGCCCGTCTTGCCGGCGAGCAGCTTGGTCTCGAGCACCTCGTTGGAGTCGAACACGTCGTAGTTGACCTGGATCCCGGTGCGGTTCTGGAACTCGGGAATGGTCTCCTCGGCGATGTAGTCCGACCAGTTGTAGACGTTGAGGACCTTCTCCTCGGGCGCGGGGGCCTGGCCAGCCGCCGGTGCCTCGGCCTCCTTCTTGCCGCCGCAGGCTGCGAACACCAGCGCCATCGTCGCGACGAGCAGGCCGGACCGATAAGAACTCTGCATGTGTCTCCTCCACTGCCGGTTGCCCGGCTCCCCTGAATGTCGTGCGTACCAGCCCAGGCCGGACCCGGCCTGGCGCCTCTCAAACCTGCACTATACCACCCGCACCCGGCTTGTCGCGGGGGTCCGTGACCGCCGCGCCGGAACGGCTCAGGGCAGGCTTTTTCCTGCACCGTCGTCGTACGGACCGCACCCGTTCAGCCGACGCGGATCCCGAGGTCGCGGGCCGTCAGGTCGAGGCACTTCCAGGCCTTGCCGACGAGCTCGTCGGCCTGCTCACGGGTGAGCACCAGCGGCGGTGCGATGATCATCGTGTCCCGCACCGCGCGCATCACGAGGCCGTTGGCAAAACAGTGGTCGCGGCAGCGCAGCCCCGCCTCGCCACGGTTGCGGAAGAAGGTCCGGCTCGGCTTGTGTGCGACCAGCTCGAGCGCGCCGATCAGGCCGACGCCCCGCACCTCGCCGACGAGCGGGTGCTCGCCGAGTTCCCGCCAGCGCTTCTGGAGATACGGGCCGATGTCCTCGCGCACCCGGTCCACCAGCTGCTCGCCCGCGAGGATCGTCAGGTTGGCGATGGCGACCGCGCAGGCTACCGGGTGGCCGGAGTAGGTATAGCCGTGGTGGAACTCCCCGCCCTTCTCGACGAGCACGTCGGCGACGCGGTCGGCGACCATCACCGCCCCGAGCGGCTGGTAGCCCGAGGTGATGGCCTTGGCGAGGGTCATGAAGTCGGGCTCGAAGCCGAAGTGCTGGCTGCCGAACCACCGACCGGTCCGGCCGAAGCCGCAGACCACCTCGTCCGCGATCAGCAGGATGTCGTACTCGCGGCAGATCCGCTGGATCTCCGGCCAGTAGGTGTCGGGCGGGATGATCACGCCGCCCGCGCCCTGGATCGGCTCGCCGATGAAGGCCGCGACGCGCTCCGGGCCTATGGCCTCGATCTTCTCGACGAGGCGACGAGCCGCCCGGATGCCGTACTCCTCCGGGCTGACGTCGACGCCGTTCGCGAACCAGTAGGGCTGCTCGATATGCACGATGTCCGGGATGGGCAGCCCGCCCTGGGCGTGCATCGCGGCCATGCCGCCGAGGCTCGCTCCCGCCATGGTGCTGCCATGGTAGGCGTTCTCGCGACTGATGATGACGCGCCGCTCGGGCTGGCCGAGCACGTCCCAGTAGCGCCGCACCATCCTGACGATGGTGTCGTTCGCTTCCGAGCCGCCGCCCGAGAAGAACACCCGCTGGAACTGCGGCGGCGTGAGCTCGGCCAGCATGCGGGCGAGCTCGATGGCCGGCGGGTGTGCGCTCTTGAAGAAGCTGTTGTAGTACGGCAGTTCCTGCATCTGCGCGAAGGCCGCCTCGGCGAGCTCGCGCCGGCCGTAGCCCACGTTGACGCACCACAGTCCCGCCATGCCGTCGAGGATGCGCTGGCCCTCGCTGTCGAACAGGTACACGCCCTCGGCGCGCGTGATCACCCTCGCGCCCTCGGCGGCGAGCGACTTGTAGTCGGTGAACGGGTGCAGGTAGTGGCGGGTGTCGAGATCCTGCCACTCCCGGGTGGCGCGCTCGACGATCAGCGGTTCGGCACTCATGACTCGTCGCATCTCCGTTCGCGGCTCGCCGCGTCAGACGTTGAGCAGCAGGTGCTCCCGTTCCCAGGAGCTGATGACCCGCAGGAAGGTGGCGTACTCGCTCTCCTTCACCGCGGAGTAGGCCGCGACGAAGCGCTCGCCGAAGACCTCGAGCAGGGGCTTGGAGCTGCGCAGCACCTTGAGCGCATCGGCAAGCGTCGTCGGCAGGGCGAACGGCAGGTCGTAGGCGGAGCCGTTGATCGGGTCTGTCGGCTTAAGACCCTCGACCATGCCGAGGTAGCCGCAGGCGAGCGAGGCCGCGATTGCCAGGTAGGGATTCGCGTCCGCACCGCCGAGCCGGTTCTCCACGCGGCGCGCCTCCGGCGCCGAGGTCGGCACCCGCAACCCGGCGGTGCGGTTGTCGTAGCCCCACTGCACGTTGATCGGCGCCATGTAGTAGCGCGTGATGCGCCGGTAGCTGTTGACGTTCGGCGCGAACAACGACATGGCGGCCGGCAGGTACTTCTGAAGGCCGGCGATGTGTGCGAAGAAGAGCTGCGACGGTCCGCCCTCCTCCGTGCTGAAGACGTTCCGGCCGGTCTTCAGGTCCACGACGCTCTGGTGCACGTGCATGGCGCTGCCCGGCTGGTCG
Source organism: Gammaproteobacteria bacterium SG8_30 (assembly GCA_001303245.1). Taxonomy (GTDB): domain Bacteria; phylum Pseudomonadota; class Gammaproteobacteria; order Steroidobacterales; family Steroidobacteraceae; genus SG8-30. The sequence continues at coordinate 27,213 of LJNS01000060.1, forward strand.
GCCATCGGTTTCGCCATGAAGGTCGCATACATCTTGTGGCGCAGCGCAGCCTCGCGCGCCGTCCGCTTGAACAGGAAGGCCTGGTCGGCGAGGTCGAGCGGATCGCCGTGGATCAGGTTGATCTCCATCTGCGCCGCGCCGTCCTCGTGGATCAGCGTGTCGATGTCGATGTTCTGCGCCTCGCAGTAGGCGTAGATGTCATCGAACAGCGGGTCGAACTCGTTGACCGCGGCGATGCTGTAGGACTGACGCCCGGTCTCCGGCCGGCCCGAGCGGCCAACCGGCGGCTTCAGCGGATAGTCGGCATCCGTATTGGGCTCGACCAGAAAGAACTCGAGTTCGGGCGCGACCACTGGCTTCCAGCCCCGGGCGGCGTACAGCTCGAGCACCCGGCGCAGCAGGTAGCGTGGCGCCATCGGGACGACCCGGCCGTCGTCGTAGAAGCAGTCGTGGATGACCAGCGCCGTGGGCTCCGCCGCCCAGGGCACCACGCGGATCGAGTCCGGATCGCCCACGAGGTCGACGTCGATCTCGGACGGATTGATGACGCTGTCGTCGTCCGGCCACTCGCCGGTCACGGTCTGCAGGAAGATGCCCTCGGGCAGGCGCATGCCTTCGTCCTCGGCGTACTTTTCCGCGGGCATCAACTTGCCTCGGGCCACGCCGGACATGTCCGGCATGATCGCCTCCACCTCGGAAATGGCGTGGTCACGCAGGAATTGCTGGATCTTGCTCATGATGTCATCGCCTTGCGGCGCGCTGCCGGGCGGCCTCACCGAAGGCCTCGAACAGCACGCGCGAAAATGGATTCTCGATCGCCTTCCACTCCGGATGCCACTGCACCGCCACGGCGAAGGCCGGTGCGGAGTCGACACGAAAGGCCTCCACCACCCCGTCCGGCGCCACCCCCTCGACGGTGAGGCCGAGCCCGAGCCGGTGGACGCCCTGGGAGTGGACCGAGTTGACCCGGATGCGGTCCGTCCCGGCAAGCTCCCGCAACAGCCCACCTGCCACCAGCTCGACCTCGTGCGCCGGGCCGTACTGTTCGTCGAGCGGTGCTTCCTTGTCCTCCCGGTGGTCCATGTAGCCCTCGATCTCGTGCAGCTTCTGCCAGAGGGTCCCGCCGAAGGCGACGTTCATCTCCTGGAAGCCGCGGCAGATGCCGAGCACCGGCAGCCCGGCCGAGATCGCCGCGGGAATCATCGGCAACGTCGTGGCGTCCCGCTCCGGGTCGTGCCAGGTTCCCGGGTCCGCCGGCACCCCCTGGTAGCGGTGCGGCTCCACGTTCGACGGGCTGCCCGTGAACAGGATGCCGTCGAAGTCGTCGAGCCAGTCCTCGATGTGCTGCTCGCCGAGCGCCGGCAACAGCACCGGCACCGCGCCGGAACAGTCGGCCACGGCCCTGATGTACTTCTCGCCGACGCAGTGGAACCAGTGCGGGCCCAGCAGGCGGCGGTCCGCCGGGATCGCGATGACGGGCTTGCGCGGACGCATGTCGATGATTATGAACGGCCGTTGGGGCCGTTCCCTTTGTGCCGCGACATTCTCGCACACTCCCGCCGCGGGCCGCTGCGACCTGCGCCGCGATGCGCCTTAGCCCTTGGACGGCAAGGGATTTCCCGGCCATGCCGGCGGCCTTGCCCGGCCTGCCGTGGGCTGAGTATCCTGCCCGGATGCCGGCGCAGCGACGCCGGCGCCCCGCCCGCCACCGGAACCTCCATGCCGCCCGAAACCGCACCCTTCGAGTCCGCCGAGGCCTTCCTTGCGGCCCGTCCCGAGGTCCGCTGCGTCGACCTGCTGCTGCCCGACATGAACGGCATCCTGCGGGGCAAGCGGGTCGAGGCCGCGGACCTCCGGCAGATCTACGACAAGGGGCTGTTCCTGCCCGGCTCCATGTTCGCGCTCGACGCCCTCGGCGGCACGATCCAGGCCACGGGGCTCGGGTTCGACGAAGGTGACGCGGACCGCCCCTGCCTGCCCGTCGCGGACTCCCTGTGGCCGTGCCCGTGGCTGGGCCCGGAGATCGCGCAGCTTCAGGTCAGCATGTACGAGCACGAAGGCACGCCCTTCTACGGCGATCCGAGGCACCTCCTAGGGCGTATGGTCGAGCGGTTCCGCGCCCGGGGGATGAACCCCGTGGTCGCCGTGGAGCTCGAGTTCTATTTCGTGGACCGCGAGCGGACCCCCGGGGGTTGCGCCCAGGCGCCGCGCTCGCCGCTCACGGGCCGCCGCGAGCACCGCACCCAGATCAACTCCATGATCGACCTCGACTCGGTCTCGCCGATCCTGCGCGAGATCGTCGACACCTGCCGTGAGCAGGGAGTGCCGGCGGGGACCGCGCTGTCGGAGTACGGCCCGAGCCAGTGGGAGGTCAACCTGCGGCACGTGCAGGACGCGCAACTGGCCTGCGACCACGCGATCCGGCTCAAGCGCATCGTCAAGGGCGTCGCCCTCCGGCACGGCATGGAGGCGACCTTCATGGCGAAGCCCTATCGCGACATGGCCGGCTCCGGCACCCACGTGCACGTCAGCCTGCTGGACGACGCGGGCCGCAACGTGTTCGCCTCGGACGGCGAAACGGACCATCCGTTGCTGCGCCGGGCGGCCGCAGGCCTGCTCGCGACCATGCCTGAGGCCATGGCCCTGTTCGCCCCCAACGCCAACTCCTACCGGCGCCTGCGGCCGGAGGCCTACGTGCCGCTTCACCCCACTTGGGCCGGCAACAACCGTGGCGTCGCCGTGCGCGTGCCGCTCTCCGGGCCCGAGGACCGGCGGCTCGAGCACCGCGTTGCGGGAGCCGACGTGAACCCCTACCTGCTGACGGCCGCGGTCCTCGGCGGAATGCTCCACGGCCTCGAGCAAGGGCTTGAGCCGCCGCCGCCGCTCGAGGGAAACGCCTACACGCAGCGCGTCGACGCCGAGCCGCTGCCCACCGACTGGGCCGCCGCGATCGCCCGCTTCGACTCGAGCGCCACGTTCCGCGGCCTGTTCGGCGAGGACTTCGTGGACCTCTACGCGACGCTCAAGCGCGGCGAGCTCGAGGACTTTGCGTCCTACGTCTCGCCGCTCGAGTACGCCTGGTACCTGGCACCGCTATGACCCTCAGCGAACAGAACATCCGGAACTACTACACGTCCTCGGCGCCGGAGGAACCGCTCCGGCCCGCCCTCGAGGGCGAGCACGAGTTCGACGTCGTGGTGATCGGCGGCGGCATCGCCGGCTGCTCGGCCGCGCTGCACCTCGCCGAGCGCGGCTTCAAGGTGGCGCTGCTCGAGGCGCGGCAGGCGGGCTTCGGCGCGTCGGGGCGCTCCGGCGCGCAGTTCATCTTCGGCTATGCCTGCGGCCAGGACAGGATCGAGAGACTCGCCGGCGAGGGCGACGCACGCACTCTGTGGAAGATCACGGCGGAGGGACTCGACCTCGTCCGCGAGCTCGTCGCCCGGCACCGGATCGACTGCGAGCTGTCGTGGGGGCAGATGCACGTCGCGCTCAAGGAGCGCCAGGCGCGGGACCTGCGGGAGGAAGTCGAGGAGCTCACCGGTCGTTACGGCTACGACTCGGTGCGCTATCTCGATCGCGCCGAGGTCGAGGCGCGGCTGGCCACGACGCGCTACTGCGCCGGAGTACTCGACAGCAACAGCGGGCACTGTCACCCGCTCAAGTACACACGTGGGCTCGCCCGCGCGGCGGAGCGCGCCGGCGCGACGCTCTTCGAGTCGAGCCGCGTCACCGGGCTCGAGCGCGGTCCGGTCCTCGGCATCCGCACGGCCCGCGGACGGATCCGCACGAAGTTCGCCGTGCTCGCGGGCAACGCCTACCTCGAGGGGCTGGTCCCTGAGCTGCAGCGCAAGATCATGGCGGTGGGCACCTACATCGTGGCCACGGAGCCGCTCGGCGCGGAGCGTGCAGGCGCGTTGATCCGCGACAACCTCGCGGTGGCCGACGTGAACTTCGTGCTGGACTACTACCGGCTCTCTGCGGACCACCGCCTGCTGTTCGGCGGCCGCGTCAGCTACTCGGG
>LJNS01000061.1 GCA_001303245.1 Gammaproteobacteria bacterium SG8_30
TGCTCGAGAAGATCGTCGAATTCGGCAGAGGCATGCCGCCGGGCGACCCGCTCGACCCGGCGACGAAACTCGGCGCGCTGGTGGACGCGGAGCAGCTTCGGACCGTGACCGGCTACATCGAGACCGGCAGGCAGGGCGGCGCCGAGCTGCGGCTCGGCGGTCGCCGGGTACGGGAGGACTCCGGCGGCTATTTCGTCGAGCCCACCGTTTTCGACGGGGTCACCATGGACATGAGGATCGCGCGGGAGGAGATCTTCGGCCCCGTCCTCTCGGTGATCACCTTCCGCGACGAGGAGGAGGCCGTCCGCATCGCCAACGGCGTGGACTATGGCCTGGTCGCCGCCGTGTGGACGCGCGACATCTCCCGGGCGCATCGCGTCGCGCGGGCCATCCGGGCAGGGATAGTGTGGGTCAACTGCTACGACGCAGACGACATCACGGTGCCTTTCGGCGGCTTCAAGCAGTCCGGCAACGGGCGCGACAAGTCGCTGCACGCGCTCGAGAAGTACACCGAGCTCAAGACGACCTGGATCGACCTGTCGCAGTGACGACGACGGAGGCCTGCCCATGAAGGTGACGGTGGCGGCGACCCAGATGGCCTGCGGCTGGGACCGCGAGGCGAACATCGCGAATGCGGAGCGGCTGGTGCGCGAGGCGGCCGGGCGAGGGGCCCAGGTGGTACTCGTTCAGGAGCTCTTCGAGACGCCTTACTTCTGCAAGGATCACCTGGCGAGTCACTTCGAGCTGGCCACCCCGGTGGCCGGGAATCCAGCCGTCCTGCGCTTCTCCCGCCTCGCGGCGGAGCTCGGCGTCGTGTTGCCGGTGTCCGTGTTCGAGCGGGCGCACAACGCCTACTTCAACAGCCTGGTGATGGTCGACGCCGACGGCTCGATACTGGGCGTCTACCGCAAGGCGCACATCCCGGAGAGCCCCGGCTATCACGAGAAGTTCTACTTCTCCCCCGGCGACACCGGCTTCCGCGTATGGCGCACGCGCCACGGCCGCCTCGGCGTCGGCGTCTGCTGGGACCAGTGGTTTCCGGAGTGCGCACGAGCCATGGCTGTGATGGGCGCGGAGATCCTCCTGTATCCCACCGCCATCGGTTCGGAGCCGCAGGACCCGGCACTCGACTCGCGTCGTCACTGGCGCCGCACCATGCAGGGCCACGCGGCGGCGAACGTGATGCCGCTCGTCGCCTCGAACCGCATCGGCACCGAGCAGGGTGAGAAGTGCGCCATCACGTTCTACGGCAGCTCCTTCATCGCCGACCACACCGGGGAGGTCGTGGCCGAGGCCGACGACCACAGCGAGGCGGTGTTGACCGCCACTTTCGACCTCGACGCCGTGCGGCGCTATAGGCATGCCTGGGGCGTCTTCCGCGACCGGCGCCCGGACCTCTACGGCCCGCTGCTCGAGCTCGGCGCGCCGCTCGACTGACCGGCACCATGCTACTCGACGGTGAGATGGCCTGCGTCGACCTGGAGACGACGGGCGGAAACGCGCTTCACCACCGCATCATCGAGGTGGGCATCGTGCTCCTGCGCGGCGGCGAGGTCGTGGAGGAGTGGAGCTCGCTCGTCAATCCCGGTTGCCGGATCCCGCGCGGCATCGAGGAGTTCACGGGCATTTCCACCCAGATGGTGGAAGCGGCACCGCCGTTCGGAGACCTCGCGCGCGAAGTGCTGGAGCGACTCTCCGGCCGGCTGTTCGTAGCCCACAACGCCCGCTTCGACTACGGCTTCCTGCGCACGGAATTCCGGCGCCTCGACGTACGCTTCAGGGCGCCCGTGCTGTGTACCGTCAAGCTGTCGCGCCGTATCGATCCCGGCGTGCGGGGTCACAGCCTCGACGCGGTGATGGAGCGCCACGGACTGAGCTGCGCGGCGCGCCATCGCGCGCTCGGGGATGCCCGGGTCGTGGCCGACCTCCTCGGGTTGTTGCGAAAGCGGCACGACCCGCAGGAGCTCGAGGGCATCGTCGCGGACCTCACCCGCGAGGTCGCGTTGCCGCCCCAGCTCGAGCCGGATCTGGCCGAGGACCTGCCGGAGGCACCCGGCGTCTATCGCTTCTGGGGCGAGGACGACGCGCTGCTGTACGTCGGCAAGAGCACGCGGCTCAGGACGCGGGTGCTGTCCCATTTCGCGGGCGACCATCGCGCGACGAAGGAACTGCGACTCTCGCGGCAGGTGCGGCGCGTGGACTGGGTCGAGACCGCCGGCGAGCTCGGTGCCCTTCTCAAGGAGGCGCGCTGGGTCAAGGAACTCGGGCCGTTGCACAACCGGCGGCTGCGCGGGACCCGCGAGGCCTGGACGATCCAGCTCCTCGACTCGGCAGACGGCGGCGTCCGTGCCGAAGTCCTGCCGATTGGGGACATTCCTATTTTTCTTTCCGATGAAAATGCTTTCCCATCAGAGGCTTGCGAGAAAAAGGAAAATAGGAATGTCCCCGCTTGTTACGGGGTGTTTCGGGCCAGGAAGGATGCCCGCAAGGCACTCGACGAGCTGATCCGGGCGCACGAGCTGTGCCGGCGCGCACTCGGGCTCGAGGAGGGTGAGGGCAGCTGCTTCGGGTACCAGGTCGGCCGCTGCCGGGGCGCCTGCGCAGGCAAGGAGTCCCCCGCGCTGCACGCCACGCGTGCCCGGCTGGCGCTGGCCCGCCACAAGCTGCGCGACTGGCCGTTCCGCGGGCCAGTGGGCGTCCGTGAGCGGGACTGGCGCGGTGTCGAGGAGATCCACGTCTTCGACCGCTGGCGCTACCGCGGGACCGCCGACGCAACCACTTCGGTAGACGAATTGCTGGCCGGGCCCCTGCCGCCGTTCGACCTCGACAGCTACCGTATTCTCTGCCGGTTCCTGGACCGGCCGGCCGCGCGAGCCACCCTCCTGGAGCTGGGCTGACCGTGGACGTGCGGCGCTTCTTCGTCACCGCCGCGCCGGGCACGGCAGACCTGCTCGCGGCCGAGCTCGCCGAGGCCGGGGGTGTCGACCTGCGCGAGGGACGGGCGGGCGTGCACTGCAGCGGGGCGCTCGAAGTCGCCTACCGGGCCTGCCTGTGGTCGCGGGTCGGCCTGCGGGTCCTGTGGCCGGTGGCCGAGTTCCCGGCCGGCGATGCGGACGCCCTGTACCACGGAACGCACGGTTTCGATTGGTCCGCGCATCTAGGCCCCGACGATACCCTGGCCGTGGAGGTATCGGCCGATCCGGGCACGCTGCACACCCGCTACGCGGCCCAGCGCGTAAAGGACGCCGTCGTCGACCAGTTCCGCGAGGCCACCGGCCGCCGCCCGTCGGTGGATGTCGTTCAACCGGCGGTGCGCATCCACGCGCGCATCGACCGTGCGGTCGCCACGCTGAGCATCGACCTGTCGGGCGAGAGCCTGCACCGGCGCGGATACCGCGCGCGGCAGGTTGCCGCTCCCCTCAAGGAGAATCTCGCGGCCGCGATCCTGCTGCGCGCCGGCTGGCCCGCGATCGCCGCCGGCGGCGGCGCCCTGGTCGACCCGCTCTGCGGCTCGGGTACGTTGCCGATCGAGGCTGCGCTGATGGCCGGAGACGCTGCGCCCGGGCTGCTGCGGCAGTACTTCGGTTTCAACCGCTGGCGGGGGCACGACGCCGCGTGCTGGCAGCGCCTGCGACACGAGGCGGAGCAGCGCAGGACGCACGGCAGGCTCGCCCCGGGGAGGATCCACGGCTTCGACGTCGACGCGGGCGCGATTCGCATCGCGCTCGAGAACGCGGAGCGTGCCGGCCTGAAGGGCTCGGTGACGCGCCTGCCTCGCGCGGCCTGCTCGTGGCCAACCCGCCCTACGGCGAGCGCCTCGGGCAGGCCGAGGAGTTGCGTGGGCTCTACGAGACCCTCGGGCGCAGGCTGCGAGAGGGATACGCGGGGTGGCAGGCGGCGGTGTTCACGGGCAACCCGCCTCTCGGCCGTGCGCTCGGCATCGAGGCGAGGCGCTCCCACCGCATGTTCAACGGACCGATCGAGTGCCGCCTGCTGCGCCTCGACGTGCGGCCCGAGCGCTTCATCAGTCCCCGCGAGCCGGGTCGCCCCCCGCGGTTCGACGAGGCGGCGGCGCGCGCGCGCCCGGGCGCACAGATGTTCGCGAACCGGCTCGCCAAGAACCTCCGCGAGCTCGGTGCCTGGGCGCGACGCGAGCGCGTGTCCTGCTTCCGACTCTATGACGCCGACATGCCGGAGTATGCCTTCGCCATCGATCTGTATCGCAGCGACCCCGACGGCCACGGCGGGTCCTGGCTGTACGTCCAGGAATACGCCCCGCCGCGCAGCGTGGCCGCGGAGAGATCGCGGGCCCGCCGCGAGGAAGCGCTCTCGGTGTTGCACGAGGTGACCGGCGTCGCGCCCGAGGCGATCTTCATGCGCATGCGGCGCCAGCAGAAGGGAGCCAGCCAGTACGGCAAGCTCGCCGAGCGCGGCGAGTTCGAGGTGGTCGAGGAGAACGGGCTGCGCTTCCTGGTCAACTTCACCGACTACCTGGACACGGGGCTGTTCCTCGACCACCGCATCCTGCGCCGGCGCATCCGCGAGCTCGCCCCCGGTAAGCGCTTCCTCAACCTCTTCGGGTACACTGGGACGGCCACGGTCTACGCGGCTGCGGGAGCCGCCGCCCGGACGCTGACGCTCGACCTGTCGCGCACCTACCTCGACTGGGCACGCCGCAACCTGGAGATCAACGGCCTGCAGGGTCCGGCGCATGCACTCGAGCGTGCCGATTGCGTCGAGTGGCTGGCGGGCGACGACGCGCGGCGGTTCGACCTCGTATTCCTCGACCCACCCACCTTCTCGACGTCGAAGTCCATGGAGCGCACCCTCGACGTGCAGCGCGACCACGTCGCGCTCATTCATGGTGCGCTGCGCAGGCTTGCGCCGGGCGGGCTGCTGATCTTCTCGACCAATTTGCGCCGTTTCAGCCTCGATCGCGACGCGCTGGGCAGGCTCGTGGCAGAAGACTGGACGCGAGCGACCCTGCCGAAGGATTATTCGCGCTCGCCGCGGATGCGCAGCGTGTACGCGCTGTGGCGGCCAGGTGAGAGAGGGGATCACGGATGACGGGCAACGCAATCCGGCAGGGGCCGGACGGAGAGCTGGCATGGAACTAGCGGCCGACAGCACGGGCATCTGGGGCGGGCCGACGCTCGCGCCGGGATTGGTGCGGGCGGCGCTGGTCAAGCACCTGACGCGGCACCTCGGCAAGGACCCGGACACGGCCACCCCCCGCGACTTCTACGACGCCCTGTCGCTGGCGACGCGCGAGGAGCTGACGAACCGCTGGCTGGCCACGCAGCGCCGGCTGCATCGCAGCCACGCCAAGCGCATCTGCTACCTGTCCGTCGAGTTCCTGCCGGGGCGCTCGCTGGTCAACGCGCTGTCGAGCCTCGACGGCGAGCTCGTGAGCGAGGCCCGCACCGTCCTCGCCGACTTCGGCATGGACCTCGACGAGATCGCCGCGATCGAGGTCGATCCCGGCCTCGGCAACGGCGGTCTCGGACGGCTGGCGGCCTGCTTCCTGGACTCGCTCGCGACCCTGCAGTACCCGGCGGTCGGCTACGGCATCCGCTACGACTACGGCATCTTCACGCAGGTGATCGGCAGTGGCGGTGGCCAGCACGAGGTGGCGAGCAGCTGGCTGAGGCTGCGCAATCCCTGGGAAATCCCGCGCAGCGACGCGCAGTACACCATCCGCTTCGGCGGTCGCTGCGAGGCGCAGCGCGGCCCGGACGGGAAGGTGCGGCATCGCTGGATCGAAACCCAGGACCTGATGGCGATCGGCTTCGACCACCTGGTCCCCGGCAACCGCAGCCCCACGGTCAACCACCTCCGTCTGTGGTCGGGCCGGGCGATCACGCCCTTCCACATCAGCTCCTTCAACGCGGGCAACTACTACGGCGCGGTCGAGGAGCAGATCGCGGCCAAGAACGTCTCGCGCGTCCTGTACCCGGACGATTCCACGCCGCAGGGTCGCGAGCTGCGTTTCCGCCAGCAGTACTTCTTCGTGAGCGCGAGCATCCAGGACCTGCTGGCGACGCACCTGGCGGAAGGCCGACGCCTCGAGGAACTCGGCGACGCGGTTGCGATCCAGCTCAACGACACGCACCCGACGCTGGCAATTCCGGAACTGATGCGGCTGCTCGTCGACGAGTACGAGATGGACTGGTCGCCCGCCTGGGACATCACGCGCGAGGTGTTCGGCTACACCAATCACACGCTGCTGCCGGAGGCGCTCGAGACCTGGCCGGTGGCGACGTTCGAGAGGCAGTTGCCGCGGCACCTGCAGATCATCTACGTCATCAACCGCGAGTTCCTCGACCAGGTCGCCGTGAGATTCCCGGGGGACAACGAGCGGCGGCGGCGCATGTCCATCATCGACGAGGACCACGGCCGCCAGGTGCGGATGTCCCACCTGGCGGTCGTGGGCAGCCGCCGGGTCAACGGCGTGGCGAAGCTGCACTCCGAGCTGATGCGGCAGACCATCTTCGCGGACTTCGCGGAGATGTTTCCGGCACGCTTCACGAACGTGACCAACGGCATCGCGGTGCGCCGCTGGCTCAAGCAGTCGAACCCCGGACTGTCGGCCCTCATCACCGAGCGGCTGGGCCACGCCTGGGAGAACGACCTGGAGGAGCTCGACCGGATGCGCGATGCGCCGCAGCAACTGGAGTTCCGGGAGCGGTTCCGCGAAGTCAAGCGCGAGAACAAGCGCCGGCTCGCGCAGGTCATCCGGACGCGTTGCGGGATCGAGGTGGACCCGGTCTCGATGTTCGACGTGCAGGTCAAGCGCATCCACGAGTACAAGCGGCAGCTGCTCAACCTGCTGTACGTCATCACGCGCTACAACCGGCTGCGGACGGACAAGGCCGACCTCGTGCCGCGGACGGTCATGTTCGCCGGCAAGGCCGCGCCGGGCTACGCCATGGCGAAAGCCATCATCATGCTGATCAACAACGTGGCCCACGTGGTCAACGCCGACCCGGCGATCGAGGGGCGCCTGCGGGTGGTGTTCCTGCCCGACTACGACGTGTCGCTCGCGCAGCGCATCATGCCTGCGGCCGACCTGTCGGAGCAGATCTCGACGGCCGGAATGGAGGCCTCCGGCACGGGCAACATGAAGCTCTCGCTGAACGGTGCGCTGACCATCGGCACGCTCGACGGCGCGAACATCGAGATCCGCGACCGGGTGGGCGAGGAGAACATCTTCATCTTCGGCATGGACTCGGGCGAGACCCGCGCGCTGCGCGAGCGCGGCTACGTTCCGCAGGACTTCGTCGCCGGCAACGACGCGCTGGGCGAGGCGCTCGACATGCTCGACTCGGGCTTCTTCACGCCCGACGACGCGGATGCCGCCAAGCCGGTCGTGAACCGGCTGCTCGGCGACGGCGAGCCGTTCCTGGTGCTTGCCGATTTCGCCGCCTACGCGGCGGCCCAGGAGCGGGTCGACGCCCTGTTCCGCCTGCCCGACGACTGGAGCCGCCGCGCCGCGATCAATACGCTGTCTATGGGAACGTTCTCGAGCGACCGCAGCATCCGCGAGTACGCGGACAGCATCTGGGACGTCCGACCCGTCATCTGACGGGCCGGCGGCGGACCCAGCGAGCAAGGACATCGCATGCCAGAGACGGAGAGCCTCAGCCGCAGCGAGATCGAGGCGCTCGTGCAGGCGAGGCATGGCGAGCCCCGATCCGTACTCGGCTATCACGAGTATCCGCAGCCCGGCGGCCCGCCGCGCTGCGTGGTGCGGGTGCTCGAGCCTGGCGCGGAGGACGTGTCCGTCTTCTGGGAGGACGAGGATCCCCTGCAGGCGCGGCGTCTTCGCAGGCTGCACCCGGATGGGCTCTTCGAGGGCGCGCTGCCGCACCGCCGGCCGATCGTTCCCTACCGGCTCCGGATCCGCTATCCCGGCGGCCACGTCCGCGAGCGGCACGATCCTTATTACTTCAGTCCGCAGCTCTCGGACTACGACCTGTACCTGTTCGGCGAGGGCAATCACCACCGCATCTACCTGAAGCTCGGGGCCCACCCTGTCACGCTCGACGGCCTTGCCGGCACGCGATTTGCGGTCTGGGCGCCGAATGCCGAGCGCGTCAGCGTGGTGGGCCCGTTCAACCTCTGGGACGGCCGGCGCCACCCGATGCAGACGCGCGGCGGCAGCGGTGTGTGGGAGCTGTTCATTCCCGACGTCGGGCCCGGCACGCCGTACAAGTTCGAGATCCGCACGCGCGACGGTCGCACGCTGCTCAAGGCGGATCCGTACGGCTTCGCAATGCAGTTGCGGCCCGAGAACTGCTCGATCGTCACCGAGCTCGACGGCTACGAGTGGGGCGACGCGGCCTGGATGCGCGAGCGGGCGGTCTCCGACCCGGCCTCGCGGCCGATCGCCGCGTACGAGGTGCACCTGTCGTCCTGGCGGAGCCGGCGCGGCCGCTACCCGCCGTTCATGAACTGGCACGAGGCGGCCGAGGAGCTCATTCCCTACGCCAGGGACCTCGGCTACTCGCACATCGAGCTGATGGGCGTGTCGGAGCACCCGCTCGACGCCTCCTGGGGCTACCAGGTGGCGGGCTACTACGCCCCGACGGCGCGTTTCGGCACGCCGCAGGACTTCATGCACTTCGTCGATCGCTGCCACCAGGCCGGCATCGGCGTGATCATCGACTGGGTTCCCGCGCACTTCCCGCGCGACGACCACGGCCTCGCGCACTTCGACGGCACGGCGCTCTACGAGCACGCCGACCCGCGCCTCGGCGAGCACATGGACTGGGGCACCAAGATCTTCAACTACGGCCGCCACGAGGTCCGCAACTTCCTCGTGGCCAATGCCATGTACTGGCTAGAGCACTACCACGTCGACGGGCTGCGCGTGGACGCGGTCGCGTCGATGCTCTACCTGGACTACAGCCGCGAACCCGGCCAGTGGGTCCCCAATCGCTACGGCGGCCGCGAGAACCTCGATGCCATCGATTTCCTGCGCCAGCTGAATGGTACCGTCCGCCACTATTACCCCGGCGTGCTGACGGTCGCCGAGGAGTCCACCGCCTTTCCGGGCGTCACGCAGCCCGCGGAGCACGGCGGCCTCGGCTTCGCGATGAAGTGGAACATGGGCTGGATGAACGACACCCTGCGCTACTTCTCGCTCGACCCGGTGTACCGCAGCCACGAGCACAACCTGATCACGTTCTCGTTCATGTACGCCTGGTCGGAGCGGTTCATGCTGCCGCTGTCGCACGACGAGGTCGTGCACGGCAAAGGCTCGCTCCTCGGCAAGATGCCGGGCGACCCCTGGCAACAGCACGCCAACCTGCGGCTCCTGTACACGTACATGGCCGTGCACCCTGGCAAGAAGCTGCTGTTCATGGGCGGCGAGCTCGGGCAGTGGCACGAGTGGCGCGACTGGGAGGCGCTCGACTGGGCGCTGCTCGACGACGCCCGCCACGCCGGGCTCAAGCTGTGCGTCCGCGACCTCAACCGTCTCTACGCGGAACTCGGCGGCCTGCATGCCACGGACTGGGACCCGGACGGCTTCCGCTGGATCGACCTGCACAACGCGGCGGAAAGCGTGTTCGGCTTCCGTCGGGGTCGGCCGGGCGATCCGTCCGCACCGGCCGTCGTGTGCATGTTCAACGCGACACCGGTGCCGCGCGACGGCTACCGGATCGGCGTGGAGGAGCCGGGCGAATACGTCTGCCTGTTCGACTCCGACGCGCCGTTCTACGGTGGATCCAGCTACTCGCGGCAGGATCGCGCACGGGCCGAGTCCGAGGGGTGGAACGGGTTTCCGTACTCGCTGAGGGTCACCTTGCCGCCGCTCTGCGCAGTCATCTACCGCCGGCAGTCGGGTTGACGGGTATCCTGGTAAACGCCGCCGACGGCTCGGCCAGGTGCGGCTGAGCGACGTCGGCCGGGAGGGGATCATTTGATGGCCAAGGCCCAGACGGCGATCAGGCCGGGATCACCACGCCCGTTCGGAGCGGCCTGGAGCGGGGAAGGCGTGAACTTCGCCGTGTATTCGGCCCATGCCGAGCGCATCGACCTCTGCCTGTTCGACGAGGGTGTGGGCGAGGCGCGAGACGTGCTGGCGCTGCCCGGCCGGACCGGCGACGTTTGGCACGGCTTCGTGCCGGCGCCGCGCGCGAAACCCGGCACGCTCTACGGCTTCAGGGCGCACGGGCCCTGGGAGCCGGCTTCCGGCCACCGCTTCAACCCCCAGAAGCTGCTGCTGGACCCGATGGCGCTCGACCTGGTCGGCGAGGTCTGGCCCGATCCGGCGCTCTACGACACCGACCTGAACCTCCCCAACGGCGCGCCCGATCCGAGCGATTCCGCGGATTTTGTCCCGCGCAGCCGCGTCGTGGACCCGGCTTTCGACTGGGGCCGGACGCGGGCGCCGGCCACGCCCTGGCGGGACACCGTCCTCTACGAGCTGCACGTCCGGGGGTTCACGAAGCAGCATCCCGCGGTGCCGCCGGAGTGGCGCGGCAAGTACCTCGGGCTCACCGTGCCGGCGGTGATCGAACACCTCAGGTCGCTCGGCGTGACCGCCGTCGAGCTGATGCCCTGTCACGCGTTTTTGGCGGAGGAGTTCCTTCTCGAGCGCGGGCTCACCAACTACTGGGGCTACAACCCGATCGCCTGGTCCGCGCCATCGCGCCTGTACGCCGTCGAGGATCCCGTCCGCGAGTTCCAGCAGATGGTGCGCGCGCTGCACGACGCGGGCCTCGAGGTCATCCTCGACGTCGTCTACAACCACACGGCCGAGGGCGGTACGGGCGGGCCGACGCTCTCGATGCGAGGCCTCGACAACGCCTCCTGGTACCGGCTGCTTCGGCACGACGCGCGTCACTACGAGAACCACACCGGCTGCGGCAACACGGTGGATCTCGAGCACCCCGGCGTGCGGGCGATGGTCCTCTCGAGCATGCGCTACTGGGCGAGCGTCATGCGCGTCGACGGCTTCCGTTTCGACCTGGCGCCCGTGCTCGGCCGCGATGCGGCGGGCTTCTCGGCCCTGGCACCGTTCTTCAGTGCGCTGAGCTCGGATCCGCTGCTCGGCTACACCAAGCTGATCGCCGAGCCCTGGGACCTCGGGCCGGGCGGGTATCAGCTCGGGCGCTTCCCGGCCGGCTGGTCGGAATGGAACGACCGCTACCGGGACACGGTGCGCTCGTTCTGGCGTGGCGATGGGGGCATGGTCGCGAGCCTCGCCGAGCGGCTGGCGGGGTCGAGCGACCTGTTCCGCAGCGGCGGACGGCGGCCAGCCGCCAGCATCAACTTCGTCGCCGCGCACGACGGGTTCACGCTGGCGGACCTCGTCTCCTACAACGACAAACACAACGAGGCCAACCTCGAGCACAACCGCGACGGGCACACCGACAACCTGAGCTGGAACTGCGGCGTCGAGGGCCCGACCGACGACCCGGCGGTGCAGACGCTGCGGCTGCGACAGATGCGCAACATGCTGGCCACGCTGTTCCTGTCGCAGGGGGTGCCCATGCTGCAGGCGGGCGACGAGTTCGGCCGCAGCCAGGGCGGCAACAACAACGCCTATTGCCAGGACAACGCCCTGAACTGGATCGACTGGGAACTGGACGACGAGCAGCAGGCCCTGAGCGGATTCGTGGCCCGACTCGTCGCGCTGCGGCACGCGCGCCGCGAGCTGCGACGCGAGACCTTCTTCAAGGGCTCGCCGACTGCCGGCCAGTCGACGGACGTCGCCTGGCTGCATCCTGACGGCCGGGAGATGGCTGCACAGGACTGGAACGATCACGGTCTCAGGCGCCTCGGCATGCGTCTCGGTGCGCGGGTTCGCGAGGGCGATGCAACCAAGGGCGACCTGCTCGTGCTCTTTTCCGCCGAGTCCCGGGAGGGCGACTTCGGCCTGCCCGGGCCCGGAGACGGAAGCTGGCGGATCCTGGCCGACACGTCGGGCCAGCGCAGCGAAGGGGGCCGACTGGCGCCAGGCCCGGTCGCACTGCCGGCACATTCCTTGCTCGTCCTCGAGGCCATCCCGCCGGGTGCAGCCTGACCCTATGTACAGGACAGGCCACCGGAGGCCAGATCGCACTTGCGTTGTTGCAGCGCACGGTGGCATTTTTCCCACTGTCGTCGCCGACGACGGGACAACAACAGGGACAAGTCCGCCTGCACCGGATGGAAACAGGGGGGTTTAGCGCAGCTGACAGATCAAACCCGGCACCGGCCACCCGCCGCTCGTGCTCCGGGAACGATTTGTCCTGCCGCGCCAGATGGCTCCCTCTTTCGATCCGCGCAGGCGTGACCGGGAGATAGCTGATGCTGCGTTCATTCCCCGGGTTTGCCGCAAGACTCTTGTGGATTTCGGCCGCGATGGCGCTCGCCGCATGCAGCGGCAGCACCGACGACCGCAAGCCGGATTCGGGTGGCGACGTCACCCAGGAGAACCCGGTCAGCGTCTCCGCCGACTTCACCGCGCAGGCCACGACGCCGCTGATCGTCGGCACGCCGCCGTATTCCGCGCAGTTCACGGGCGGCTCGGTGCCTGGCACCGGCGCCTGGGTGATCGCCGAGGGCGAGACTGCGACCGTCGACCTGACCACCCCGGCGGACCTCGTCAGCTTCGACACCGTGGCCGGCGCAGCGGCAGGATCCTCGGTCGGCGCCTCCAAGACGGGTACGGGCAGCACCAGCGCGGTCTCCCAGGCGGTTTCCCCGCCGTTCGACATCCCGATGTTCGTCCGCGGCAGCGTGCAGGACGACTGGGCGGCGAGCGGCCGCAACCGGCTGCGCGAGGTCGCCGACAACGTCCTCGAGGTCAAGATCACGCTCGAGCCCGGCGACTACCAGTTCAAGGTGGCCGACGCCGACTGGTCGGGCCCGACCAACTGCGGCGCCTTCGAGTCGCCGAAGCCGGTGGCGATCGGCGTGCCGTTCACGCTCTCCTGCGAGTCCCTGTCGCAGAACTTGCTGCTGACCATCTCCGAGGCCAACACCTACACCTTCAGCTTCAACGCGGCCGCGCCCAGCGTGACGGTGTCCCCGCCGGATGATGGCGGCGGCGGGCCGGATCCCGGCGAGCCCGAGCCGGTCGTCAAGATCAGCGTCCTCGACACCACCGGCGCGCCGATCAACGAGATCGAGGACCTCACGGGCAACGTGTCCGTGGCGGAGGAGGCCCGCGGCGGGGCGGCGCGCATCGCCCGGGTCGTGATCGAGAACCTCGGCGGCGCCGGCAACATCGGCGTGCAGGACTTCAAGTGGACGTCGCGGCCGGAGTTCCGGCCCTCGACGAAGACGACCTCGATCTACTACCGCAACCGGACGGGCGACTACACCGGCACCACCATCACGGTGGGCGGGCAGACGCTCGACTGCACGCCGGACGGCAGCTTCGGGTGCCGCGTCACGGGAGTGTCGTTCACGCCCTACACGGCGCTGACCTACACGGTCAATGACGGTGGAACGTCTGAGACCATCACGGCCTATCCCGGTGACGGCTCCCAGAGCCTCTACACGTTCGCCGGATCCGGCACCGCGCGCGTGGGTGCGCCCGCAGGGCTGCCGTCCGGCGCGGACGAGGTGATCCTCTACTACTTCCGTCCCGACGGCGAGTACGACGGCTGGGGCCTGCACCTGTTCCCGGTCACGCCCGCAGGGCCCGCGTGGACGGAATTCGCCACGCCGGGCGAGTACCTCTCCGAGGGCATCGACCCGGTCTACGGCGCGTACTACCGGATCGGGCTGCCGCAGAACACGAATCCGCCCTACAGCGCGGATCCGGACGACGTGGCCGAGTTCCCGGAAGTGCTGGGCTTCATCATCCACAAGGGCGACACCAAGGATCCGGGTCCGGACCAGTTCATCCGCATCGCCGAGGGCAACATCGTCTTCGTGGTGTCGGAGGTCAACGACGTGAGTCCCGTGCCGCCCGGCGGCGCGGCGGCGCTGCGCATCACGGGCGCGGCGGCCCACTGGGTCACGGACGATACCCTGTTGTGGGACCTGCCCGAGGGCGCGACCGAGGTGCGCCTGCTGGCCTCCGCCGATGCCTCCATCAAGGCCGGCCTGCAGGGGCTGTCGGGCAACTACCAGTCCGTGACGCTCTCGAGCGCCACTGCACCGACACTCGACAAGCAGCGGCATCTCGCCGGGCTCGACGCCTGGGCGCTGCCCGCCGACGCGATCGCCGCAGCGAAGGACCTCGCCCGCCAGCAGCTCGTGGCCATGGGCTACGACGGCAGCGGCAACCCGGTGGGCGGTACGCTGGTTCAGATTCCGGGTGCGCTCGACGATCTCTACGCGGAGGCCGCCTACGACCAGTCGCTCGGCGTCACCTACGCCGGCAGCGCACCCTCGCTCGCCGTGTGGGCGCCGACGGCGCTCACCGATCCGGGCGTCTCGGTCAAGGTCTACGAGGCTGACGGCACGCTGATCGAGGAGGTGCCGATGACGCTGGATGAGGCCAGCGGCATCTGGACCGTCGACGGCACCGCGGCCTGGGACCGCAAGTTCTACACCCTCAATCTGCGGGTCTACTCGCCGGCCGTGGACGCGCTAGTTACCAACGAGGTGACGGACCCGTACTCGGTCAGCCTCGCGACCGACAGCGTGCGCAGCCAGTTCGTCAACCTCGACGACGCCGACCTCAAGCCGGCGGGATGGGACACGATCGTCAAGCCGGCCATCGAGGCGCCGGAGGACATCGTCGTGTACGAGCTGCACGTGCGCGACTTCAGCATCGCCGACAGCTCGGTGCCGGCCGCCGATCGTGGCAAGTTCACGGCCTTCGACGTGCCGGGCACGGCAGGTCGCAATCATCTCGAGGCGCTCGCCGCGGCGGGCCTGACTCACGTGCACGTCCTGCCGGCCTTCGACATCGCGACGATCAAGGAGAACCCCGCTGACCGCGTCGAGATCGACGACCCGGTCGAGGACCTCTGCGCCGCCAATGCCGCGGCCGCGAGTCTCTGCGCCAGCGATGCCGGCAAGACCATCCGCCAGGCGATGGAGGATGCCGTGGCGAACGGCCAGCTCGAGCGGCCGCAGCAGATCGCCAACTGGCTCCGCGACCTCGACGGCTTCAACTGGGGCTACGACCCGCTGCACTTCGGCGCGCCCGAGGGCAGCTACTCCACCGACCCGAACGGGCCGCAGCGAATCCTCGAGTTCCGCCGCATGGTCAAGGGCATCGCGGATGCCGGGCTCGGCACGGTCATGGACGTGGTCTACAACCATACCAATGCCTCCGGCCAGAGCCCGAAGTCCGTTCTCGACCGCATCGTTCCGGGCTACTACCACCGCCGCAACGAGACCACCGGCAACGTCCTGCGGGACTCCTGCTGTGACGACACGGCCGCCGAGTTCCTGATGATGGAAAAGCTGATGGTCGACACGGGCGTCCGCTGGGTCAGGGACTACAAGATCGACGGCTTCCGCTTCGACATCATGACCTTCCACCCGCTGTCGTCGATGCTGGAGTTCCGGGACGCCGTGCAGGCGGTGAATCCCGATGTCTACATCTACGGCGAGGGCTGGAACTTCGGCGCGGTGCAGAACGATCAGCGCTTCGTCACCTCGCGCCAGGCCAACCTCGGCGGCACGGGTATCGGCAGCTTCAGCGACCGCATCCGCGATCCCATCCGGGGTGGCGGGCCGTTCGACAGCGGCAATGCCCACATCACCAACCAGGGATTCATCTCGGGCTGGTACTACGACCCGAACTCGTCCAACACGGGCTCGAACGACGACCGCCTGGCATTGATCGCCGACACGGACAACATCCGCGTCTGGATGGCCGGTGGCCTCAGGAACTACAGCTTCGTGGACTCCGAAGGCAACCAGACACTCGGCTCGGAGGTCGACTACCGCGGCCAGGACTCGGGCTACACGGAGGACCCGCAGGAGGCGATCAACTACATTTCCAAGCACGACAACGAGGCACTCTGGGACATCAGCCAGTACAAGCACCCGGCCAACACGCCGCTCGCCGACCGCGTGCGCGCGCAGAACGTGGGCCTGTCGATCGTGCTGCTGGGCCAGGGCATCCCGTTCCTGCACGCGGGCTCGGACATCCTCCGCTCGAAGTCCATGGACCGGAATTCCTACGACTCGGGCGACTGGTTCAACGAGATCGACTGGACGCTCGCGACGTCCCACTGGAACCAGGGCCTGCCGCTCGAGGGTGACAACAAGGCGAGCTGGAATGCGCAATTGACGGCCACCGTGTTCAACGTGAACGCGGTGCCGGACCAGGCGTCACGGCAGCGCGTGTTCGACCACGTGCAGGAAATGCTGGAGATCCGGAAGAGCTCGGAACTCTTCCGCCTGCGCACGGCGGCCGAGATCGAGAAGCGCGTGAGCTTCGAGAACACCGGTCCCTTCCAGGTGCCGGGCCTCGTCGCCATGCGCATCGACGGCTGCGCGGACCCAAGCGGTCTCTCGCCGGCCGAGGGCGCGATCATGGTGATCGTCAACGCCTCTGACGACCCGCGGACGCTCGGCTACTACCCTGCCGAGACCTGGACGCTGCACCCCGCGCTCGCGGCCTCCACGGACCCGGTAGTGCAGACCGCGACCCACAGTGCCAGCGGCTTCTCGGTGCCTGCGCGCACGACGGCCGTGTTCGTCCGTGCCGAGCAGACCTCCTGCGCACCGTTCGCGCGCGAGTTGTTCGTGCGGGGCATCAACGGCGACTGGTCCGACAACCCGGAGCGCAAGTTCACGTTCCTGGGAGGCGTGGACTATGCGGTCACCTTCCCGGTGACCGCGGGGGCATCGGAGTTCAAGGTCGCCGACGCCAACTGGATCGCCGACACCAACTGCGGCGCGCCGGACGGGGCGGGCGGCCTCGAGGTCAAGCTCGGTGCGCCGACCCCGCTGACCTGTGCGAGCAACTCGCAGAACCTGGCGTTGAACGCACCGGCGAACGGTAACTACGTGTTCGACCTCGACGCGTCGGACACGGCGGCACCCGTGCTGACGGTGTCGACGGAGCCGTTCTTCGGTGCCACCACCGTGTTCATCCGCGGCGGCTTCAACGACTGGGGCAACGGTCCGGCGCCGACGGCACCGCTCGTGTGGGATGCGGTCGACACCTACCGGGTCGTGATCCCCGCCTTGCCGCAGGGTTCCTACGACTTCAAGGTCGCGGACAACAGCTGGGGTGGTGACACGGGAGGTGCGACGAACTGCGGCCGTCCCGGCGACCAGGACGGCACGGTCACTCCGGGGCAGCCCTTCGCGCTCACCTGCAACAACGACTCGCAGAACCTGAGCATCACGTTCCCGGGTGGATGCCAGCAACCCGGCCTCGCTCCTGCTGACGGTCGAGAAGACGCCGTTCGACCTCGACCTGTTCATCCGCGGGCTGGCGGGCGACTGGAGCGACGGGCCGGGCAACGCGATGCGCTACGTCGGCGGCCGCGTCTATCGTGGCACGAAGTTCCTGGCCCCGGGGGCGGACGACTTCAAGATCGCCGACTCCGACTGGGGCGGGACGACCGGCGGTGCGACCAACTGCGGCTCGTCGACGCCGATCGAGGTCGGCACGCCGCTCGCGCTCGACTGCTCCAGCTCGAGCGGCAACATCGGCATCACCGTGCCGACGATCGGGACCTACGACTTCAGCCTGTTGGTGCCCGAGAGCGGTGCGCCGGAGCTGACCGTCAGCGGCCCGTAAGCCGCGCCCGGCGGACCTCACGAGGGGATGCGGGGATACCCGCATCCCCTTTTCTTTTCGGCCCGCGGAGCCGGTGCGGGAGGATAGGATTTCGCGATGGCCCGCAGAAAGCGCCGGAAGGCGGATTCACGAGCTGCAAGCGATGCGCCGGCCGCCGCGGCCGCGGACGCCCGGGCCGCAGCAAGGCGCGGAACGCCTCGCTGGTCGCTGGCGCTGGTCACGGTGTTGCTGCCGCTCGCAATGCTCGCCCTCGTCGAGGGCGGGCTGCGGGTGGCGGGCTACGGGCACGATCTCGAGCCGCTGTTCATCGACGCACCCGGAATGCCCGGATACCGGCAGGCCAATCCCCGCGCCGTGCTGCGCCTGGTCCCGGACCCGATGCAGGCGCCTTCGGTGTCGATTGAGACGGCCTACTTCCGTGCCTCCAGGGCGCCGGGCTCCTTCCGCGTGGTGGTGCAGGGCGCTTCGAGCGCGGCAGGCTTTCCCTACGGTCTCGGGGCGTCTCTCGCCGGCGAACTCGAACAGCGCCTGCGGCTCGTCTGGCCGGAGCGTGAGATCGAGGTCATCCAGACGGCGATGGCGGCGGTCAACAGCTACGCGCTGGTCGACTTCGCCCCGGAGATCCTCGCGCAGCAGCCGGATGCCGTCGTCGTCTACATCGGCCACAACGAGTATCTCGGCATCCTCGGCGTGGGCTCGACGATGCGCCTCGCTTCCTCGCCCTGGGTCACGCGCGCATACCTGGCGGTGCGGGAGCTCCGGCTGTTCCAGCTCATGCAGTCGTTCCTGCCGCGCGTGGCAGCGCCTCCCGCGCCGCCGACGGCGGGGGACGAGACGCTCATGGCGCGCGTGGCGGGCGAGCGCTCCATACCGCTCGACTCGACGCTGTACCGGCGCGGGCTCGACCAGTACGAGCACAACCTCGGCGAGTTGCTGGCGACCTACCGGCGCGCGGGCGTACCCGTGTTCATCGGCACGGTGGCCTCGAACGAGCGCGACCAGCCGCCGTTCGCCGGCGCGCGGGCGCGGGAGGCATTCGAGCGTGGCCGACAGCTCGAGGCCGCGGGCGATAGCGGGGGTGCGCGCGAGGCCTATCGCAGCGCGCGGGATCTCGACGAATTGCGTTTCCGCGCACCGGGTGCGTTCAACGACATCGTGCGGCGCGTCGCCGCTCGAGAACGTGCAACGGTCGTCGATTCCCAGCAGCGGCTCGCCGATGCAAGCCCCGGTGGCATCGTCGGGGCGAGCCTCATGCTCGAGCACGTTCATCCGAACCTCGACGGCTATTTCCTGCTGGCGGACGCGTTCTTCGACGCACTCCTCGAGAGCGACCTGCTCGGCGAGCCGGAGGTGTCCGTCCGGGGGGAGGTCGCAAGGACCGAGATGCCGGTGACCGAGATCGACCGGTGGTTGGGCGAGTACAAGGTCGGCCGGCTGAAGTCCGGCTGGCCCTTCCGCGACAGGCAGGAGGACTACCGGTTGCCTCCCGCGACGTCCGAGGGCGAGCGCCTGGCTCAGGCGCTCTTCCGCGAACAGACCGACTGGCCACGCGCGCAGGACGCGCTGCGCAGGCACTACCGGGAGACCGGCGACGTGGCAGGTTACGCCCATGTCACGACGGTGCTCGCCGATGCCTTTCCGACCGCCCATGCATTGCAGTTCGAGGCGGCTGCAGCGCTGATCGAGCGGCAGCGGCCGCAGGACGCGCTGCGCTACGCGCGCCGGGCCGCGGGGCTCGGGCCGCAGGCCGTCAACTCGTGGCTGGTCCTCGGCCACGCGCTGGCCCTGCTCGGCCGCCGCGCCGAAGCCATCGCCGCCCTCGAGCGTGCCCTCGAGCTCGAGCCCGGCAACGCCACCGCCCGTGCCGCCCTCGAGCGCTTGCGGCCCGACTCTTAGGCGCGCCGGTGCCGCGCGGCGCCCGGGCGTGCCGTCTTGCTCGGGGGTGTCCCCCGCTCGCTCCGGGTCGATCTTAGTCGCTCGCCGGGGGACACCCCGTCGCGTCCGGCACGCCTGTGAGGTGCTGCCGGGCGTTCCCGCCTCGCGGCCGAGGTGGCGCGGGTGTCCGCGAGACCGAGC
>LJNS01000062.1 GCA_001303245.1 Gammaproteobacteria bacterium SG8_30
CACTGCCTCAACAACCTCCTGCACCGCTGGAGTGTCGGCGTGCTGCCCATAGACGTTGTCGGCGTCGCGTCCAATCATGAGACGCAGCGTCGCCTCGTGGAGTGGTACGGGCTGCCTTTCCATCACCTGCCGTTCACTGGAGACGGAAAGGCAGAACAGGAAGCTCGACTGCTGGGACTCTTCGACGAGGTCGAGGCCGACCTGCTCGTTCTCGCGCGCTACATGCAGATTCTGTCGGAACCCTCCTGCAGACACCTGAGCGGCCGCTGCATCAACATTCATCACTCTTTCCTGCCCGGATTCAAAGGCGCCAGGCCGTATCATCAGGCCTACGAACGGGGCGTGAAGATAATCGGCGCCACTGCTCACTATGTCACTGCGGAGCTGGATGACGGTCCCATCATCGAGCAGGGAGTCGAGCGCGTCGACCACACCATGGGACCCGACACTCTCATCGAGATCGGCCACGACCTCGAAAGCGTGGTGCTGAACCGTGCAGTACGCTGGCACGCAGAGCACCGGATCTTCGTCGCGAAGAGCCGGACAATCGTGCTCAGATCCTGAATCCGGAAGCTGACGCTCGCCGACCCGGCGTTGGCGGGAGGAATCACCGACGGCCGCTGATCCCGTTCAGGCTCGGGAGCCGAGATCCTTCCGCGACCGCCGCCTCCGATTCAGGGCTGGCTCGCAGCCCCCGGCGGCCGTGCTCCCTGCCAGCCGCCCGCGCGCTCGCGGATCAGGCCTTCCTGCGCGACGCTCGCGACGAGCACGCCGTCGCGCTTGAAGAGACTGCCCCGGGCAAAGCCGCGCGCGCCGGAACGGCTCGGGCTGTCGATCGCGTACAGCAGCCACTCGTCGACGCGCACGTCCCGGTGGAACCAGATCGCGTGGTCGATGCTCGCCATCTGCAGCTCGAAGAATGGCTGGCCGTGAGGCAGGTTGGCGGTGTCGAGCAGGTGGTAGTCCGACACGTAGGCCAACAGGCAGCGATGCAGCGGTTGGTCGTCGGGGACCGTGTCGACGAAGCGGAACCAGACGTGCTTGACGGGATCCCGTTTCTCCGGGTTGCGGTAGTCCGGCGGGCGCACGTGCCGGAACTCGAAGGGACGGTAGTGCTTGAAGAAGCGCCGCACGTGCTCCGGCACGCGCTCGAGCACCTCGGCGCTGAGCTGCCCCACGTCGGCGAGTTCCTCGGGTGGCGGCACGTCCGGCATCGGGGCCTGGTGCTCCGCGCCTTCCTCCGGCTTCTGGAATGACGAGGACATCGTCAGGATGGGCTGGCCGTGCTGGATGGCGACGACGCGTCGGCTGGTGAAGCTGTGACCATCGCGGCTGCGCTCCACCTGGTAGACGATCGGCGCATTGAAGTCGCCGCGACGCAGGAAATATGCATGCAGGGAGTGCACGACCCTCTCCCGGTCCTCCACGGTCCTCGACGCTGCCACCAGCGCCTGGCCGAGCACCTGTCCGCCGAACACTTGCGGCGAGCCGATGTCGCGGCTGACGCCGCGAAACAGGTTGACCTCCAGGCGCTCCAGGTCCAGCAGGTGCAGGAGTTCGTCGAGGCGCTTGTCCATGGCGATTCCGATCCGCTCTCCGGACCGCCAGTGTAATGAGGACGGCGGCCGAGAGGCACGTCCGACACGGACGGAGGAGCGGGCACCAGGCGCCTCGGTTGACCGCATTGACCCCGTCACGGCGACTTGCTTACCATATCTTGCAGCGCCGATTTGAGCCTCAGCTTGCGGGCGCGTAAGAAATACAGCTAAAGCGAGCGAAGCAGCACCTGCTCCGCCCGTGGGCCGAGCGGGTTTTTTATTCCCGCTGCTCCCGCAAGCACCAGGCCCGGTTGGCGCCCGCCCGACGTCCGTGCGTCCGGCGCGACCCACTGCAACGAGGCCTGCATGCCATGCGAGAAGAAGCGATCGTCCTGAAGTTCGGCAGCTCCGTGCTGCGCTCCCCCGCCGACCTGCCCGTCGCCGTGGACGAGATCTATCGCCACGTCCGCGAGGGACGCAAGGTCGTCGCGGTCGTCTCGGCCTTTGCCGGGGTCACCGACCGGCTGATCGAGCGCGCGCAAGCCGTCGGCGGGTGTGCGGATCCGCACGCGTATGCGGCGCTGGTCGGTAGCGGCGAACTGGAGTCGGCGGCCATGCTGGCCCTGTCCCTCGCGCAGCACGGAGTCCCCTCCCGGTTGCTTCCGCCGGAACAGCTCGGGCTGTGCGCACACGGTGACCCGGTCGATGCCGAGCCGCACGACGTGGACCTCGGGCTGCTGCGGGCGACGCTCGCCGAGGCGCAGGCGGTCGTCGTGCCCGGGTTCCTGGCGCACGACGAGGCGAACCGGGCCGTGCTGCTGGGCCGGGGCGGATCGGACTACACCGCGCTCTTCCTGGCCCGCAGACTCGGTGTCGACTGCATCCTCCTCAAGGACGTCGACGGACTGTACGAGCGCGACCCCGCTGCGAGCGGCCCGACGCCACGACGCTTCACGCAAGTGACCTGGGACGAGGCACTCAGGGTGGCGGGCCGCCTGGTGCAGCCCAAGACGATCCGGTTCGCGCAGCTTCATCGCCAGTCTTTCCGCGTCACGCGTCCGGGCGCCGCCCGGCTGACCCTCGTCGGGCCCGGGCCGTCGGCGCTCGAGCACGCGACCCGCCCACCACCGGTCAGGGTCGTGCTGCTCGGTCTCGGCACCGTGGGCCGGGGCGTGTACGAACGTCTCTCGGTGCTGCCGCGGCAATTCGAGATCGCACGGGTCGTGGTCCGTGACGTCGGGAAACATGCGGCCGCGGGCATGCCGCGGGAAGTGCTGTCCTCCAACCCTTGGGATGCCGTCAACGTGGCCGCCGATGTCGTCGTCGAGGCGCTCGGCGGAGAGATGCCGGCTGCCGAGGTCCTGCTCGCTGCGCTCCTCGCAGGCCGGCAGGTCGTGACCGCGAACAAGGCAGCCTTGGCCTCGCACTGGGACACGTTCGCCCGCTTCGCCGGACCTCCCTCCCGGGCACTGCGCTTCTCCGCCGCCGCCGGCGGCGCAGTGCCGGTGCTCGAAAGGCTGCGTGCGCTGGCCGCGGGAACGGCCACGGTCGCAGTCCGCGGGGTCCTCAACGGGACCTGCAACTACCTGCTCGACCGACTGGCCCAGGGGGCCGAGTGGCGCGAGGCGCACGCCGAGGCGCAGGCGCTGGGATTCACGGAACCTGATTCCTCGGCCGACGTGTCAGGACTCGACGCGGAGTTCAAGCTCCGGCTCTGCGCCGGCGTATTGTTTGGCCGGATGCCGGATGCGATCGTCCGGAGCGGCATCGGGCATCTTGCGCAGGAACGACCGCCCAGCGAGGACATCGGTCTGCTCCGGCTCGTTGCATCCCTTACACGCGACGGAGACCGGCTGCTCGCGCAGGTCTGCACGGAATCGCTCGAGCCGTCTGACTTCCTGGCAGGCGCGCGTGGCGAAGACAACCGCGTCGAGATCAAGCTGGCGGACGGCGGGATCCTGCGGCTTGGCGGCAAGGGAGCGGGCCGTTGGCCCACGACCGCGGCCCTGCTAGGCGACCTCTGGGAGGTCGCCCGCGAACTCGAGCGCGCGGACGCCGGCCCGCGGCCGGTCCCGCTCGCCGCCTCCGGCTGACGAGTACCGTGTGGTCAGTCCCTGGCTTCGGCGACCCCGAGGCGCTGCTGCATGATCGGGCTCGTGGTCGTGTACTGCAGGAACTGGCGCTTCTTCGGGTAGACGTAGGCCTGCACGCCGAAGGCGGCGAGCGCGGCCTCGTGGAAGCCCGACAGGATCAGCTTCTTCTTGCCGGGATAGGTGCTGATGTCGCCGACCGCGAAGATGCCCGGCACGCTGGTCTGGAATTTCTCGGTGTCGACCTTCAGCGCCTTCTTCTCGAGCGCGAGGCCCCACTCCGCGATCGGCCCCAGCTTGGGATGGAGCCCGTAGAAGGCCAGCACCTGCTCGCAGGCGACTTCCTCGGTCGAACCGTCCGCGCACTGGATGGTCACGCCGGTGAGAACGCCGTTCTCGATACGCAGCCCGCCGACGAGCCCGGTCAACGCCCGTAGCGCGCCCTGCCGGGCGAGGGCCTGCATCCTGGCAACGCTGGCAGGCTGTGCCCGGTACTCCGCCCGCCGGTGCACCAGCGTGAGCGACTTCGCCTTGCCCGCGAAATCCAGCGTCCAGTCGAGCGCGCTGTCGCCACCGCCCAGGATCAGCAGGTCCTTGCCGTGGTAGTCCTCGGCACGGGACACGCGATAGTGCACCTGCCGGCCTTCGAGCGCCTCTGCCCCCTCGGCGGAAAGACGGCGCGGCTGGAAGGAGCCGAGTCCCGCCGCGATGATCACGGCGCCCGCGTCGAAGCGTGTGCCCTTCGCGGTCGCGACGTCGAAGCGACCGTCCTCGCGCTTCCTGAGGCTGGTCACCTCCTGGCCAAGATGGAGTCCGGCGTCGAAGGGCTTGATCTGCTCCAGGAGACGGTCGACGAGTTCCTGGGCCCCGCAGACCGGCAGAGCCGGAATGTCGTAGATGGGCTTGTCCGGGTACAGCTCGGCGCACTGTCCGCCCGGGTGATTGAGCGAGTCGACGATCTGGCACTTCATCCCGAGCAGCCCGAGCTCGAACACTGCGAACAGGCCGCAGGGGCCGGCTCCGATAATTACGCACTCGGTCTCGATGGAGGTATTTGCGGCGGTCGGCTCGGTCATGTCGGCTTCCGGCTCTGAGCGACGTTGAGCGCGAATTGTAGCCCATCGAAGAGCGGCTCCATGCACCACGGCGGCCATCCGCGGGACCCGGCCCAGCCTGCTCGTGCAGAACGAGGATGTGACGAGAGGGGCGAACCAGCGCTCGTGCGTCACCAGCGGTCCCGCCTTACCCCTCGCGTATACTTCGCGGCCCTCGAGGACGCCCGCGATGAACGCTGCCGCACGCAACCCGCGCACGCCTCCGGCCCTCCGGCTCGATTCGCAGGGCCGGCGGCACGTCGATATGCGTGCAGTCCTGGCCCTCGCCGCGCCGCTCGTGCTCAACAGCACCGTCCAGGCCGTGCTCGGCCTGACGGACACGTGGTTCGTTTCCAGGCTCTCGGTGACGGCCACCGCCGCGATGGCAGCCGTTTACTGGCTCGTCGTGCTGGCGCTCCTGTTCTTCGGCGGCGCGACCATGGCGGTCCAGACGCTGGTGTCCCAGGCCTATGGCGGGGGACGCTACCAGCGGGCCAGCCAGGCCATGTGGATGGGAGTCTGGGCCTCGATGGCCACCACACCCCTGTTCCTGGGGCTCGTATACCTGGGACCCGGGCTGTTCTCACCATTCGGCCTGCAGCCGGCGATCGAGCAGCTGGCGGTGGAATACTGGGGACCGCGGATGCTCGGCGGGCCCATGGGCGCCGCGATCTGGGCGATCACCGCCTACTTCAACGGCATCGGCAGAACGCGGATTCCCCTGGCGATCACGCTGGTCGTGGCACTGGCCAACGTGGGCCTCAACCAGCTGTTCATCTTCGAGTTCGGCTGGGGCATCGCCGGAGCTGCGTGGGCGACGACCGCGGCGCAGGGCTTCGCGCTCGTCCTCGCAGCAGCGGTCATGTTGCGCCTGGACGCGGCCCGCATGCGCCCGCTGCTGACCTGGCGACCGCGGCTCGGCGCCATCTGGCGGCAGTTCAGGCTCGGCGTACCCATGGCCGCCACGGCGAGCGTCGACCTGCTCGCGGCGGCACTTTTCCAGTTGATGCAGGTGCGCATCGGCGCCGTCGACGGCGCGGCCACGCAGATCGTCATGGTGTTCACGTCGATCGCCTACATGCCCGGGCTGGGTCTCGCGCTGGCCGGCACGACGCTCGTGGGCCAGTCCATCGGTGCGGGCGACCGCGATTGGGCCGCCACGCTCGGCAAGCGAGTGATCCTGCTGACGTCCTCCTGCATGGGCGGACTGGGAATCCTGATGGCGCTCGCGGGCCGGCTGCTGGTGCCGCTGTTCGTCAATGGGAGCGACCCGCATGCGGATGACACCATCGCTCTCGCGACCCAGCTGCTCTGGATTGCGGCCGTCTACCAATTCACGGACGGGCTCAACTTCTCCTCCAGCTTCTGCCTGCGCGGCGCCGGGGACGTCCGCGTACCCGCCGTGCTGGTCTTCGTGCTTGGATTCGGCCTGTTCCTGCCGCTCAGCTACCTGCTCACCTTCGCGCCCGACCAGGGCTGGCTGGGAGGACCGGGGGTCGGCTGGGGCGCGACCGGCGGCTGGACGGCACTCGCGGTCTACTCTGCGGCGGCGGGGCTGGCGCTCACGCTGCGCTGGCGCCAGGGTGCCTGGCGCCGCATCCGGCTCGGCTGAGTCAGTCGTAGTCCCGTGCCACCCGAAACCCGAGGTCGCTCTGCCTCAACATCGGCAGCTCGGCATCACGCGCCGCGGCTCTGGCGTCTCGTGGTCGGCTGGCCCACGAGCCGCCGCGAACCGCTTTCAGCTCGCACCCCCCCTGCCAGGTCCAGGCACGACCATCCCGCGGCCGGCCGGAGTAGCTGGCCGTGTAGCAGTCCTGCAGCCACTCGCGCACGTTGCCGATGACGTCATAGGCGCCGAAGGCGTTCGGCGTGTACCGGCCGGTCGCGGTCACGCCCGTCGCGCCGTCCGAGCAATGTGCGTTGGGCCAGGGCAGTTCGTAGGCCGCGGCCGACGTGGCGTCGTAGACGTTGGCGTAGTCGCAGGCAAGCGAAAGAACGGTGTCTTCCCGCGAGTCCGTGGCACCCCAGAAGCGCGGGAAGGACGTCCCGCCCCGCGCGACGTACTCCCACTCGGCCTCCGAGGGCAACCGATAGCGTCGACCGGTCTTGCCCGAGAGCCATTCGGCATATGCGCGGGCATCGACCCAGTTCACGCACACGACAGGCTCGTCATCGGCCGGAGGCGTGGCGAACCCCGGGTCGCGCCAGCTCCGGTCGCGCTCGTGAACCCACTGCCCGTCGGCCCAGACACGGCACCCGAGCGGCGGCTCGTAGCCGCTGTCCTCCACGAATCGCCGGAATTCGGCGACAGTGATCTCGCGGGCGCTGACGTAGAAGGGCCGGGTCATCGACACCGGAACGGGCGGCGTCTCGCCGGTGGAGGCGTCGACCTCGGCGGCGTCGGGGGCGGTGCCCATGGAGAATGCACCGGGTGGCACGAGCGCCAGGGCGGGACACCCGGCGCAGTCCGCCGGCGCCGCGGCACTCGGCTGCTGGGCCATCGCGGGCAGGGCCGCGAGCACTGCCAGAAAAGCGAGGAACGGCCTCGTCATCAGCGCCCCTCCCGGCTGCTGCGGGTCCTGCGATCGAGGTCGAGCGCGACCCGGAAGCCGACGTAGTCCGCGCGATCCGTCGCCGCGGCCTCGCCGTGGTACCCGCTGCGGCTCCGCTCCGGCGGAACAACCCAGCTGCCGCCGCGGAGCACGCGGCGCTCACAACCGCCGAGCCACGTCCACGCGCTGCCATCCTTCGGCCGACCCACGTAGCTGCCCGTCCAGCAGTCCTCGGTCCATTCGGCGACGTTGCCGATCATGTCGTGCAGCCCGAGCGAATTGGGCTTGAACTGGCCGACAGGCGCGAGGTCAGGATAGCCGTCCGAGCAACCCGCATCGTCCCATCCGAGCCGATACACGGCGCGTGAGCTGCGATCGTAGGTGTTCGCGTGATCGCATCCGTCCTGCGGGTCGTCACCCCAGAAACGCAGCGTCGTGCTACCGGCACGGGCCGCGTATTCCCACTCGGCAGCTGACGGGAGCCGGTAGGGCTGCCCGGTCTTGCGGGCCAGCCACTGGACATAGGCCTGAGCGTCGGCCCAGGAGACGCAGTTGATCGGGTGCTGCTCCCCGGGCTCGACGGGGCGGCCAGGGTCGAGCCAGGTCCGCCGCGCATCATCGTTGAATCGCGAGAGCGCGTCGTCCCAGTTCCGGCAGCCGGCGCGGATCTCGTAGCCTGCATCCCGCACGAAGGCGGCGAACTCGCCGCGGGTCACTTCGTAGCGACCGAGGGCGAAGGGTCGCGCGATGCGAATGACCGTCGTCTGCGTCTCGGCGGGAGACGGCGCGTCGCCGAGTTCGGAGGCGGGCGTGCCCATGACGAAGGTGCCCGCCGGCACGACCGCCATCTCGGGACAGGTCGGGCAGTCCTTGAATGTCTGGAAGTCCGCCGCACCCACGCCGGCGACGGGCGCGAGCAGCAGGAGGAGCTGCAGCACGAGTCTCCGGAGTGGTCTCGTCAACACGTCACCTGGCCCGCGATGTAGGTCCCGGGCAAGGCTGTCACGTCGCGGCGGTGCAGACAAGAGCCGCGCCGCAATGCCCACGATGGAGCGTTCATCCGCCGCCAGCGGCTGGCCGTGCTCCCGGCGAGCCCGAGACGCCTGCACCGAGCCAGAAATCGCGTTTCAGCCCAGCCGGACCGGCACGTAGATCTGTGCCTCGCCACGCTGGATCAGGAGCGCGACCGTGTCGCCGGAGGCCTCCACGGCGTCGCGCAGCTCGCGCACCGTCCCGACCTGCCGGCCGTTGACCGCCAGCAGGATGTCCCCGGGCTCGACGCCGGCCATGGCCGCTGGCCCCTCGACGTCCTCGACGAGCAGACGGCCGGAAGTTTCCGCCTGGCGTCGCTCGGCGGAGCTCAGCGGCCGTACGGCAAGGCCGAGCCTGCCGCCTTCCTCGCCGCCCACGTCCAGCACACGCGCCGTGCGCTCCTCCTCGAGTTCGTCCACTTTCACGGTCAGCTGCTTCTCGGCCCGCTCGCGCCAGATAGTAAGCTCGGTGCGCTCGCCCGGCTTGACCGCCGCAACCAGGGGTGGCACCTGGCCCGAGTGGTCCACCCCTCGGCCGTTGACGGACAGGATGACGTCGCCAGGCTTGATGCCCGCGTCGTCGGCCGGACCACCCTTCTCGACCGAGCTGACCAGCGCGCCCCGCGGGCGATCAAGGCCGAAGGAGTCGGCCAGTGCCTGGTCCACGTCCTGGATGGTGACGCCGATGCGGCCGCGCTCGACACGTCCGTTCTCGATGAGCTGGTCGCGGACGCTCGCCGCCACGTCGATGGGAATGGCGAAGGACACGCCCTGGTAGCCGCCCGTTCGGCTGTAGATCTGGGAGTTGATGCCGACGACCTCGCCGCTGAGGTTGAACAGCGGGCCGCCGGAGTTGCCCGGGTTCACCGCGACATCGGTCTGGATGAACGGCGTGTAGGCATCCCCCGGCAGGGAGCGGGACTTGGCGCTGACGATACCCGCGGTGACCGAGTTCTCGAAGCCGAAGGGCGAGCCGATGGCCACGACCCACTCCCCAACCTTCACGGCCTCCGGGTCGCCCATACGCACGTAGGGCAGGTCGTCGCCGTCGATCTTGAGTACGGCCACGTCGGTCCGCTCGTCCACGCCGATGACCTTGGCGGAGTACTCGCGACGATCGGTCATGCGGACCGTCACCTCTTCCGCGTTGGCGACGACGTGCGCGTTCGTCAGGATGTATCCGTCGGGACTCACGATGAAACCCGAGCCCTCGCCGCGCGCCGGAGGCATGCGGCCGCGCGGACCCTGTCCGAAGCCGAAGCGCTCGAAGAAATCGTGCAGGGGGTCGTCGGGTGCAATGCCCGGGACGTCGCGGCGACCGGTCTGAATGCGACCGATGGTGGCCACGTTCACGACGGCGCGTCCGTACGCCTCCACGAGGCCGGAGAAGTCCGGCAGGCCTGCCGCATTGACGGTGACGGGGACGGGTGGCGGCGGGACAGCAGGCTCGGCAGCCTTGGCTACAGCGTTTCCGGCCGCCGGCATTGCGGCGGAAGGCGCCTCTCCGCACCCCCCCACCAGCGCAGCCAGCGTCAGCGCAAGCAGGGAATGGCGTACTGGGACCATCGGCAGGCTCCTCTCGGTTCGCTCGTCGTCCCGGACATTCGGGATGCACTCACGTCGTCTCAGACAGGCGACGCCCGGCGAAGTTGCACCGTGACGCCAGATGGCTATATTCGCACGGCATGTTGCGCCCTGCCCGCCTGTTCGCCTCCCTGCTCGGTGTCCTGCTGGCCCTGCCTGCCGGCGGTAACGGGCTGCCCGACCGCCCGCGGGCCGTCATCAAACAGCAGCTGGTGCCCGACGAGGCCGTGACGGTGATGGTCCGCGACTTGCTGACCGGCGATGAACTGGTCGCGATGAACGCAAAGACACCGCGCACGCCTGCCTCGGTGATGAAGGTCCTCCCCACCTTCGCGGCGCTGGACATGCTCGGGCCCGCCTACACCTGGAAGACGCGCGCGTACGCGGACGGGCCGATCGCGAAGGGCATGCTGCAGGGCGACCTCTACCTCAAGGGCGGCGGTGACCCGCTGATGACGATCGAGCGCTGGTGGCGGTTCGTCACCGACCTGCGGCAGACCGGGCTTCGTACCATCGACGGTGACGTCGTCATCGACGAGACGCTGTTTGCCTCGAGCGAGGAACGCCCGGGCGACTTCGACGGCCGGCCGTGGCGGACCTACAACCTGCTGCCGCACCCGCTTCTCGTCAACCTGCAGTCTTCCGAGTTCATCGTCCGCCCCAACGACGAGACTGGCGCGATCGACGTCGCCGTCGACCCTTTCCCCGCCAACCTGACCGTCGAGAATCGCCTGCGCGCGGTCAACGCGCGCTGCGCCGGCCGCAACCGCACCTTCGCGGTGACGAGCCCGCCCGGCAAGCCGGACAAGATCGTGGTGAGCGGCTCGGTGTCGACACGTTGTCCCCGACAGACCTATCGGCGCGTGATCATGACGCCCGCCGACTTCGCCTACGGGACCTTCCGGCGCCTCTGGGAGCAGCAGGGTGGGACGATCGCAGGCGGGCTGCGACGCGCAGCGACGCCGGCCGGGGCGACGGAACTGCTCTCCCAGGAATCGCTCACGCTGGGCGAGATAGTCCGGGTCACCAACAAGTACTCCAGCAACGTCATGGCCCGGACGCTGGTGCTCACTCTCGACGCCGAGAAGGGCAAGGTGCCGGCGACCGTCGCCGGCGGCGAGGCCGTCATCAAGGACTGGCTGGCCAGTCGCGACCTGCAGTTCGAGGAGCTCGTGATCGGCAACGGATCGGGACTGTCCCGCGTCGCCCGTATCTCGGGCGACAGCCTGGCCGATCTGCTGCAGGCGGCATGGAAGAGCCGGTTCGCGCCGGAGTTCCTGGCGACGCTGCCGCTGGGCGGCCTGGACGGCACGCTGCGCAAGCGTTTCGAGCGGGTGAGTGACCCGAGCCGGATCCGGATGAAGACCGGCACACTCAATGGCGTCAGCTCGATCGCGGGCTACGTGACCGGGGAT
Source organism: Gammaproteobacteria bacterium SG8_30 (assembly GCA_001303245.1). Classification (GTDB taxonomy): domain Bacteria; phylum Pseudomonadota; class Gammaproteobacteria; order Steroidobacterales; family Steroidobacteraceae; genus SG8-30. The sequence goes on from LJNS01000062.1 coordinate 11,305, forward strand.
TCCGGCCGCACCTACGTCGTCGTCGTCATGGTCAACAGCCAGGGTGCCCAGTACGGCGCCGGCGACGCGATCCAGGGCGCGGTGATCGAGTGGGTGCTGGCACAGTAGCCGCTCGAGCACTCGTTTCCGCTCGGCACGGCATGGCCGCGAGCGGGGCCGACGACTTGTTCACTTCTGCTCGCGGGCAAAAGCCGCGAAACAGTCCCCGAGCACGTAACGCCAACCGGGCACGTACTCCCGCCTGAGGATCGGCGCAATCTCGCCGAGCGCCTCCCAGCCGCCGTGCCTGAGTGTGACCCGGCTGCCCGGGCCCAGGGGCTCGAACAGGACCTCGACCCACTGCGCCGACTCGGGCTCCCTGCCCGGATGCCAGGTAAAGCCTAGCCTCCGGCCGGGCTCGACCCGCGTGACGCTGCCCCAGACTTGCTCCTCACCGCCCGGAGCGTGCTCGACGACGCGGCCGCCCTCGCGCAACTCCATCCCGCAGCGGGTCCCCTCCGATCGTGCCAGCGAGTGCGTCAGCACCGGCCACCACTCGCCGAATCGTCCGGCGAAGCACTCGAAGGCCATCGCAGGCCCCAGGGGCAGTTCGAGCGAACGTACGATCGGCGCCAGCGACTCGTCCCGCTCAGCCACGCCAACTCCTCCAATCGTCACTGCGGAACCCGGTCCCGACGTGGCCGCGTGTTGCCGGCGCGCCGGCCCGGCGCCGCAGGCACCAGGAGAGCTCAGCGTTCCACGGCCAGCCGGCGATGTCCATCCTGCGCCGCTCCAGGACGGGCGCGACGGGATCGGAGTACCGCCCATCGCGCAGCACGGCAGTGCGGAATGCTCGGATGATCGATGCCGGCATCGCATTCAGACTGTCGGAGATCCGGGGAGGCGCGGCATGGAACTGTTCCGGGAACTCGTGACGAGCGACGTCGGGCTGGCGAGCCTTTTCGTCATCCTGTTCGTCATCGCGATAGCGATCTACCTCTGGCGCTGGGTCACGCGCCAGATGCGGGACTCCGAGCGCTCGGGCTCTTGAAGGGCGCCGCACGGGCCTCCTGTCACGGCGGCGGCAGACGCGTGCGCATCTGCAGCAGCAGCCGCCAGCCCGTCGCGCTGCTCCTGCACCACACGTTCGCGTACGTCGAGTCGGCCGTGGCATCGGCCGACGGCGCCGACAGCCCGTAGCTGAAGCCCAGGTCCCCCGAGACGGCGATCCGGGCACCCATCGGCCAGAGCTGCGTCGTCCCGGGCAGCTGCGATAGCGCGGCATCGACCTCTCGAGGGGCGCGAACACCCTCCACGTGGGGAGGCAGGAACACGGTGAATCCGGCCGCCGCCCGGTCCAGCAGCCGCCGTACGTGAGGCGGGCCCGACTCGCCACTGCCCGACAATGCAAGGTCGAGCACCTGCAGCTCGCCGGGGAGGACGGCCGGTCCCGGCTCGCAGCCGCCCGTCGCGAGGTCCGCGGCGACGTCGAGCGAGTGGGGCGAACCCGCGGGCTGCCGGCCGAAGCCGCCGTCGAACACGACGCGCCAGCCCTCAGGCAGGCGCTTCCACACCGTGAGGTAGCGACCCTCCACGACCCGGCCCTCTGGATCCCGCGGCGTCAGCACCCAGCGCCCGGTGGCAAAGCCCAAGTCGCCCGACACCGCGACCGCCGCACGATCCGGCACCCAGTCGAGCGTTCCCGGGAAGTCCTCCTGCGACTCCCACGCCGCCCGGCCCCAGACCGGGCCCGGCTGCAGCACGACGGCGTCCTCGGCGAGGAACTCGAGGAAGGCCGCCCGCGCGCCGCGCTTGCGCGAGGCTTCCGCAAAGCGGCTCTCCAGGTCCACGATGACCGCGCCTCCGTCGGGGGCTGGCGGCGGCACCCGCGGGGTGGTGGTGCAAGCGGCCGACAGCGCTGCCGCAGCCAGCGCGACGACCTTCGCAGTGGATCCCGCCATCGAGGCACCTCCCCCGGACCGCAGTCGCACACCGTGGCTGCGCATGGACTAGAGTAACCCTTCGTCGGCCGAGCTGACAGGCGGCGGCGACCCCTCCAGGTACCCGCACGACCAGATGGCAACCAGCGAACAGTCGAGTCGGATGAGGGAGCTCCCCGAATCGGCGCTGCGCACGCTCGTGGACGCAGCCCTCGACGTCATGGCGGTCTACGACGTCGACGGTCGGATCCTATTCATCAACCCGGCCGTCGAGCGCGTGCTGGGCTACCTTCCCGAGCAGGTGATCGGCCGTCCCGTCGGCGACTACTTCCACCCGGAGGACCGTG
>LJNS01000007.1 GCA_001303245.1 Gammaproteobacteria bacterium SG8_30
CTTCTTGCGCAGCGTCCCGCGGTTGATGCCGAGGATGCTCGCGGCGCGGCTCTGGTTCCCTTCCGCGTAGTCCATGACGGACTTGAACAGCGGCATCTCCACTTCCCGCATCACCAGCTCGTAGAGCCGTCCGGGCTTGTGGCCGTTGAGCGTGTTGAAGTAGGCGCCGAGCGCCTCCTCGGTCTGGCTGCGCAACAGCACCGGCCGTGCGCCACGGGAAACGGCGCCCGCGCGGGCCCGTTGAGCCTTGTTACTCGAGATCATCCTGCAAATCCCCGCCTGCCGCTTTTCGCGTGTCGTTCGTCTCAGGCCGCCTCGCACATGCTCCCGACAGCCTGCGCCAGGAAGCCCTCCAGCAGATCCAGTTGCTGTGCCGCGCTCGTCGCGGTCAGGAGATCCAGCGGCGGGCGCCGCGAGGGAGTCATCCCCTGCAGGTACCAGCCTATGTGCTTCCTGGCGACACGGACCCCGACGTCCTCGCCGTAGCACGCATGGATCGCTTCCAGGTGCCCGACGATGATATCACGCAGTTCCGGGATTGAAGGCGGTTCGACCGCAACACCCGTCGTGAGATACGTCTTGACTTGCCTGAACATCCATGGCCGTCCCTGTGCGGCCCGGCCGATCATCACGCCTGCGGCACCGGTCCTGCGGAGCACTGACATGGCCGCCTGCGGCGAGTCGATGTCGCCGTTGGCGAAGACCGGGATGCGCACTCGGTCGACCACCTCGCGGATGGTGTCGTACTCGGCCTCGCCGCGAAACATGTCCGCCCGCGTGCGGCCGTGCACGGCCAGTGCGGCGACGCCGATGTCCTCGGCCATCCGGGCAACGGCGACGGCGTTGCGCGAGGACGCGTCCCAGCCCGTGCGCATCTTGAGCGTCACGGGGACGCCAACCGCGCGGACGACCGCCTCGAGGATGCGGCGAACGAGGGCCTCGTCCCGCAGCAGGGCGGATCCGGCCGCACGACGGCACACCTTCTTGGCCGGGCAGCCCATGTTGACGTCGATGATCTGCGCGCCGAGCTGCTCGTTGATCCGGGCAGCTTCGGCGAGCATCTGCGGCTCGCCGCCGGCGATCTGCACGACGCGCGGCTCGGGCTCCGACGCGTGCGGCAGCCGGTGCCGGGACTTGTCCGAGCTCCACAGCCGGACGTCGGAGGTGAGCATTTCGGCGGCGGCGATGCCCGCGCCCATGGTTCGGCACAGCCGCCGGAACGGCGGATCGGTGACGCCTGCCATCGGCGCCAGCGCGAGCGGCGCCTCGAGCGTGAACGGGCCAATCCTCACGGTCGTTCCGTCGGGGGGTCGGCGCTGCATCTGACGGCACCACCTTCGCGCAGGCAGACGTCGAGCTCGAATCCGACCGCGTCGCGACCCGGGTCGACGAACACCAGCTCGGCATCCGCGCGCTGGCCGGCCGCCATGAGGCCGGATGCTGGCACCTCGCCGCCCGGCAGGTATTCCGCGGGCTCGAGATCCCGCGTTCCGATCGTCGTGCCGAACCGGTCCTGCAGCGACAGGCGAAGCAGCGGGAAGGGCTGGGCGAACGCCGCACCGTTGACGATGCTGGCACGCAGCTTGAGGCGCCCGGACCGGCTCGCATCACTCGCTGCACCGAGCTGCCTCAGCTCGAACGCGCGGAGATCGGCCGGAGGCGCCAACGGCAGGCCTAGCAGGGCATAGGCCCGCATGAGCCAGGGACCCACCAGCGGCTCGCGCACCAGATCCTCTCGCCAGTGATGTACGGCCTGAGCACCCGCCAGGAGCACCAATGCCGCCAAGGCCAGGATCCAGGGCCAGCGCGGCGGTCCCTCATCGGTCTCCGGCGCGAGGCGCGCGGCGAAGATCTCGTCGGCTGCCAATGCGGTGTCGCGCCTCAGTTCCTCCGGAATCGGGATGCCCGGCCCGTCGAAGGCCTGGAGCGTTTCCTCTTCCTGCCCGGCGGCGGCTTGATCCCGGGGGGGCGACGCCCGTGAATCGCCGGGCACGCCGTCTCTCTGTGACGCCTGGTCTGACTCGTCGCCGAGGGCTGCATCGCGGCGGCCGTCCTCGTCGAACAGCACCTTGAGTTCGTCCTGCTCGTCGAGGACGAGAATCGGGAACTCGTCGGTGCGATCGAGCTCGTCGAGTTCGCGCTCCTCGACGGACGTCGGCAACTCCCCGGTCTTCGGCGCCGGCGAGCCGGCCGACGGCTCCTGCGGCGGTCGGCGAATCGCCAGTACCGCGGCGATCTGGGCCGGGTTCGGTGCTGCGATCTCGTCCTCGTTCCCGTCCAGCTCCGCACGGTCGCCGGGCCACTCGCCTTCGCCCTCGGCGACCTCGATGCCGGACAAGTCCGAAGAGGCGATTCGCTCCATGGCGCGTCGGAAGTCCACCACCTGCCCGCCACCGCGATCCTCGAGCTCCAGAGACGAAGGGACCGGAGCCGTCGTCGGCGAGTCGATCGAAACGAACAGTCGTTCCAGATCCTCGACCGTGCCGCGGAACTCGAGCGCAGTGTCGTCGTCGACCGCCGAGCCCGCCTCGTCCCCGGCATCAAGGCCGGCGGTCTCACGGGCCGAGCCGCCTTCCGGAGGCGAGCCCCGGGCGCCGGGCGCGGCGTCCGTGCGGTCGCCGAGCCGGATGAACGGCACGGGCGGCGGCTCCGTCGCCTCGGCCGCCTCGCCGTCCGATAACTCGATGAACTCGGTGCCCGGCAACTCCTCCACGGTGATCGTGTCATCTCCGCCAATCGGCCCGTTCAACTCGGCGGCCGGCTGTTCGCGCAGGGAATCCAGCGCATTGAAGGCGACCGAGCAGATGCCGCAGCGCACCTGGCCCCGGGCGGCGCGCAGCGACTCCGCCATCACTCGGAACACGGTGCCGCAGTCCGGACACTGGGTATACACGCGTCTTACTCCGTGCTCTTCCGGCCGGTGAGCGCCGTCCAGCCGTCGCGGGCGGCGAATGCCTGCATATGAAACCACGGTCGGTAGGCAGCCGCCACGTCCGGTGCCTGCTCGTCGAGCAGGCCCGCGAGCAGCAGCCTGCCGCCTTCGCAGGTCGCAGCCGCGATGCGGGGCGCGAGCCGGACGAGCGGCCCGGCGAGGATGTTGGCCAGCACCACGTCCCAACAGCCTTCCGGCAGCGCGTCGGCGTGCAGGACGTGGATCGCATCGCCGAGTCCGTTGCGTGCGGCGTTCTCCTGCGTCGCAGCCAGGGCCTGCGGGTCGATGTCGACCGCGACCGCCCGCTGTGCCCCGAGCCTGAGCGCCGCGAGCGCCAGCACGCCGGAGCCGCAGCCGAAATCGAGCACGCGCCTGCCGCCCAGCTCGAGGTTGTCGAGCCACTCGAGGCACATGGCGGTCGTGGCGTGGGTGCCGGTGCCGAAGGCGAGACCGGGATCGAGCTCGAGGACCACGGCGCCGGGCTCCGCGACCTCCTGGCCACCCGGTGCGATCCACAGCCGCCGGCCGAACCGCATCGGCCGGAAGTCCTTGAGCCACTCCCGTTCCCAGGCCCGGTCTTCCACTCGCTCCGCCAGGATGCGGTGCGAGGGCAGCCCGAGCGACTCTGCGAGCGACGCCGTCACCGCGGCGCCGTCCGTCCCGCCCGGGAACAGCGCACTCACGCGCACGGCGGGCCACAGCGGCGTGGCGCCCGGCGCGGGCTCCAGCACCGGATCGTCCGCGGCGTCGGTCAGGGTCACGGACAGGGCGCCCGCCGAGAAGCACGCCTCTTCCACCGGCGCCGGGTCACCAGGCCCCGCGTCGATGACCAGCTGCAGGAACGGCATGGGGGCGCGGCCGACCTCGCCTATTTCAGGCCGAGTCGCCGCTCCAGGTAGTGGATGTCCAGGCCGCCCTGCCGGAACGCAGCGTGATTGAAGATCTCCTGGTGCAGCGGCGTGTTGGTCTTGATGCCCTCGACCACCATCTCCGACAGCGCGTTGCGCATCCGGGCGATGGCGACGTCGCGGTTGTCGCCGTAGGCGATGATCTTGCCGATGAGCGAGTCGTAGAACGGCGGCACCGAGTAGCCGCTGTAGATGTGGCTGTCGACGCGGATTCCGGGCCCGCCCGGCGGATGCCACAGCTTGACCGGGCCGGGGGAGGGGGCGAAGGTCTTCGGGTCCTCGGCGTTGATGCGGCACTCGATGGCGTGGCCGCGTATCTGGACGTCGTCCTGCTTGAACGGCAGCGGCTCCCCGGATGCGATCTGCAGCTGCAGCTTGACGATGTCGGTACCGGTCACGAGTTCCGTGACGGGGTGCTCCACCTGGACGCGGGTGTTCATCTCGATGAAGTAGAACTGCCCGCCCTCGTACAGGAACTCGAGCGTGCCGGCCCCCCGGTAGCCGACTGCCGCGCAGGCCGAGCAGACCCGCTCCGACATCTCCTCGCGCTGCTTCGCGGTGATGCCCGGCGCGGGCGCCTCCTCGATGATCTTCTGCCGCCGTCGCTGCAGGGAGCAGTCGCGCTCGCCGAGTGCGACCACGGTGCCGTAGCTGTCGCCGATGACCTGGAACTCGATGTGCCGCGGCTTCTCCAGGAACTTCTCCATGTAGACCATGTCGTTGCCGAACGCCGCCTGGGCTTCCGCCTTGGCGACGTTGATCGCGTTGAGCAGCGTCGCCTCCGTGTGGACGACGCGCATGCCGCGACCGCCGCCGCCTCCCGAGGCCTTGATGATGACCGGGTAGCCGATTTCGCGGGCCATCCGGAAGCACTCGTCGAGATCTTCAGGCACGGGCCCGTCGGAGCCTGGGACGCAGGGGACACCGTGCTCCTTCATCACGCGGATCGCGGAGACCTTGTCGCCCATGAGCCGGATGGTCTCGCTGCGCGGGCCCACGAAAACGAAGCCGCTCTGCTCGACACGCTCGGCGAAGTCCGCGTTCTCGGACAGGAAACCATAGCCGGGGTGGATGCCGACCGAGTCGGTGACCTCCGCCGCGCTGATGATGGCGGGCATGTTCAGGTAGCTGTCCCTGGACTGCGCCGGCCCGATGCAGACCGTCTCGTCGGCCAACAGCACGTGCTTCAGGTTCTGGTCCGCAGTCGAGTGCACCGCGACGGTCTTGATGCCGAGTTCCCTGCAGGCCCGGAGGATGCGCAGCGCGATCTCGCCGCGGTTCGCGATGACGATCTTGTCGAGCATCACTCGATCGTGAACAACGGCTGCCCGAACTCGACCGGCTCGCCGTTGCGGACGAGTATCGCGGCCACGCGGCCCTCCTTCTCGGACTCGATCTGGTTCATCATCTTCATCGCCTCGATGATGCACAGGACCTGCCCGACCTTGATCTCTTCGCCGACCTGCACGAACGGCTTCGCGCCCGGTGCCGGCGCCAAGTAGAAGGTACCCACCATCGGCGCCGTGATCGCGTTGTCGGCGCTCGGGCCCGGCGTGGACGGGGCTGCCGGCTGCGGTGCCGGTGCACTGGCCTGCGCGGCCGGCGGAGGCGCCAAGGCGCCCATCGCCGGCAGGGGCGCGCCCTGTGTAACCGTCATGCCCTGCGGATAGCGGCTGATGCGCACCGACTCCTCGCCCTCGGAGATCTCGATCTCGGCGATGCCGGACTCCTCGAGCAGCTCGATCAGCTTCTTGACCTTGCGAATGTCCATGCGGCTTCAGTCCCCCCCGGCCGGACCGGCGCCGAGGCGGTCCAGCGCCGCGGTGAGCGCGAGCTCGTACCCGGCGGCGCCGAGACCCACGATGCAGCCGGCGGCAATGTCGGAAAAGTAGGAATGGCGGCGAAACGGCTCGCGCGCATACACGTTTGACAGGTGAACCTCGATGAACGGCACGCCCACGGCTAGCAGGGCGTCCCGCAGCGCAACGCTCGTGTGCGTGAATGCGCCCGGGTTCAGTACGAGGAAGTCGACCGGGTCCGAGACGAGCATCTGGATGCGGTCGACCAGCTCGTGCTCGGCGTTGCTCTGGAAGGCCTCGAGCCGTACTCCCCGGGCCTCGGCCATACCCACCAGCCGGCGCTCGATCTGGGCAAGCGTGCCGTGGCCATACACGCCGGGTTCCCGGGTGCCGAGAAGGTTGAGATTGGGGCCATTGACCAGCAGGATCCGGTGCATGCGGTGCCCGTGCCGCGCTCCCCGGGCGGCGAATGGCCGTCATTCAACCCGACGCGGTGGTTTTTGTCCAGATCTGGACCAGAACGGGGCAGGTTCGCGGAAATTCGGTGCCGTTCGCGTTTGTTTTGCGATCGGTCGCCGTTCAGGTCCGGTCCTCTCGCAGTTCCGCCAGCTGCGATCGGATCCGCTGCCGCGCCGACTCCGGGTCCAGCGACCCGGCCACGACGTCCTCCACCGCCCCCAGGATGACCGCGGCCTGGTCAGCGTGCAGCTCGCCGACATGGATGGTGACGACGCGACCCTGCCGGTCGGTGAACACCGTAGCCGGAAGACCCATCGTCTGCATGCCAAAGGACTGCGCGACCTCGAGGCCGTCCTGTTCCCCGATCAGCACCGGATAGTCGATCGGCGTCGTCTTCATGTACTCGAGTACGTCGTCGCGGAAGTCGACGGCGATGCCGATCACCTCGAAGCCGCGATCGGCGTATCGTGCACGCAACTCGTTCAGCAGCGGGATCTCCCGACGGCAGGGCGCGCACCAGGTGGCCCAGAAATTGACGAGCAGCGCCCGCCCGTCCCACTCGGCGATCGACCGCATCTCACCCTGCGCGTCCTGCAGCGAGAACAGCGGCCGCGTGTCCGGCACGCGGGCCTCGGCTGCGGGCGGCGGCCCCGGCGCGGTTTCCTCGCGGTCCCGCCCCAGCCAGTAGCCGAGGGCCGTTGCGGCGGCGGCGACGAGGACGAGCGCGGCAATGCCGGCGGGGCGGCCCACGCCTCAGCACTCCACGGCGAGCCGCGACAGGTGCTCGCGGAAGTCGTCTGCCGGAACGAAGCCGACCAGGCGAAAGTTGCGGCACTCGCGGCCGTCGGCATCGAAAAAGGCGGTCGTCGGCGGTCCGAAGATGCCGAAGCGTCGCAGCAGCGCCTGGTGGTCGGCGGTGTTGGCCGTCACATCGGCCTTGAGCAGCTCGAAGTCGCCGAGATCCGTGCGGACGCCTTCGTCCGAGAACGTGTACTTCTCCATTTCCTTGCAGGACACGCACCAGTCGGCATAGAAGTCGACCATCACCGGACGTCCGGCGGCCGAGGCGAGCTCGCGATCGAGGTCCGCGACGCTGCCGATGGCCCGGAACGGCAGGTCGGCCGCCGCGGCGACCGTCGTCGAGCGCCCGGCGAACAGCGATGCGCCCTTCAGCGGCTGCAGCGGGTCGTGCCCGCCGGCCGCGGAGCCGACCAGCATGATCACGCCGTAGACCATTGCGAACAGCCCGATGCCCCGGGCGAGCGGGGCGCCCTGCGGGCGGCCGAAGCCGCCGAAGTAGTAGCCGGCCACGAACGCAAGCAGGGCCCACAGGGCGAGCGTGAGCGGTCCGGGCAGGATGCGCTCCAGCATCCACACCGCCACGCCCAGGAACATGACGCCGAAGAGCGCCTTGACCGTCTCCATCCAAGCGCCGGCCCGCGGCAACAGCTTGCCCCCCGCGACGCCTACGAGCAGCAGCGGCGCACCCATGCCCATCGCCAGGGAGAACAGGGCGAGCGCGCCGCGGGCCACGTCGCCGGTCTGGCCGATCACGGCGAGCGCGGCCACCAGTGGCGGCGCCACGCAGGCGGTGACGACCAGCGCCGAGAGCGCGCCCATCACGAACGTGCCGGCCAGCGTGCCGGAACGCTGCCGCCCGGAAGCGGCGTTCAGCCGGGTCTGAAGGGAGGCAGGCAGCTGCAGCTCGTAGATGCCGAACATCGCCAGCGCCAGCACCACGAACAACAGCGCGAACAACGCCAGGATCCACGGCTGCTGGAAAAAGGCCTGGGCCTGCTGGCCGGCCGCGGCGAAAGCGGCGCCGGCGACGGTATAGGTGAGCGCCATGCCGAGAACGTAGGTGACCGACAGCACGAAGGAGCGCAGGGCGGTGGCCTGCGTCCCCTGGCCGGCGATGATCCCGGAGAGGATCGGGATCATCGGCAGGACGCAGGGCGTGAAGGCGAGGAGCAGCCCGAACCCGAAGAAGCTGGCCATGACAAGCAGCAGCTGGCCCTCGGCAATCAGCCCGGCCAACCGGTCCTGTTCGGCCACGGTGCCCCCGCCCGGTCCGCCCCCCGGGCCGGCGGGTGCCGCCCTGCCGGCGAGGCCCAGTCCGGGGGTGCCGGGCGGCGGCAGGTCCAGCGAGACCGTCTTCGTGATCGGCGGGTAGCATAGGCCGGCATCGGCGCAGCCCTGATACGTGACCTTGAGGTCGACCTTGTCGGCACCCGGCGCCCGGACGAGGGGCACGATGGCATCGAGCTGGTCGTAGTACACCTCGACGTCGCCGAAGAACTCGTCGGTCTTCTTCTTGCCGTCGGGCAGGCGTGGCTCGCCGAGCGTGATCCCCGGCGACTCGGTCTTCGCGGCGAAGCGGTGCCGGTAGAGGTAGTAGCCCTCGGCGATGGCCCAGTGGACGGCGACGGCATCGCCCCCGTCCGGCACGGCGCTCAGCTGGAACGCCTCGTCCGGCGGCAGGAACTCGTCGTCGCTCGAGACGCCGCCGAGCAGCCCCTGGGCACCGGCCGCGGCCGGCAGGCATGCAGTCAGGGCGAGAAGGCCCGCCACGATCGCGTGGCTCATCCTATGAATCACTTGGACGCTTGCCTCACTCCGGTTGCGTGACGCTCTGACCTACCCAGGCCAGGTATCGTTCCGACCCCCCGCCGATCTCGACCGCCACGACCTCGGGGACGTCGTAGGGGTGCAGGGCCTCGATTCGGGCCGAGAGGTTAGCCAGTTGCCGGCCGGTTGTCTTGGCCAGCAGCAGCACTTCGGCGTCGTCGTGGATCGCGCCGTCCCACGCGTATGTCGATCGCAGTCCCGTGACCCGGTTCACACAGGCGGCGAGCCTCTCGGCCACCAGGGTCCGGGCAATCGACCCGGCCACGACCTCGTCCGGGCAGGTGCAAAAGACCATAAAATACTTGTCTTTCATACTGTTACCGTCCCATCTCCGCGACCGGGAGGCGCTGCCTGCGGGTTTCCGGGGCCGTGCCGCACACACCCCTTGAATTCGGGTCGAGAGTCCCTATCATTAGCAGCCATCCAGGGCGAGTGCTAACAGCGCGTCCTGTAAACCCCAAGTCCAGTTCATACATCGCACGCAAGGAGTGATGATCCATGAAGATTCGTCCGCTTCATGACCGCGTGATCGTCAAGCGCGAGGAAGAAGAGCGCAAGACGCCCGGCGGGATCGTGATCCCCGACACCGCAGCCGAGAAACCCATCCGCGGCAAGATCGTGGCCGTCGGCAAGGGCAAGATCCTCGAGAACGGCGACGTACGCCCGCTCGACGTCAAGGTCGGCGACAAGATTCTTTTCGGCAAGTACAGCGGCACCGAAGTCAAGGTGGACGGCGAAGAGCTCCTCGTCATGCGCGAGGAAGACATCATGGCCGTCATCGAGAAGTGATCCGCGCGCAGTCAGAACAGATTCCAGAGGTAACAAGACATGGCAGCTAAGGAAGTCCGTTTCAGCGACGACGCGCGCAGCCGGATGGTTCGCGGCGTCAACGTGCTGGCTAATGCCGTGAAGGCAACACTCGGCCCAAAGGGCCGCAATGCAGTGCTCGAGAAGAGCTTCGGCGCCCCGACCGTCACCAAGGACGGCGTCTCGGTCGCCAAGGAAGTGGAGCTCGAGGACAAGTTCGAGAACATGGGTGCCCAGATGGTCAAGGAAGTCGCTTCGGCGACCTCCGACGAGGCGGGTGACGGCACGACGACCGCGACCGTGCTCGCCCAGGCCATCATCCGCGAGGGCATGAAGGCGGTTGCCTCGGGCATCAACCCGATGGACGTCAAGCGCGGCGTCGACCTGGCGGTCACCACTGCGGTGGCCGAGCTCAAGAAGCTCTCCAAGCCCTGCAAGGACTCGAAGAGCATCGCGCAGGTCGGGACGATCTCGGCCAACAGCGACGAGAGCATCGGCCAGACCATCGCGGACGCGATGGAGAAGGTCGGCAAGGAGGGCGTGATCACGGTCGAGGAGGGCTCGGGCCTCGAGAACGAGCTCGACGTCGTCGAGGGCATGCAGTTCGACCGCGGCTACCTCTCGCCGTACTTCATCAACAACCAGCAGAACCAGACCTGCGAGCTCGAGAATCCGCTGATCCTCCTGCACGACAAGAAGGTCTCGAACATCCGCGAGATGCTGCCGCTGCTCGAGGGCATCGCGAAGTCCGGCAAGCCCCTGCTGGTCATCGCCGAGGACGTCGAGGGCGAGGCGCTGGCCACGCTGGTCGTGAACACCATCCGCGGTATCGTCAAGGTGTCGGCAGTCAAGGCCCCGGGCTTCGGTGACCGCCGCAAGGCCATGCTGCAGGACATCGCGATCCTGACCGGCGGCACGGTGATCTCCGACGAGGTCGGGCTGTCGCTTGAGAAGGCGACGCTCAACGACCTCGGCAAGGCCAAGAAGATCGTGGTGGAGAAGGAAAACACGACGATCATCGACGGCGCCGGCAAGCCGGGCGACATCAAGGCCCGCGTCGAGCAGATCCGCACGCAGATCGAGGAGGCCACCTCCGACTACGATCGCGAGAAGCTGCAGGAGCGCGTTGCGAAGCTCTCCGGCGGCGTCGCCGTGATCAAGGTCGGCGCGGCCACCGAGATCGAGATGAAGGAGAAGAAGGCCCGCGTCGAGGACGCGCTGCACGCGACCCGTGCGGCCGTCGAGGAAGGCGTGGTCGCCGGTGGCGGCGTCGCCCTGGTCCGCGTCCAGAAGTCGCTCGACAAGCTGACGGGCGCCAACGAGGACCAGAACGTCGGCATCCGCATCCTGTCGCGCGCCATCGAGGAGCCGCTGCGCCAGATTGTCCAGAACGCGGGCGAGGACGGCTCCGTGGTGCTGGCCAAGGTCCGCGAGAGCAAGGGCAGCCACGGCTACAATGCCTCGACCGGCGAGTACGGCGACCTGATCGAGATGGGCATCCTGGACCCGACCAAGGTCACCCGTCTCGCGCTGCAGAACGCGGCTTCCGTCGCTGGTCTGCTGCTGACCACCGAGGTGATGGTCGCCGAGGCTCCCAAGAAGGAGCACGAGCATGCGCCGATGCCGGGTGGCATGGGCGGCATGGGCGACATGGGCATGTGAGCCCACAGCGTGCTGCGCTACGGAAAAGCCCCGCCGTGAGGCGGGGCTTTTCTTTTTGGGGACATTCCTACTTTTCCTTTTTCGACAATTTCCAGCCCGTTCAATAGCATGGGCGGAAAAGGAAAATAGGAATGTCCCCAATGCCAATGCCGCTTGCCTGGCTGTCGCTCGCGGTGGTCTCGACCATCGGCTACCACGTCGTGATCAAGTTGACCCCTGCCGCCGTCAACCCGCTGCTGTCGCTGGCGGTGACGTACGCGCTGGTGACCCTGGTCTGCGTGGCGGGGGCATTCTGGGTCGCGGACGGGATGCCCTTGCGCGAGGCGGCGCGGCACTTGAACTGGACGGCATTGGGTCTCGCCGTCGTGATCGTGGGCCTCGACCTGGGCTTCCTCATGCTCTACCGCGGCGGCTTCGACGTGAGTCTCGGACAGATCGTCACCCAGGCGGGTGCGGCCCTCGGGCTGGTCCTGCTCGGTGTCCTGGCGTTCCGGGAGCGAATCGGCCTGGCGCAGGTAGCGGGCATCGTCCTCTGCGTCGCCGGCATCTGGCTGATCTCGAGGCGCTGAGGTGGAGAGTCGCCGTACGGCAGCGCTCCCTTCGGGCTTTCGCGAGCATGCAGACGGCCTCCTCGAGCGCCTGTCGGCGGAGGATCGCCGTGCCGTCGAGTCCGGGGACCTCGCCTACGTCCTGGGCTGCAGCGGGTTCGTGGCCTCGAGCCTCGAGCGTCATCCCGGATTGTTCGCCGGGCTGGCGGACCGGGGCCTTCTGGCTCGGGCACGCGAGCCGGGCGAGCTCGACGGCGCTGTCGGTGAACTCATCCGTACTAACACGGACGAGCCGGCGTTCATGGCCGCGCTGCGCGCACTGCGCCGCGCCGAGATGGTCCGCATCGCCTGGCGCGACCTCACCGGCGCCGCGAGCCTGGAGGAGACGCTGGGCGAGCTGACGGCGCTGGCTGATGCGGCGATCCGCGGTGCGCGTGACTTCGCGGTGCGGGCCTTGTCGGCACGCTTCGGTCGGCCGCGCTCGGCGGCCGGCGAGGAGCTCGAGCTGCTCGTGATGGGTATGGGCAAACTCGGCGGCGGCGAGCTGAACTTCTCCTCCGACATCGATCTGGTCTTCGCCTACCCCGAGGGCGGCGAGACGGACGGCCGCAAGTGCATCGACAACGAGGAGTACTTCACGCGACTCGGGCGGGCGCTCATCCGCATCCTCGACGCGCCGACCGTCGAGGGCTTCGTGTTCCGGGTCGACATGCGCCTGCGGCCCTTCGGCGACGCGGGACCGCTGGTGGCCAGCTTCGGCGCCTTCGAGGATTACCTGCAGCAGCACGGGCGCGACTGGGAGCGTTACGCCTACGTCAAGGCACGGGCCATCACCGGCGAGCGACGCTGGCCGGAGCTCTACGAAGAGGTGATCCGACCGTTCGTCTACCGTCGCTATCTCGATTTCGGCGTGTTTGAGTCGTTGCGCGGCATGAAGGAGATGATCGCCCGCGAGGTCATCCGGCGCGACCTGCAGGACAACGTCAAGCTCGGTCCGGGCGGGATCCGCGAGATCGAGTTCATCGTCCAGGCGATGCAGCTGATCCGCGGAGGCTCGGACCGACGCCTGCAGTCGCCCTCGCTGCTCACCGTGCTGCCGAGACTCGAGGGCGCCAAGCTCCTCTCGAGCGGGGCGGTGCGCGATCTCGCCGAGTGCTACCGCTTCCTGCGGTGCACGGAAAACCGGCTGCAGATGGCCGACGACGCCCAGACGCACTCGCTGCCGGGCGACGAACCAGGGCGCTCACGCCTCGCAGCCGCGATGGACGCGCCAGACTGGCCCGCGTTCGCCGGTCGCCTCGACGCGGTGCGCGAGCGCGTCGCGGCGCACTTCCAGGACGTCGTCTTCGGGCCGGACCGCGGCCCGGAACCGGAGCTGCCGGCCGACCTGGCGCCGCTGTGGACGCTCGAGGTGAACGACAAGCGCGTGGCGGAAGCGGTCGCCGAGTTCGGGCTTGCCGACCCGGCCGGCGTCGCGGCCGAACTCCTCGCCCTGCGCTCCTCGACCTATTTCGGCAGGCTCGACGAGCACGGACGCAAGCGGGCGATGAACTTGTTGCCGCGCATCCTGCACGCGCTGGCCGCCCTGCGGGGGGTGCCGCCGGAAGAGCTCGCAGCGGTGCAGCTC
Organism: Gammaproteobacteria bacterium SG8_30; assembly: GCA_001303245.1. Classification (GTDB taxonomy): domain Bacteria; phylum Pseudomonadota; class Gammaproteobacteria; order Steroidobacterales; family Steroidobacteraceae; genus SG8-30. The sequence goes on from LJNS01000007.1 coordinate 13,371, forward strand.
GCCATCCTGCGCAGGATCGCGAGCATCGTCGAGTCCATCGGCGGGCGAACCGCCTATCTCGCGCTGCTCAACGAGAACCCGGCTGCCCTGCGGCGGCTGGTGGAGCTCTGCCAGCACGGCGACTTCCTGGCGCGTCAGGTGGCGTCCTTCCCGATCCTGCTCGACGAGCTGATCGACTCGCGCGTCTTCGAGGAGCTCCCCGATCGCTGTCAGTTCGCGCGCGAGCTCGATGCCCGTCTCGAGCATGCCGGGGACGACCTGGAGCGCCAGATCGACGCGCTCAGGCACTTCCGACGTGCCGCACGCTTCCGCGTCGCGCTGCTCGACCTGTCCGGCCGCCTCGGACTGATGCGGGTGAGCGACCGGCTGACCGACGTGGCGGAGCTGATCCTCGAGCGCGCGATGCGGATGGCCCGGGACCAGCTCGTGGCCGTGCATGGGGAGCCGCGCTGCGGCGCGGCAGGCGGCGAGCTGCGCACGGCGGGAATCGCAGCCATCGGCTACGGCAAGCTCGGCGGGTGGGAGCTCGGCTATGCGTCAGACCTGGACTTGGTCTTCCTGCACGACTCGGAGGGCGACGTGCAGGAGACCGCAGGACCGAAGGTAGTCGAGAACAGCGTCTTCTTCACACGGTTCGGCCAGCGGCTCGTGCACCTGCTGACCGTGCACACGGCCGCCGGCCGGCTGTACGAAGTGGACATGCGCCTGCGTCCGAGCGGCAAGGGCGGACTGACGGTCACCCACGTCAAGGCCTTCGAGGCCTACCAGCGGGAGGAGGCGTGGACCTGGGAGCACCAGGCGCTGCTGCACTCGCGCTCCGTAGCGGGTAGCCAGGCGATCAGGCAGCAGTTCGAAGACATCCGGCGCGAGGTGCTGACGCACTACGTGCGCAGGGAGACGCTGCGCGACGACGTGCGCTCGATGCGCGAGCGCATGCGCGCCGAGCTCGGCCGGTCGGGCGAGGGCGAGTTCGACCTCAAGCAGGACCCGGGCGGCATCGCCGACATCGAGTTCCTCGCCCAGTACTGGGTGCTCAGGTGGGCCGGCGCGCACCCGCTGCTCTGTTTCTACTCGGACACCATCCGGCAGCTCGAGTCCGTAGGCTCCGCGGCCCTCGTCGACCACGCCGTCATCGACCTGCTCGTGGACGCCTACCGCAGCTACCGCCATGTCGCCCACCGCCTGTCGCTCGAGGAACTGCCACCCGTGACGCGCGAGGCTCCGTTCACGGATCTGCGGCGTCGGGTGACGCGCACGTGGGAGCAGGTGATGGTCGCGGGGCAGGAGCCGGCGCCGGTATAATCCTGGGGCTTTCCCCGGGGAGCGACACGATGGCGACCGCCGCGCCGGAAGCGACCGGCCTGATCCAGCCCAACACGCAGAGTCGCTACGAGGTCACGCGGGCGGACCTGCCGCTGTCCTGCCCGATGCCGGGCATGCAGCTTTGGAACTCGCATCCCAGGGTCTACCTGGCGATCGAGAAGACAGGGCAGGCCGTCTGCCCGTACTGCAGCGCGGAGTACGTGCTGAAGGACGACTCGCCCGGCTGACGCGGGCCGGCGGAGGCTTCGTCCGAGAGCCCGTGCAATAGGGAGCCGGCCATGGCATTCGAGCGCATCGCGGTGCCCGGTGGCGCCCTCCTGTTCGACCCACGGCTCGCGGGCGACGATCCGGCCGTGTTGTTCGACCGCGCGCGCTGGCAGCGACTCGGCGCCCTCGAGCAGGCGCGGGGAGGGCGCGGCTCCATCAGCTTCATCGACGCGGGCGCGCGGCAGTACGTCCTGCGCCGTTACCTGCGCGGCGGCCTGGTCGCGAAACTCTCGCGCGAGCGCTATGTCTGGCTCGGCGAGGAACGCACCCGCGCCTTTCGTGAGCTCCGCCTGCTCGGCAGGTTGCTCGACCTCGGCCTGCCGGTGCCGCCGCCGGTGGCGGCCCGATACGTGCGGCACGGCCTGACCTACAGCGCGGAGCTCGTCACCGAGCGCCTGCCCCGCACGCGCTCGCTGGCGGAAACGTGGCTGCGGGGCGAGGCGACCCCTGCGGACTGGGAGGCCGTGGGCCGCTGTCTCCGCCTGTTCCACGATCGCGGCGTGCAGCATGCCGATCTCAACGCCAACAACGTCATGCTGGGTGAGGCGGGGCAGGTCTGGCTGCTCGACTTCGACCGGGGCCGGGTCCGTGAGCCGGGTTCGTGGCATCGCCGGCCCCTCGAGCGGCTGGCGCGGTCGCTCGCCAAGATCTCGCGCGGTAGGCCGCAGGCTCCGGAGGCGTCGGCATGCCAAGCCCGCATCGTCGCCGCGCACGACGACAAGGGGTCCGCGCCGCAGGCGCGCTGAGTGCCCGTGCGCTATTTCTACAACTTGCTGATCCACCTGGCGGCACCGCTCGTGATCCTGCACCACTGGTGGAGGGGCCTGCGCGATCCCGCCTATCGCGGTGGACTCGGCCAGCGGCTCGGGCATGGCCCGTCCGTGGGCGGCGGATCGGTCTGGGTCCACGCCGTTTCCGTCGGCGAGGTCCAGGCCGCGGAGCCGCTGGTTCGCCAGCTCCTCCGGCGCTACCCGACTACTCCGGTCGTGGTGACGACGGTCACGCCCACGGGAGCCGCCCGGGCGCGAGCCCTGTTCGGCGAAAAGGTGCACGTCCGCTACGTGCCGCTCGACCTGCCCGGCGCCGTGCGCAGGTTCTTCGACCGCATCGGCCCGCGCGTCGCGATCATCATGGAGACGGAGTTGTGGCCCAACCTGTTCGCCGAATGCGGGCGGCGCGGCGTCCCGCTGGTGCTGGCGAGCGCCCGCGTGTCGCCGCGCTCGGTCAAGCGGTACCGCAAGCTGGTGCCGCTGTTCCGCGAGACGCTCTCGCACGGCATCGTGATTGCGGCACAGAGCGGGGACGATGCCGAGCGCTTTCGCTCGATCGGAGCCCATCCGGACCGGACTTTCGTCACCGGCAACATCAAGTTCGACTTCGAGCTGCGCGCCGACGTTCCGCAACTCGGCCGGGAGTGGCGACGCGTCAATGCGGCCCGCCGCCCGGTCTGGGTGGCGGGGAGCACCCACGAGGACGAGGAGCAGATCCTGCTGGAGGCGCACGCGCAGCTGCGCCGCAAGCAGCCCGACGCGCTGCTGGTGCTGGTGCCAAGGCACCCCAACCGGTTCGAAGGAGTGGCGACGCTCCTGGCGCGCCGCGGCGCGCCATGGTGCCGGCGCTCTTCGGGCGGCGAGGTGCCGCCGCAGGCGCAGGTGTTGCTCGGCGACACCATGGGCGAGCTCATGACCTTCTACGCCGCGGCGGACGTGGCGTTCGTGGCGGGCAGCCTCGTGCCCGTCGGCGGGCACAACCTGCTCGAGCCGGCCTCGCTCGGTGTGCCGATCCTGACCGGTCCGCACAACTTCAACGGCGAGGACGTATACCGCAAGATGCGCGACGCCGGTGCGGTGCGCGAGGTGCACGACGCGGCCGAGCTCGCCTGCGCGCTGCAGGAACTGTTCTGCGACGAGGCCCTGCGCCGGGATCTCGGCGGGCGCGGCAGAAGCGTGGTGCAGGCCAATCGAGGTGCTCTCGAGCGTCTCCTTGGACTGATTGCCCCCCTGCTCGGTCCGGACGCCGGCTGCGCGCTTCCGGTTGCTTCGCCGAGCGTTTGACCTAGAATCCGCGGTTTTCCGCAGGGCGACGCTTGAACGCACCGATTCCAGCCGATGCCGGCCCCGACGGGGACTCCGCCCTGCGCCTCGCCGCACCCTACGACCCGGACTCGCTCGACGACCTGCTCGAGCGATTCGGCTCGCCGCTGCTCGTGATCGACTGCGACGTGATCCGCCGGCAGTACGCGGCGCTCGCAGCGGCGTTGCCGGGCGTCGACCTGCACTATGCGCTCAAGCCCCTGCCGGACATCGACGTCGTCAGGACGCTCGCCGCGCTCGGCAGCGGGTTCGATCTCGCCACCAGCGGCGAAGTGGAACTGGTCCGCCGCGCCGGTGTCGATCCCGGGCGCTGCATCCACACCCACCCGATCAAGCGGGAGGGGGACATCCGCGATGCCCTCGAATTCGGCGTCCGCACGTTCGTCGCCGACAACCCCGACGAGCTGCGCAAGTTCCGCGGCTGCGCGGACCGGGTCGAGCTGCTCATCCGGGTGTCGTTCCGCAGCCCGGCCGCCGTCGTGGACCTGTCCCGCAAGTTCGGCTGCGATCCGGAGGCCGCCCCCGGCTTGATCGGGCAGGCGCGCGAGGCGGGAATCCGCGTGGCGGGCCTGTCCTTCCACGTCGGCTCGCAGTCGCGCACGCCGGATACCAAGGTGCGCGCGATCGAGGTCTGCACGGGAATCCTTCGGCGTGCGGCGTCCAGCCTGTCGGCCCCGCCCGTCCTCGACATCGGCGGCGGTTTTCCGATCGACTACCTGGAGCCTGCGAGCCCGATCGACGCGTTCTGCGAGCCGATCCGGACCGCACTGCGCGGCTTGCCCGAGGGCACGCGGATCCTGGCCGAGCCAGGGCGCTTCATCTGTGGCCCGGCCGGGACCATTCTGACGACGGTAATGGGGCGTGCCTGGCGTGACGGTCGCTGGTGGTACTACCTCGACGACGGTCTTTACGGGTCCTTCAGCGGCCAGCTCTACGACCACGCCCGCTACCCCGTCGCGCCGCTCCGCGACAAGCCCGGGCCGCGATTCCACAGCGTGCTGGCGGGACCGACCTGCGACAGCATCGACGTCGTCAGGGAAGACATCGAATTGCCGGAACTGGAGGCGGGAGACGTCATCGTGGGGCGGCAGATGGGCGCCTACACCGTCGCCTCGGCGACCGACTTCAACTTCTTTCCGCGCGCGCGGACGGTGGTCGTCAACCGGTGACCGAGCACTCAGTTTCAGCGGATGTGACTGAAAAACTTGCATTTTTTATCTCGATCGGCGACCCTTCGAGGCCGTTTGGCCTGACCCGACCTCTCCCAGCATCGCGGCCACGCTCGAGCGTCGCTCCCTCTCTCTCGTGAACACCCATACGGGCGAGAACCTCGCCGTCGACTACTTCCGCGCGGGCGACTGGTGCGCGGACAGCCTCGTCGCGCTCGATCACCTGTTGCGCGACCATCGCAATGGCGATGTCGCCGAGATGGACCGGCGACTGTTCGACCTGCTGCACGACGTGGCGGTCACGGCCGGCCGGGAGCCTCGCTACGAGGTGATCTCCGGCTACCGGTCCCCGGCGACCAACGCCGTGCTCAGTGCCCGCTCGAGCGGCGTTGCCAAGAAGAGCCTGCACATGCAGGGACGCGCGATCGACGTCCGGCTGGTGGGTTACCGGACCGACCAGCTGCGGGACCTGGCGCTCGCCGCGCAGCAGGGCGGCGTGGGCTACTACCGCAAGTCGGATTTCGTCCACCTGGACACCGGCCGGGTACGCACCTGGGCCGGTTGACCACGCCGGGCGCGGGGTCGCCCGCGGCCCGGAGCTTCGTGGAGAGAACCATGCGCCGGAGCCTGGCGCTCACCCTCTGCCTGCTGCCTCTCGCCGGCTGCGGTTCCGATCAGGACCCGCCCGCCGCAGCCCGGGCGCCCGACCGGGGCGCACAGGTCTATGCGATGCATTGCGCCACCTGCCACCAGCGCGACGGGCGTGGGCTCGCCGGCGCACAGCCATCCGTCGCGGGATCGCCGACGGTGCTGGGTCCAGCGGACGAGTTGATCCGCTGGGTGATGTTCGGCGAGCGGCCGCCGACGCTTGCAGCCTACCGGGGCGTGGTGGTCATGCCGGCGTTCGCCTGGTTGTCCGACGAGGACCTCGCGGGCGTGCTGACGCACGTCCGCCAGAGCTTCGGCAACGATGCGCCGCCCGTCGATCCGGCCAGCGTGGCGGCCATCCGTGCCGTCGGTAAGCCATGAGCATGGACGTCCGTTGTTTCGACTTCGTGGCGGGAGCGCGGGAGGCCCGCGGAATTGCCGTCGTCATCGACGTGTTCCGTGCGTTCTCGGTGGCCTGCTATGCGACCGACGCCGGTGCCGCACGGATTCACCCGGTGGCCGATCTCGACGAGGCACGGCGGTTAAAGCGCGAACATCCCGACTGGATCGCGATAGGCGAGCGGCACGCGCGGCGTGTTCCGGGATTCGACCTCGGCAATTCGCCGACCGACGTCGTCGCTGCAGGGCTCGAGGGCAAGACGGTCATCCATACGACCCATGCAGGCACTCAGGGACTGAGGGCGGCCGCCGGCGCGGACGAGGTGCTGACGGGCAGCCTCGTCAATGCAGGGGCCCTCTGCCGCTACCTCGAGCGCCGTCGGCCCGAGAGAGTTTCGCTGGTCCGCATGGGCCACGAGGCCATCCGGCGCTGCGACGAGGATGACCTCTGCGCCGAGCTGCTGGAAGCGCGCCTGGCGGGAAGGACGTTCGACACCTCGATCGTGCGCGAGCGGCTCCGGCATGCCCCCGCCGCCGAGAAGTTCTTCGATGCCGAAGCCGACTGGGCCCCGGAAACCGACTTCGAGCTGTGCACGGCGGTGGACCGGTTCGACTTCGTGCTGCGTCTGGCCGACCGCGACTCGCCGCTTCCCTGGCTCGAGCGCATTCCGGCCTGATCGGCGTGGAGGCTCGCAAGAAGCGCCGCTCGACGGCCGACCGCTCCTCGGAGTCCGTGACCGTCGACCTGACCGCGGTGGTCGTCGCGGTCACCGGGGGCGAGCCCAGGGTGCTGACGCTGTCTTCGGCCGGCGAGGAGGCGCTGGACCGATTGCCCTCCGGCCCGCTCACGCCCGAGCACCGCACGCTCGAGCAGGGCCTGCGCGCCTGGGTGGAGACCCAGACCGGACAGGTCCTCGGCTACGCGGAGCAGCTCTATACCTTCGGTGACCGGGACCGCCGGCTGCCGACGGCCAAAGGCTCGGATCGGATCCTGTCGATCGGCTACCTCACTCTGGTGCGCGGGCCACGCAAGACGGACCGGGCACCTGGCGTCTGGCAGGACTGGTACCGGTTCTTCCCGTGGGAGGACTGGCGCGACGGCAGGCCTGCCTGTCTCGCGGCCCTGCGGGACCCGCTGATGCGCTGGGCGGCAGGTGCGAACGCGCCGTCGGACCGACGTGCACGGGAGGAGCGGCTGGCCCTGAGTTTCGGGTTCGCGTCCGGAAGCTGGAACGAGGACCGCGTGCTCGAGCGCTACGAGCTGGCCTACGAGGCGGGGCTGGTCGCCGAGGCGCACCGGGAGGGGGGGAGCACGTTCCTGGATGCCCCGCTCGCTCAGACGGGCCGCGCGATGGCGGGCGACCACAGGCGAATCCTCGCTACGGCCATCGCCCGGCTGCGCGGCAAGATCAAGTACCGTCCGGTCGTGTTCGAGCTAATGCCGCCGGCATTCACGCTGTTGCAGTTGCAGCAGACCGTGGAAGCCCTTGCTGGCCTCAGGCTGCACAAGCCCAATTTCCGCAGGCTGGTCGAACAGCAGGGTCTGGTGGAGGAAACCGGTGCCGTGACGCTGGGCACCGGCGGGCGGCCTGCGCGCCTGGTGCGGTTCCGCCGGGAAGCGGTGCTCGAGCGCTCCGCTCCCGGGCTCCGGGTGCGCGCTGCGCGGCGGGCCCGACGCGCACCTTGACACACTTATTCCCAAATGTAGAATAAGTACCGCCGGTCAAGCCGGCTATTGTTTGGCGTCTCTAATTCTCATCTCGAGTATAAGGAAGCGACACGATGGCAAGGCCCGCAGGCAGGATCCACGACAGCGACTACACCGCCGGGGTCGCGGCGCGCACCGCAGCGCTCTACGACCGGGTCAAGCGGGTCGTACCTGCCGTCGAGTGGCCGGTGTTCGCGCCCGACATCGACGCCATCCTCGAGCTCAAGCGCCGCCGGAACGCCGTCGTGCTCGCGCACAACTACCAGACGCCCGAGATCTTCCACACGATCGCCGACATCGTCGGAGACAGCCTGGCACTCGCCCGCGAGGCAGCCAAGGTCGACGCGGACGTGATCGTGCTGTGCGGCGTGCACTTCATGGCCGAGACGGCCAAGCTGATGAACCCCTCCCGCAAGGTGCTCATCCCCGACCTCGAGGCCGGCTGCTCGCTCGCGTCCTCGATCACCGGGGCCGACGTACGCGCGCTCAAGGCCCGGTACCCCGGTGTGCCCGTCGTCACGTACGTCAACACCTCGGCCGAGGTGAAGGCCGAGAGCGACGTTTGCTGCACGTCGGGCAATGCCGTCGACGTTGTCGAGTCGCTCGGCGCAGACCGGGTCATCTTCCTTCCCGACGAGTACCTGGCGAAGAACGTCGCCGCCCAGACCGACGTCGAGATCATCTCCTGGCAGGGCAAGTGCGAGGTGCACGAGCGCTTCGCGCCGGCGGACATCGAGGCGTTGCGTCAGGCGCACCCCGGGATCGTCGTCCTGGCCCACCCGGAGTGCGACCGGCCGGTCGTCGAGGCGGCCGACTTCGCAGGTTCGACCGCAGCCATGTCGAAGTACGTCTCGGAGCGACGGCCCGCCGAGGTGGCGCTGATCACCGAGTGCTCCATGAGCGACAACGTGGCCGTCGCCAACCCGGACGTCGAGTTCGTGCGCCCCTGCAACCTGTGCCCGCACATGAAGCAGATCACGCTGCCCAAGATCCGTCGCGCCCTCGAGACCATGACCTTCGAAGTGGACGTGCCGGCCGACGTCGCCGGGCGCGCCCGCTTGGCGGTCGAGCGCATGGTCGAGATCGGCAGGAGCCGGTGAACCCGATGCGTCGCGGTCGCGCACCGGTGGTCATCGTCGGCGGCGGGCTGGCCGGGCTGTCGGCTGCCATCGAGCTGGCGCCCGTGCCGGTGCTCCTGCTGTCGCGCTGCGAGCTGGGGAGCGAGGTCGCAAGCGCCTGGGCCCAGGGCGGCATCGCCGCGGCGCTCGGACCGGGCGATTCCCCCGCGCTGCATGCCGACGACACGCGGGCCGCGGGCGACGCACACTGTGACGCCGCCATCGTCGCGATGGTCACGCGTGAAGCGCCGGGCGCCATCGCCTGGCTCGAGCGCCACGGAGCCGCCTTCGACCGGGATGCCGATGGCCGTATCGCGCTGGGCCGGGAAGGCGGGCACGGCCGGCGGCGCATCGCCCACGTCCGCGACGCCACCGGGGCGGCGGTGACAGAGGCGCTGGTGAACCTGGCGCGGCGCACGCCGTCGATCACGATCCTCGAGGGCGTGGAGGCGCTCGAGCTGCTCGTGGAGGACGGCAAGGTGGCCGGTCTGCTCGGCCGGCGTGGCGAGGAAAGGCTGCTGTTCGCGGCCCGGGCGGTGGTGCTGGCCACAGGCGGCGCCGGCGCGCTGTACGCGCGGACGAGCAATCCGCTCGGGGCACGCGGTGCCGGCCTGGTCATGGCGGCCGAGGCCGGTGCAGAGCTCGCCGACCTGGAGTTCGTGCAGTTCCATCCCACCGCGCTCGACCTCGGCCGGGACCCCATGCCGCTCGCCACGGAGGCGATTCGCGGTGAAGGGGCCGTCCTGGTCAACGGCGCCGGCGAGCGCTTCATGGAAGGACGGCACCCGATGGCCGAGCTGGCGCCGCGCGACATCGTCGCGCGAGCGATCTTCCGCGAACGCGCGGCGGGCCGGGGGACTTTCCTGGACGCGCGATCCGCGATCGGTCCGCGCTTCGCCGGGAGGTTTCCGACCGTGCAGGCCGCCTGCGCGTCGGCCGGAATCGACCCGGTCCACGACCTGATTCCCGTGGCGACTGCCGCGCACTACCACATGGGCGGCATCGCCGTGGACACCGAGGCGCGCAGCACGTTGCCGGGGCTCTGGGCGGTGGGCGAGGCCGCATCGACCGGCTTGCACGGCGCCAACCGCCTCGCCAGCAACTCGCTGCTCGAGGCGACCGTGTTCGGCCTGCGCGCCGCGCGCGACATCGCCGGGACCGCGCCGGTGGTGCTGCGTCCGCGCCTGCCGTCGCGCACGGCGGCCCCGGCGTCCGGGCCCGACGACTGGAAGGCGCTGCCGCGCGTCCGGGCGCTCATGGACGCATACGTGGGCGTGGAGCGCGACGCGAGCGGTCTGCGCGCAGCCCTCGCGGAACTGCTCGCGCTGCGCGATGTCTCGGGGCCGGTCACCCGTCGGGCGGCGACCGCGGGGCTGCTGATCGCCGTCGCGGCGCTGGAGCGCCGGGAGAGCCGGGGAGGGCACTTCCGGACCGACTTCCCGTTCAGGGCCGGGGAGCAGGCCGCGCCGCGTCGCTTTGCGCTTAGCGATGCACTGGACAAGGCGCGCGCGAGCGCAGCACCGGCAGCGGTGGCGCTGGCCGCCGCCGGCTGAGACAATCGCGCACCGGCGGGGCGCGGCCGGCGCTCCGGCTCCGCCAAGCAGGGAAGCCCTTCACGAACCCACGCGGCATGCCTCGGATCGACTCCATCGTGTTCGACATAGGTCGGGTGCTCGTGCACCTGGACTTCGTGCCGATCCTGGATTTCTTTGCGGAGCACGGGATCGACGTCGATCACCTGGGCAGCTTCCTCGAGCGCATCGACCTTCCGGCCTACGAGCGGGGCGAGTTCGACGGCGAGGAACTGCTGGCGCGCATCGCCGCGCTCGGCCGGCGGCCGATGCAGGTAGAGATCCTGCGCGATCACTGGAACGGCATCTTCGTGCCCCAGGCGGACATGCTCGACCTCGTCCGGCGGCTGTCGGGCACCCACCGGGTCTATCTGCTGTCAAACATCGGCGACCTGCACTGGGAGCATCTGGAACGCGAGCTCGCCGTGAGCTCGCTCGGGCACGGCGCCCTGCCGTCCTTCCAGGCACGCGTGGCCAAGCCCGATGCCGGCATCTATCGCCGGGCGGAGGAACTGTTCGGCCTCGAGCCCGCCAGGACGGTGTTCATCGACGACCTGTTGCCGAACGTCGACGCCGCCCGGCAGCGGGGGTGGCAGGCGATTCACCACGACCGCTACGCCACGACGGTCGAGGACCTGCGCGCGCTCGGGGTGGACGCTTGAGCGCCCCGACCGCGATTCACCGCCGGGTCGAGGCGCTGCGGTCCGGCGAGGACGCCACCTTCATCGCGCGCCTGGTCTCGGGGTGGGCCGTGATGGGCGATCCGCAGGTCTTGCCGGGCTACTGCCTCCTGCTTCCGGATCCGGTCGTGGGCCACCTGAACGACTTCGACGGTACGGCTCGGGCGGCGTTCCTGGCGGACGCTGCCGCCCTGGGCGATGCCGTGCTCGCCGTCACCGGTGCGTTACGGGTCAACTATGCGATGTTCGGCAACCTCGAGCCGGCTCTGCATGCGCACGTCTTTCCGCGCTACGCCAACGAGGAGGAGACCTTGCGCACGGCCCAGCCCTGGGCCTACGACTGGTCGGCGGCACCTGCCTTCGACGCCGCGCAGCACGGGCCGCTGCGCGACCAGATCCGCGCGGCGCTCGGCCGGGCCGGCCTGATCGGCGCGCGCGGCCGCATCCACCACATCGACCTGACCGTGTCCGACCTGCCGGTCGCGAAGGCCTTCTACGAGGCCGTCCTGCCGCTGATGGGCTTCCGTCGTCTCCCGGACGCGCCCGAGGGCCCGGTGTGGACCGGCGAACTGGTGGAGATCGGCCTGCAGGCGGCGCGCCAGCAGCGCAGCCACGACCGCTACGCCCCCGGCCTGCACCACCTCGCCTTCAGTGCGCCCGGGAGGCCCGACGTCGACCGGCTCTATTCGCAGCTCTGCGCCCTCGGCGTCCGGGTGCTCGACGCGCCGGCCGAGTATCCGGCCTATGGGCCGGGCTACTACGCCGTGTTCTTCGCCGACCCCGACGGCATCAAGCTCGAATACGCGTACACGCCCTGATCGGGCGGTGCCGGCCGTACCGCCATGCCCTCGCTCCTCGATCATCGCGACCCGGCGGAAGCGGAGCGGATCCTTTCGGTGCTCCGCCCCGGCTACGCCGCAGAGGCGGCCCTGATCGGCGTGGAGGATTTTCCGCCGCTGCGCCGCACCGTGACCGACATCGCAGCCTCGCGAAACGAGTTCGCGGGGTCCTGTAGTGGTGCGGTCCTGGCTGCCGTCATCGAGTTCGGCGAGGGGCAGGTCGACGGCGATGCTGCGCTCGACATCGCGAGCCTGGCCGTGCACCCGCAGTTCGCGCGCCGGGGATTCGGCTCTGTACTGGTAGCGTGGGTGCTCGAAAGGTGCGCGGGGCGAGCCGCCACCGTCTCGACGGCGCGGTCCAACTTCCCCGCGATCGCGCTCTATGGGAAGCTCGGCTTCGTCTTCGAGAGAAGCTTCGTCGCGCCGGAAGGCATCGAGTGCGTCGCCTTGAGGCGGCCGCCGTCCCGGTCGGCGAACGGGAGTGGCCGGTAATGAGCAGCTATCCGGGTCGCTGTCTGTGCGGGGCCGTGCGCTACGAGGCCGCCCCACCCACCCTGTTCTTTGCGCACTGCCACTGCCGCTGGTGTCGCGAGGCCCACGGTGCGGCCTTCGTCAGCTGGGTCGGCATCGCCGCCGACCGGTTCCGGCTCGTTGCAGGCCAGGACGACCTGCGCTGGTATCAGTCCTCGCCCCAGAGCCGGCGCGGCTTCTGCGGCCGGTGCGGCACGACCCTGTTCTTCGCGTCGACGCTGTGTCCCGGGGAGATGCACGTCACGCGGACGTCCCTGCGTACCGGGATCGACCGCGGCCCGCAGCTGCATTGCTTCTACGACCAGCACGTCGACTGGGCGGAACCGGGGGACGCGCTGCCGCGCTACGGCAGCGACTCGCCCGGACTCGAGAAATACCGTGTCGTACCGGAGCGTGACGAGGGCCTCTGAGGGATCCTCCCGCGCGCCCGGAACGACGTCGGGATTCCCGATGGCCCGAGGGGCGCGCTGCCACTAAGATCATCATCCGGCCCGGGCCGCAGCCGGATGGACACGCGGCCTGCCAAGGTCGAGGGTGACGTTGCATGAATCGCGTGAACGTGCTGTGCATCAAGTGGGGCACCAAGTACGGCGCCGAGTACGTCAACAAGCTGCGCTCGATGGTGGGCCGGCACCTCGGCCGCCCGTTCCGGTTCGTCTGCCTGACCGACGACGGCACCGGCATCGGCTCCGACGTCGAGGTCTACGACATCCCGAAGGTCGGCGTGCCCGACTTCGACGCTCGCAAGCCCTGGACCTTCGACCACGGCTGGCTGAAGTTGACCTGCCTCGCCGAGCCCCTCTACGACCTCACCGGCACGACCTTGTTCGTCGACCTCGACGTCGTCATCGTCGACAGCATCGACTGCTTTTTCGAGGAGCCGGGCGAGTTCATCGTCATCAAGGAGTGGGACAAGCGCGACGAAACCGGCAATACCTCGGTGTTCCGCTACGAAGTCGGCGCGCACGCGGATGCGCTCGCCAACCTGGCGGCCAACCAGCAGAGGGTGCTCGGGTCGGTGCGCAACGAGCAGGAGTACATCACCGGCTACATCGCACGTCAGGGCAGGCTGAAGTACTGGCCCGAGGCGTGGTGCCGCAGCTTCAAGCGGCACTGCGTCCGCGGCGGTGTGATCGGCTGGTTCCGGCCGCCCCGGATCCCCGCGGGCGCGAGGATCATCGCCTTCCACGGCAAGCCCAACCCGCCCGACGCCATCCTCGGCAGGAGCGGGAAGTGGTATCGGCGCGTGCTGCCGACGCCGTGGGTTGCCGACAACTGGCGCTGACGGCTCCGCTCAGGCGGTCGCGTCGAGCGCCTCGCAGAAGACCGGCGCATCGACGTTGCCGCCGGAGATCACGACGGCCACCACGCGCCTGCGGCAGTCGATCCGGCCCGCTAGGACGGACGCGAGCGCCACCGCGCCGCCGGGTTCCACGACGAGGCGCAGCCGGTCGAAGGCGAATCGCATCGCGCGGCGCACCTCGGTGTCGCTGACGACCAGGCCGCCGGCCAGCAGGCGCCTCATCAACTCGAACGTGATCTCGCCGGGGCTCGGGGCCAGCAGCGCGTCGCAGATCGAGCGGCGTCGCGGCGCATTCGACACCCGGCGCCCTGCCTCGAGCGAGCGACGCGTGTCGTCGAAGTGTTCCGGCTCCACGGCGAAGACACGCGCTTCCGGTGCGTGGTGCTTCACCGCCAGCGCACAACCGCTCACCAGGCCGCCGCCGCTGCAGCACACGAGCACGTCGTCAGGCGGTGCTCCCAGCGCCAGGGCCTGGGTGACGAGCTCGAGTCCAGCCGTGCCCTGGCCGGCGATGATGTGCGGGTCGTCGAAGGAGGGGACCAGCACGGCCCCGCGCTCGCGGGCGAGCCGGCCGGCGATCTCTTCGCGACTCTCTCGGTCACGGTCGTAGGTGACGACGTCCGCGCCGAGCGCGCGCGTGTTCTCGAGCTTGGCCCGGGGCGCGTCGGCGGGCATCACGATGGTGGCCCGGATGCCGAGGCGGCGCGCGGCCTCCGCGACGCCCTGGGCGTGGTTGCCGGAGGAAAACGCCACCACGCCGGCAGCGCGCTCGGCAGGGGACAGCTGCACGAGCCGGTTGTAGGCGCCCCGCAGCTTGAACGAACCGGTGTGCTGCAGCGACTCGACCTTGAGCAGGACGCGGCCGCCCGTCAGGGCGTCGAGCGCGGTGTCCGCCAGCAGTGGCGTCACGCGCGTCACGCCCTCGAGCCGGCAGGCCGCGGCCACGACGTCCTCGTACACGGGTAACCCGTCTGCGGCGCGTTGGCTCATGCGGCTAGAATCCCCGTCCGGCTAGTGGAGGCCCGATGGAAGCGCTCCTCGTATCGACGGCCATCGTGGCGTTGGCGGAGATGGGTGACAAGACCCAGTTGCTGTCCTTCGTGCTGGCGGCGCGTTTCCGCAAGCCCGTTCCGATCCTGCTCGGCATCCTGTTCGCGACGCTCGCCAATCACTTCCTGGCCGGCTGGCTCGGCACCTGGCTCGCCTCGCTCTTCTCACCAGCCGCCCTGCGGTGGGTGGTCGGGCTCGCCTTCTTCGCCTTCGGACTGTGGGCGCTCAAGCCCGACGAGCTCGAGGAGGACCCGCGGCTGCCCGCCACCGGCGTGTTCGTGGCGACGCTGGTCGCGTTCTTCCTCGTCGAAATGGGCGACAAGACGCAGCTTGCGACCGTGGCGCTGGCGGCGCGCTACCAGGCGCTGGTCGCGGTCGTTCTCGGGACCACGCTCGGCATGATGCTCGCCAACGCGCCGGCCGTATGGCTGGGCGAGCGCCTCGCGCACCGGGTGAACATGCAGACCCTGCGCTGGGCGGCGGCGGCGCTGTTCTTCCTGCTCGGCGGCCTGGCCCTCGTCGACTGGCGCCCCTAGGCGGCCGCGTGGCCGTCGCCCTGTCGCCAGGCCGACGCGAGCGCAGGACGACACCCGGCGGATCAGCCGTCGGCCGCGAGCACCCCGTCGCGCAGGAACCTCAGCAGGCGCGGCAGGTCGGCGATCGGCTCCGAGCACTGCGGGCCGTCGCACACGTAGGCGACCGGGGTCCCGCGCGGCGCCTTGGAAGCGATGGCCTCGGGCAGGCCCTGCGCGTCGTCCGGTACGGCCAGGATCATCCGGCGCGGTGCGTAGAGCGGGGCCAGCGACCTGGCCCAGCGAGCCACGTCCTCCGCACTGCCACGCAGGATGACGATCTGCGGCGGGGACAGGTGCTCCTCCAGCGCCGTCAGCATCATGGAGTGGGCGTGCGGCGCGCGCGCCAGCGACGCCCAGCCGCCGCGCAGGGCCCGCTCGGCCGAGTCCAGATAGCGCACCTCGCCGAGCAGCCAGCCGAGGCGGGCCAGCGCGTACGCGGCGACGCCGTTGCCGGACGGCGTCGCCTCGTCGGCGAAGCCCTTCGGCCGGTAGAGCGGAGGGTCCGCTCCCTCGGCGGTGAACCAGAAGCCGCCGCGCTCGCGGTCTTCGAAGCGCTCGACGAGAGTCGCGGCGAGCAGGCATGCCAGGTCGAGATCCTCGGTTCGCCAGCGCGCCTCCAGGAGTGCCAGCAGGCCTTCGAGCAGGAAGGCGTGGTCGTCGAGGTAGGCGGGAAAGCGCGCCCGACCGTCCTTGAAGCTGGCGTGGAGTTGCCGGCCGTCGAGGCAGTGGTGACGCAGGAAGTCCACCGCGCGCGTCGCGGCCTCGGCGAAGTCGGGCCGGTCGAGCGCCCGCGCGGCAACGGCGAGCCCGCGGACCATCAGGCCGTTCCAGGCGGTGAGGATCTTCTCGTCGCGGCCCGGCCAGACGCGTCGCTTGCGTACCGCGAGCAACCGTGCCCGCGCTGCATCGATGACTTCCGCCGCCGCACGCGGCGTCATGTCCTGCTGCTCGGCGACGGACTCGATGCTGGCGAAGCAGTGCAGGTGCCATGCGCCTTCGAAGTTCGGTTCGCGATCCAGCCCGAAACGCATGGCGAACGCGGCGTACTCCCTTGGGCTCAGCAGGGCCTCGACCTCCTTGCGGTCCCAGACGTAGAACCTGCCTTCGTGACCTTCCGAGTCGGCGTCGAGCGTCGAGTAGAAGCCGCCCGCCGGCGACTGCATGTCGCGGATGGCCCATTCCGCGGTCTCGACGGCGATGCGACGGAAGAAACCGTCGCCGGTTGCCGTGGCGGCCTGGGCGGTCAGCGCAAGCAGCGGCCCGTTGTCGTAGAGCATCTTCTCGAAGTGGGGGATCATCCAGTACCGGTCCACCGAGTAGCGGCAGAAGCCGCCGCCGAGCTGGTCGTACAGCCCGCCCTCGCCCATGCGCTTGAGCGTCAGCGTCGCCATGTAGAGGGCCTTGAGGTCGGGCTCGGTTCCGCTTGCCGTCCCGTGCCAGTCGCGCAGGAGGCGCTCGAGGCTAGACGGGTGCGGGAACTTGGGAGCCGCACCGAAGCCGCCGAAATCGTCGTCGAACTGGGTCTCGAGCTGGCGGCGCGACTCGGCGATCGGCGTTGCGGACAACGCCTGCCCGGCATCGGCAGCCGGCGGGACCAGGTCGGAGAACACGTTGCGCAGGGACTCGTTCTGCCGTCGTACCTCCTCCCCATGCTCCCGGTAATAGCCCGCCACGCGCTCGAGGATCTCGACGAAGGCCGGCATGCCGTAGCGTGCCTCTTTCGGGAAGTAGGTCCCGCCGAAGAAGGGCGTGAGGTCGCCGGGCGTCAGGAACATCGTGAGTGGCCAGCCCCCGCCGCGCTGCGCCAGGATCTGGTGCGCGACCTGGTACACCTTGTCGAGGTCGGGGCGCTCCTCGCGGTCGACCTTCACGTTCACGAACAACCGGTTCATGGTCGCGGCGGTCGCCTCGTCCTCGAACGACTCGTGCGCCATCACGTGACACCAGTGGCACGCGGAGTAGCCGATGGACAGCAGGATGGGCTTGTCCTCCCTGCGCGCGAGCTCGAGCGCCTCCGTACCCCAGGGGTACCAGTCGACGGGATTGTCGGCGTGCTGCAGCAGGTAGGGACTGGTCTCGTGGGCGAGCCGGTTGCCGGGCGCACCGTGCGTGGTAGCGGACATCGGGGGACGCCGGTCGGGGTAGAATGCCGGGCACTATACCAACGCGCCGCCCGCCCGCGAACGCGAGGACCCCGTGACGCAGACAGCGAGCCCGCAACCGAAGGGCGCGGATCACGCGAACGATCGCCGCGTGGCCGACCTGCCGCCGCTCTCCCTCAAGCCGAACGAGGAGCGGCGGCTGCAGGCCGGGCACCTGTGGGTCTTCTCGAACGAGGTCGACGTGGCGGCCACGCCGCTCACTGCCTTCGAGCCCGGCCAGGCGGTGCAGCTGCGATCGAGCCGCGGAAGCTTCCTCGGCTACGCCTACGTCAATCCCGGCACGCTGATCTCCGCCCGCATTCTCGGACGGGATCCGGTGCATCCGCCCGGCAAGCCGCTTCTCGTGCACCGGATGAAGGTCGCGCTGGCCCTGCGCGAGAGGCTGCATGCCCTGCCGTTCTACCGCCTGGTCTACGGTGAGTCCGACCTGTTGCCGGGCCTCGTGATCGATCGCTACGGCGACGTTTGCGTCGCGCAGCTCGGCACGGCCGGCATGGAGAAGATGCGCGATGCGGTGCTGCAGGCGCTCGAGCAGGTGGTGCGGCCGCGCGCCGTGCTGTGGAAGAACGACTCGCCGGCACGGCAGCTCGAGGGGTTGCCGCTCTACGTGGAGGCCGGCCTGGGCGACGTGCCGGAGTGGATCGACGTCGACGAGGGTGGCGTCCGCTTCAGGGTGCCGCTGGCGGCCGGGCAGAAGACCGGCTGGTTCTTCGACCAGACCGCCAACCGTGCGGCCGCGGCTCGCCTCGCCCGGGGGGCGCGGGTGCTCGACGTCTTCAGCTACGCGGGGAGCTTCGGGCTGCAGGCGGCACGCGCGGGCGCGCGGGAGGTGCTGTGTGTCGACGCCTCGGCAGCCGCGCTCGAGGCGGTCGAGGCCAATGCCGCGTCCAACGGGCTCGCGGTGGCGACGCGGCGGGGCGACGCCTTCGAGGTCATGCAGTCCCTCGTGGCTGCGCATGAGCGGTTCGAACTGGTCGTCGTGGATCCGCCCGCCTTCGTCAAGCGACGCAAGGACCACGCGCGGGGGCTGGCGGCCTACCGCAAGCTGAACCAGCTCGCCGTCCGGCTGGTGGCCCGCGACGGCCTGCTCGTCACCTGCTCCTGCTCGCATCACCTTGCCGAGGCGGAGCTCGCCGACGCGGTCCAGCGGGCGGCCCGGCGCACGGGCAGGCTCGCCCAGGTGCTCGAGTTCCGCGGCCAGGCGCCGGACCACCCGGTGCACCCGGCCATTCCGGAGACGCGCTACCTCAAGGCACTGGTGTGCCGTGTCGCCGGGGAATGAGCAGGACCCTGTTCGGATAGACTTGCGCGCATGCTGACCTACCCCGAAATCGATCCCGTCGCCTTTTCCATCGGTCCCGTGCGGGTCCACTGGTACGGGCTCATGTACGTGCTCGGCTTCATCGCCGCCTGGTGGCTGGCGCGACGCCGCGCCGCGCAGCCCGGGTCGACCTGGCGCGCCACCGACGTCGACGACCTGATCTTCTTCGCCGCCCTCGGCGTGATCGTGGGCGGGCGCCTGGGCTGGATCCTGTTCTACGGCTTCGACAGCGTGAGGGACACCCCGCTGGCGTTGTTCAAGGTCTGGCAGGGCGGCATGTCCTTTCACGGCGGCCTGATAGGGGTGCTGCTGGCGATTTCCTGGTTCGCCTACCGGCGCGGACGGCACATCTTCGACGTGTTCGACTTCACGGCGCCGCTGCCCGCCATCGGCCTGTGTGCGGGAAGGATCGGCAACTTCATCAACGGCGAGCTGTGGGGCAAGCCAACGGATGGGCCCTTCGGCTTCCTCGTCGACGGCCAGGTGCGGCACGCCTCGCAGCTCTACGAGGCAGCGCTCGAAGGGGTGGTGCTGTTCGTCGTGCTGTGGTGGTTCACCTCGCGGCCACGGCCCCGGCTGGCAGCGTCCGGTCTGTTCCTGGCGGGCTACGGCACCTTCCGTTTCCTGGTCGAGTTCGTGCGCGTCCCCGACGCGAACCTCGGATACCTCGCCCTCGGCTGGCTGACCATGGGCCAGTTGCTGTCGACGCCGATGATCGTCGCCGGGCTCGCCATGCTGGGCTGGGCCGCAAAGGCGCGCCAGCCTTCGGGGAACTACGCGGCGTGAGGCAGTACCTGGAGTTGATGCGCCTCGTCCGCGAGCGAGGCGCACGCAAGACCGACCGCACCGGCACCGGCACGCTCTCCGTGTTCGGCCACCAGATGCGATTCGACCTGGCCGAGGGCTTCCCCCTGGTCACGACCAAGCGGGTGCACACCAAGTCGATCGTCTACGAGCTGCTGTGGTTTCTGCGCGGTGAAACGAACGTGCGCTGGCTGCAGGAGCGCGGCGTCACCATCTGGGACGAGTGGGCTGATGCGGACGGCGAGCTCGGGCCGGTGTACGGCAAGCAGTGGCGCTCCTGGCCGGCGCCGGACGGCGGCGCGGTCGACCAGATCGCCCGTGTCGTCGAGCAGCTGCGTACCGACCCGGACTCACGCCGCATCATCGTGAGCGCCTGGAACGTCGGCCAGCTGCCGGAGATGGCGCTCGCGCCCTGCCACGCCTTCTTCCAGTTCTACGTCGCGGACCAGCGGCTGTCCTGCCAGCTCTACCAGCGCAGCGCCGACATCTTCCTCGGCGTGCCGTTCAACATCGCCTCCTACGCCCTGCTGACCCACATGCTGGCCCAGCAGTCCGGCCTCGAGCCGGGTGAGTTCGTCTGGACCGGCGGCGACTGCCATCTGTACGTCAATCACCTCGAGCAGGCCGACCTGCAGCTGGCGCGGGAGCCGTATCCGTTGCCCCGGCTGTCTTTCCGCCGCAGTCCGCCTTCCCTCTTCGAGTACGAGTACGAGGATTTCGAGATCACTGGCTACCGCCACCACCCGCCCATCAAGGCGCCGGTGGCCGTGTAGTCCGCAAGACCGACCAGGGAGTCCACGAGCCATGACGTCGACAGCCAGCCGGCCGCCGCTCTACCGCGTGCGCCGATCCAGGATCCACGGCCGGGGCGTGTTCGCCGCGCGCAAGATCCGCAGGGGAACGCGCATCATCGAGTACGTCGGCGAGCGTGTGTCCCACGCCGAGGCGGACCGTCGCTACGAGGATCGCCCGGAAACCGACAACCATACCTTCCTGTTCACGGTCGACAGCCGCACGGTCATCGACGCAGGCGTCGGCGGCAACGAGGCGCGCTGGATCAACCACTCCTGCAACCCGAACTGCGAGACCTTCATCGAGGACCGCAGGGTCTTCATCGAGGCGATCCGCACGATCCAGCCCGGCGAGGAGCTCTCGTACGACTACCAGATCGGGCGCGAGAAGGGCGATCCGCCCGACATCGACGAGATCTTCGCCTGTCGCTGCGGCGCCCCGAACTGCCGCGGGACGATGCTGACAGGCCCCAAGCCGCAGAAGCGGACGCGCAGGATGGTCGCGCGGCCGGGGACAGGCGCCGCGACTGAGCCGCACCACGCGCACGCGCGCTCCGTGAAGCGGCGCTGAGGAAGCGGGGCGCGCCGTGACCGGCCAGGGACCCCGTCTCGTCGCGGTCGTGGCCATGGCAGAGAACGGCGTCATCGGCGTGGACAACCGCCTGCCATGGCGGCTGCCCGCGGACCTCAGGCGCTTCAAGGCGATAACGCTCGGCAAGCCCGTGCTGATGGGCAGGCGGACCTTCGACTCGATAGGCAGGCCGCTTCCCGGCCGCCAGAACATCGTTCTCACGCAGGACCCGTCGTGGTCGGCCGAGGGCGTGGTCGCGGCACACAGCCTCGGCGAGGCGCTCGGCGCGGCCGGCCGCGCGGCCGAGCTCATGGTCATCGGCGGCGCCGGCGTCTACGCGCTCTGCTGGCCCCACGTCGAGCGCCTCGAGCTGACGCTGGTTCATGCGCGACCCGAGGGGGATACGCGACTCGCGGACTTCGACTGGGCCGACTGGCGCGAGCTCGCCCGCGAGCGGCACTGCGCGGACGAGCGCCACGACCACGATTACAGCTTTATCACGCTCGAGCGGCGTGAGCCGCTGCGCGCACCTGCGGGGGACTAGTCGCTGCGGCCCTGGCAGTGCCTGGCTTGGCGATCGGCGCTCCGGCGGACGGCAGCCCCTCCTCGGCGAGGGCGCGGTCGAGCACCTGCGGTTCCCAGTCGCGCAGCGTCAGAGTCTGCGCAATGCGTCCACGGCGCGCCAGCAGTCCTCGAACGAGTTGTACAGCGGCGCGGGGGCGAGGCGGATCACGTCCGGCTCGCGCCAGTCGCAGATCACGCCCCGGGAGATGAGCGCCTCGAACGTCTCCCGGCCCGGTGCAGAGCCGGTGCGCAGGCGCAGCGAGAGCTGGGCACCCCGGGCGAGGGGATCCCGCGGCGTGATGACCTCGACTCGATCCCCGAGGTGCTCATCGAGCAACGACTCGAGGTAGCCCGTGAGCCGGCGCGACCGGGTCACCAGCGCCGGCAGTCCGACGGCGTCGAACTGCTCGAGCGAAGCCTTGAGCGGCGCCATCGCGATGACGGGGTGATTGCTGACCTGCCACCCGGCCGCGCCGCGCGCAGGGCGGAAGGACCGGGCGAACTCGAAGCGGTTGTCGAGGTCGTTGCCCCACCAGCCCGCCAGGCGGGGCGTGCCGGGCACATGGTGCCGCTCGTGGATGAACGCGCCGGCCGTCGCGCCGGGGCCCGCATTCAGGTACTTGTAGGAGCACCACACGGCGAAATCGGCGCCCCAGTCGTGCAGCGCGAGCGGTACGTTGCCGATCGCGTGCGCGAGGTCGAAGCCGACCCGGGCGCCCGCCGAGAGGGCGGCACGCGTGATGGCAGCCATGTCGAGCACCTGCCCGGTCAGGTAGTGGATCCCCGGCAGCAGCACGAGGGCGAGCCGGTCCCCGATCCGGCCGATCGTCTCCTCGATGTCGTCGTTGCGCAGGCAAACCTCGCCGGGGCGCGGAGCCAGCTCGACCAGCGCGTCTGCGGGCTCCAGGCCGTGCCAGCGCAGCTGCGACACGACGGCGTAGCGATCCGAGGGAAACGCGCCGCGCTCGATCAGCACGATTGCCCGCTCCCGCGTCGGCCGGTAGAAGCTCGCCATCAGCAGGTGCAGGTTGAGGGTCAGCGAGTGCATCGCGATCACTTCGCTTTCCAGCGCACCGGCGAGGCGCGCGAGCGGTGCGGCCAAGCGGTACTCGTAGCGCATCCACGCGGAGTCCTCGTGGTGATGGCCCAGCACCGCGAGGTGCTGCCACTCTCCGAGGATGCGCGCGACTTCCGCCTTGGCTTGCTTCGGTTGCAGCCCGAGCGAGTTGCCGCAGAGGTAGGTGGCCGGCCCATTCGGGCCGTCGGGAAAGTGGAACTCGCGCCGCAACCGGGCCAGCGGATCGGCAGCGTCCTGCCCGCGCGCCCAGTCGAGCGAGGTGTCGGAGGTCATTCGAAGCGGACGGGATAGAGGATCGGGCGGCTCGGCGCGGCATCCAGCAGGAAGGCCGGGATCTGCAGGTCGAGCAGGTACCACCCGTCGCGTATCGTCGGCGCGATGAACGCGAGTTCCGTGATGCTCGCACGCGGGCGGGTCGCGTCCGGTGCGTGGCGGCTGCCTGCGGGCAGGCCGAAGAACAGCCGGTGCGCGGTCAGGCGGCCGTGGTCGTCCGCGCGGTCCGCCGAGGGCAGATCCAGCACCAGGTGCTCGACGCCCCTGTCGACGAGCAGGGTGGCTGCCTCGCGGGACAGGTACGGCGCGGGTGCGGGCCCGTCGTAGGCGTGCCAGAACCGCTCGGCGCGGTTGGGCAGGGTCCGCACGACGAGCGCCTCGGGCGCGAGCGGGACGTGTGCGTCGATGGCCGCGGCCAGCCCACGGGCGGTGACCAGCCTGTCGTCCGGCTCGGGCGGGGGGTCCGTCGATTCGCCGGCATCGGCGGCCCGGACGGGTTCGATCGAGACCAGCAGCGCCAGGCTCATGCCGCCCCGCACCGACTCGGTGACGGAGACGCGCTCGTCGGTGACGTGCCCGACGCACTCCGTGTGCGTGCCGTTGCAGTGGGGTGCGAGAGAGACCTCTTCGCAGTTGCAGCTGCCCCCGGCGCGCGTGTCCCCCACGAAGCTGCCGGCGCGCAGCGGCTGGGATGAGGCCCGTGAGGCGCCGAAGAACGCCGGCTGGGGTCCGCCGAAGTCGAGCGGGATCGCGATCGGCAGGGGATCCGCGAGGTCTGCGACGAGCCGCCGGTCGCCTTGCTCGAAATGCATCACGGTCATACGGGGCATCCCGCAACGGGTCGTCCGGGCATTATAGCCGCCCGGGGTCGGTTCCCCGGTCGGCGCGGAACCGCGCGGCGGTCGGCTTGTCATACGGGGTGCCGGCAGTTCATCGCCCGGCAGGCGGCTTGCAACGATCGGGGTGACGCGTGCGGATGACTCCCTGGCTCGTGCTTCTCGGCGTGACGTCACTGCTGAGCCCGAGCCACGCCGGCGCCGAAGAGACCGAGCTGCTGGCGGCCTGGAAGCGGCACGACCTGCAGTTCACCTACATGGGCTTCACCACGCGCTATTCCTGCGAGGGCCTGCGCGACAAGATTCGCCTGCTTCTGGAGGCTGCCGGGGCCCACGACCCGAGCGTGTCCCCGCGCGGCTGCAC
This sequence comes from Gammaproteobacteria bacterium SG8_30, assembly GCA_001303245.1. Lineage (GTDB taxonomy): Bacteria > Pseudomonadota > Gammaproteobacteria > Steroidobacterales > Steroidobacteraceae > SG8-30. Next base: position 37,409 of record LJNS01000007.1, read on the forward strand.
CAACATGCCGTGGCAGGTGACGGAGTTTCCCAGGGTCCGGATGACCTTCTACGCGCCGGAGCTGCCTGTCCCCGGGCAGAAGGAAGTGGGGCCGCCCGTCGTGGCTCGCTGGAAGCCCGCGGCCCTCACCCGGCGACAGCCCCGGGAACTCGAGCTCGGCGACTGCGAGCTCGTGGAGCAGTTCCGGGACCGGGTGCTGCCCGCCTTCACCACGCGAGCCGTGCGGCACGACATCAACTGCATACCGCACCAGCTTTCCGGCAGCTCGTTCTCGCTCAGCTTCGAGGTCCTCGTCGGTCTTCCCTCGCCGGACGAGTCCCAGCCGTCCCGCGGGGCGTCCGGCGGGCGCTAGCGCCGCACCCCGCTCAGTCCTCCCCCGGGCGCAGGCTCCCGCGACAGTCGACGGCGATCGTCGGCGAATCCCGGTCGAGTCGCGCGGCGCACAGCGAGCCGCCCCAGACGCAGCCGGTGTCGAGCGAGAGCACGCCGTCCTCCTCGAGGTAGCCGAGCGCAGACCAGTGCCCGAAAACGATCCGCGCACCCGACGTGACGCGCGCCGGGTGACGGAACCAGGGGATCGCCCCTTCCGGAGCATCGGCCGGTGGAAGCTTCAGGTCGAGCAGCATGCGTCCGGTGGGCGTGACGTAGCGCAGTCGGGTGAGGCAGTTCACGGCGAAACGCAGCCGGTCGTAGCCGGAAAGCGAGGGCGACCAGGTGTCGGGATCGTCGCCGTACATGTGCTCGATGAAGCCGTCGCGATCCTGGGCGAGCGCCTGCTCCACCTCGCGCGCGGCTGCTTCCGCGTCCTCCAGGCTCCACTGCGGAGGCAGGCCGGCGTGCACCATGGTCCAGTCCAGTTCGGCGTCCCGGTGGAGCAGGGGCCGGGCGGCCAGCCAGGCGAGCAGTTCCTCGGAGTCGGGCGCGCGCAGGATGGGTTCGAGCTGTGGCTCGCTGCGGCGCCTGCGCCGTCCGCCCGCCAGGGCGAGCAGATGCAGGTCGTGGTTGCCGAGCACGGTGACGGCGGCCGCGCCGAGATCCCGCACCGTGCGCATCACCTCGAGCGAACGTGGGCCCCGGTTGACGAGATCGCCGACCAGCCACAGGCGGTCACTGCCCGGGCGGAAGCGGATGCGCTCCAGGAGCTCGAGGAACTCTTCGTGGCAGCCCTGGATGTCGCCGACGGCGTATACGGCCATCGGGTCAGTGGATCTTGCCTGGTATCGCCAGCCGGAACGGCGCGATCGGCGCGTCGAAGCTCACGCCGTCGTCCGCGAGCATCTCGTAGCTGCCTTCCATGGCTCCCACAGGCGTCTCGAGCACGGCCCCGGACGTGTAGCGGAATCCCTGTCCCGGCTTCAGGTAAGGCTGCTCGCCGACGACGCCGTCGCCCCGCACCTCCTGGATCTTGCCGTTGGCGTCCGTGATGAGCCAGTGCCGCTTCAGCAGCCGCGCAGGGACATCGCCCGCGTTGCGGATCGTGATCGTGTAGGCGAACACGAAACGGTTGTCCGCGGGGTCCGACTGGTCCTCGAGATACCTCGTGTCGACCTCGACCGTGATCTGGTGTCGCGACGGATCCATGTGCACCCTTGTTGCGCCGGGCCCCTACTTGAGACGGATCGCCAGGACGTCGCAGGAAGCAGCGTGCAGGACCGTGTCCTCGGTGAAGTTCACCATGATGGACAGGCCGTGACGCTCCCGCGCGCCGAGCACGATGAGGTCGGCCTGCTGCTCCTGCGCCGTGCGGACGATCTCCGCCTTGATGTTGCCGGTCGCAACCGTCTGCATCACCTCGCCGGGGCCGAGTTCGGCCGCGAGATCGGCGAGCCGCTGGCGCGCGCGAACGACCAGTTCCTCCTCGATCTGGACCGCGGGCAGCAGCGTTTCGCCCATCGGCTCGACGGGCACGTACTCGACGACGTGCAACAGCGACAGCTCGGCACCGCAACACCCGGCAAGGGCTGCCGCGCGCCTTGCGATCTCGAGGCTGTCCTCCGTCAGGTCGACGACGAGCAGCATCCGCTTGTAGAGGCTCATGGATTCTCCAGCCGCCGGCGGCCGCGTCCTGGCACGCCCTGGCCGCGATTATAGGGCGGCGCGCGGCGCGGGGGTGCGCGCCAGCGCGGCGAACTCATCGAGGCTGAGGGTCTCGGCGCGGCGGGCCGGGTCGACGCGCGCGGCAGCGAAGCCGGCGTCGTCGACGAGGCCACGCAGCGCGTTGCGCAGCGTCTTGCGCCGCGTGGAGAACGCACCTGCCACCACGCGAGCGAACCGATGCGGGTCACCGAGCGCGCAGGGCGGCCTCTCGAGCGGCACCAGACGGACGACCGCCGACTCGACTCGCGGCGGCGGATTGAAGGCGCCGCGCCCCACCTTGAAGAGCTTCTCGACGCGGCAGGCGGCGGACAGCATCACGGTCAGCCGGCCGTACTCCTTGCCGCCAGGCGGGGCGGCCATGCGATCGACCACCTCGTTCTGCAGCATGAAGTGCATGTCCTCGATCGCCTCGCCGGCCTCCAGGAGGTGGAACAGGAGCGGCGTGGAAATGTTGTACGGTAGATTGCCGCAGACGCGCAGCCGGGGCCCGTCGGCGCGCAGCGCGGCGAAGTCGACTTCCAGGGCATCCCGCTGGTAGACCGTGAGCTCGCCCCGTCCCGCGCAGCGCTCGCGCAGCACCGGCACGACGTCGCGGTCGATCTCGATCACTTCGAGGCGTCCCACGCGCTCGAGCAGCGGCACCGTCAGCGCGCCGAGTCCCGGGCCGATTTCGACCAGCCGCTCTCCCGGCCGGGGGTCGATGGCGTTGACGATGCGGGCGGTGACCCCGGGATCGTGCAGGAAGTGCTGTCCGAACCGCTTGCGCGCCCTGACCTTCACGGCAGGGCACCCAGCGCCAGTTCGACGGCGGCCACCAGGCTGCCCGGGTCGGCGCGACCGGTGCCGGCAAGCTCGAGCGCAGTGCCGTGGTCCACCGAGGTGCGCACGATGGGCAGGCCCAGGGTCACGTTGACGCCGCGACCGAAGCCGGCGTGCTTGAGCACGGGCAGTCCCTGGTCGTGGAACATGGCGAGGACGGCGTCCGCGTGGGCGAGGGAGACCGGCGTGAACGCGGTATCCGCCGGCACCGGGCCGCGGGCGTCGATGCCCGCCCGTCGTGCAGCCTCGACCGCGGGCCCGATGAAGTCGATCTCTTCCCGGCCGAGGTGCCCAGCCTCGCCGGCGTGCGGGTTCAGGCCGCAGACCAGGATGCGCGGCCCGGGCAGGTGGAAGCGCTGGCGGAGTCCGTCGTCGAGCACGCGCAGGATGTCCGCGATCAGGTCCCGGGACAGGCGGCCCGGGACGGCGGCGAGGGGGACGTGCGTCGTTGCGAGGGCTACGCGCAGCGAGCCTGCCACCAGCAGCATCACTGGCCGGCGGCAGCCGAGCCGCGCGGCCAGGTACTCCGTGTGTCCGGCAAAGGTCACACCGGCCTCGTTGATCACGCTCTTTTGAACGGGCGCGGTGACCATCGCATCGAATTCGCCTCGGTAGCAGCCGTCGCAAGCGGCGTCGAGCATCGCGAGGACGTAGGACGCATTGGCGGCATCGAGCCGGCCCGGCTCGACCGGTACGGCGGTGCGGAAAGGAAGCACGTCGACGCGTCCGCCCCGGTGCGGCCGTGCCGCCCGGCCCGGCACGAAGCGCGCCAGCTCTGCCTCGAGCCCCAGCTGCCTGGCCCTGCTCTCGAGCAGTGCGGGATCGCCCGCGACGACGAGTTCGCAGGGCCAGTCCCGCATCGAGACCGCGAGGCAGATGTCCGGTCCGATCCCGGCGGGTTCCCCGGAAGTGATGACGAGGCGACGTACGGTCATGTCGACCAGCCGGGCGCTGCGGCCCGCCTACATGCTTCGGTATTCGACGTAGGCCTCGTCGCGCAGCTGCCGCAACCACAGCTCCGTCTCCTCGTCGGCCTTGCTCTCCCGCAGGGCCGCGAAGACACGCTGCTTGCGCACCTCCTCGCTCTGGTCGTAGTAGCGCTTGCCGGTCAGCTGCACGATGTGCCAGCCGTACTGCGTGCGGAACGGCTCGCTGATCTCGCCTTCCGAGAGCCGGGCGAGGACCTCCTCGAACTCGGGTACGAAGGTTCCGGGGGACGTCCAGCCGAGGTCCCCGCCGGCCGTCGCCGATGCCGGGTCCTCCGAGGTCACGCTCGCCAGGGCCTCGAAGTCCTCGCCGGCCAGAATGCGCTCGCGCAGATCGGCGAGACGCTGCCGCGTCGTGGCGTCGTCCTGCACCTCGGTCGGGCGCAGCAGGATGTGCCGCGATCTCACCTGCTCGACCATCATCGGCCCGTCGCCGCCGCGAGCGCCGTCGAGGCGGACGATGTGGAAACCGGTGGGCGTGCGCATCGGCCGGGACACCTGGCCGGTCTCCATCGTCGCAATCCGCTCTGCGATGAACTGCGGCAGCTGCGCCGCGCTCCGCCAGCCGAGCTTGCCGCGGTCGAGCGCGGACTGCGCCTGCGAGTAGGTGAGCGCCAGCTGGCCGAAGTCCTCCCCCGCCACCGCGCGCTCGTAGATCTCCTCGGCCCGGCGCTCGGTCCCGGCGATCTCGTCGGCGGTCGCCGATTCCGGCAGGGAGAGCAGGATGTGGGACACGTCGAACTCGGCGTTGGCATCGGCGCGACCGGCCTCGCGTTCGAGCGCCTGCTCGAGCTCCCGCGGCGAAACGTAGATGCGCGCGAGCACGTCGCGCTGCCGCAGCAGGGTCAGCGTGATCTCGCGGCGCATGTCCTCACGGTAAGCCGCATAGTCGATGCCCTGCCGCGCGAGGGCCATCGGCAGCTGGTCGAAGGGGATCTGGTTGCGCGAAGCGACGTCGCGCAGGGCCGAGTTGAGCATCTCGTCGGAGACCGTGATGCCCAGCCGTTCGGCGCGCTGAGCCTGGATCTCCTGCAGCACGAGCCGCTCGAGCACCTGCTGGCGGATGACCGACTCCGGCGGCAGCTGGTCCGACTGCTGGGCGAGCCTGGCCATGATCAGGTCGAACTGTTGCTCGACCTGGCTCTTCAGCACGACGCCGTCGTTGACGACCGCGACGACCTTGTCGAGCTGGACTCCGCTCGCGGACAGCTCGCGCGTCTGGGACGAAGCGGGGAGCGGCGCGAGCAGCAGCGCGGAAAGCGCCAGGGCGATGACTGGTTTCATGGGCTTGCGGGCGTCTCAGGGGAGCGGGGAAGAGGCGCCTGAGTATCCTCGAATGCCCCGCTCGAGAAAAGTATCGGCTGTGGTTCCGACCGACGACAGGCCGTTGAGTTCCAGCTGCAGGGCCACGGCCGTGTCCTGCTCGCCGGTCCGGCTGGAGACGTAACGGCTGGCCACGAGCCGAAGCCGCCAGCAGCAGGCGGCGTACTCGATGCCGAGGAAGGAATCGACGGCCTGGCCGTCGCGGACCGAGTAGACGTAGCGCGCGTACAGCCGCCACTCCCGCGCGACCGGCCAGGAAGCGGAGCCGTCCCACTGCTCGACACGGCCTTCGCGGTAGCGGTAGCCGAGGTTGACGACCGAGTCCGGTCGCGGCCGGTACTGCACGCGTGCCTGCCCGAGCACGGTATTGGAGGCGTTGGGGTCCCATTGCATCGCGAGCCCGGCGCTCCAGTTCTTGTAGGCCGACAGTTCGAGCTCGCCGATGATGTCGGAGTAGTCCCGTGTCTCGGGCGTCTCGCCCGGGAGGGCCACCCGCGGCCTTTCGAAGTACAACTGCTGGCCGATGGTCGCCGCGAGGTACTGGCGGCCGCTCGCGGCCTCGACCAGGCGGGTGGTCACGCCGACGGCGAGCTGGTTGGTGTCGGCGAGGCGGTCGCCCCCGACGAAGCGGTTGCGGCGGAACAGCCCGATCATGTCGAGCTCGGGCAGGCCGGTGTCGAAGACCGGCAGGTCGTCCTGCTGGCGGTACGGGATCCAGGTGTAGAGCACCCGCGGCTCGAGCGTGTGGAGCAGGCGGTCGCCCCGGCCGGCGCTTCGGTCGAACACGAGTCCCGCGTCCAGCGACAGGATCGGAGCCGCAAGCGAGGCCGAGTCGTCGATGCCGGGCCCGGTCTCGTCGAGCTGGTAGGCGGTGTACCGGAAGCCGGCGTAGGGCTCGAGGAAATACCCTGGCTTGCGCACCGGCCACGTGATGCGCGGCTCGAGGTCGAGGCGCGCGCCGACCGTCCCCTCGTCGCGCTGGAAGTAGACGAGCTCGCCGCTGACTCCGGCCTCCGGGCCGCCGCGACCCACGGGCCAGTCGCCGGACAGCGCGAGCCGCGGCACACGCGTGTACGGGCGGTCGAGCGGGTCGATCGTTCGGTCGATGGTCTGGAAGTTCTGCAGCAGCCCCTCCGCGCGCCAGCCGCGACCGAGCCACTCGACGAGTACGCGGCGCTCGAGGTAGGTGATGCTCGTCCCCTGCTGGCCACGCGCGAAGTCCTCGAAGTACTCGCTGTCGCTCGAATTCTCCAGGCTGCCCGACAGGCGCAGGGAAGAACTGAAGTCGGTGAGGTGCTCGAGCTTGCCGTAGCTCCGGCTGCGGTCGGCGATGCGGTCGGAGGGAAGCCAGCTCCCCTCGAGCCGGCCGCGGCTGCGCTCCGTGAGGTAGCGGAACTCGCCGCCGAAGCGGAAGCCGCGCCGGGTGAGCAGCGCCGGCTCGAAGATCGCGTCGTAGTTGGGCGCCAGGTTGAAGTAGTAGGGAACGCCGAGCTCGAAGCCGCTGCGGCTCGACGTGCCGACGCTCGGGAACAGGAACCCAGACTTGCGCGACGGTCCCGCCGGGAAGGTGATGTAGGGCAGGTACAGGAGCGGCACGCCCTTGAGCTCGAGCCTGACGTCGCGGCCGGTTCCCTGTTCCCGCTCGCGGTCGATCGCGATGGAGGAGGCCTTGAGGAGCCAGTCGTCGTTGCCGACGGGGCAGGTCGTGAAGACCGGGTTGGTCAGGCCGAGGTTGCCTTCCGGCGACAGCCGCAATTCGTCTGCGGCGCCGCGTGCCGGCCGCGTCGGCAGCTCGAATTCCGTCTCCGTGAACCGCCCGCCCACGTCGCTGCTCCAGTCGCCCGACTCCCCGGCGATGCGCAGCGTCGGGTCCCGGTACTCCACGTCACCTTCGACGCGAAAGGAGCGCGACGTCGCGTCGTAGCTCGCGTTCCTGGCGGAGAGCGTGCGGTCGCCCTGGCGCACGTGTACCTTGCCGAGCAGGCGCGCGTCGCCCTGTCGCGTCACCTCGGCCCCCTCGCTCTCGATGACGATCAACTCCTCGTCCGGATCGGGCGTGCCGGCGGTGGCGACTGCCGGAGCCGGTACGGGCTGCGGGCACTGCTGCCCCTGCGCCGGCGTGGCTGCCACGGCCGAGACGGCCAGAAACACGAGGATCGAGCTTGAGGGCAGCGAGTTCAATTCAGACCGCGCATCTTTCCGTGCCGGGTGAACGCCCGTGCGGCGCTCGCCGCGCGGCGCAGCACCGCCAGCCCCGAAGTCTATAATGAAGACCCGTTTCCTGCCCGTTCCATGATGACCCAACAACAGCTCCTGGATACCAGGCGCGCGGCACTCGAGGCGTGGCTGGCGCACGCCCTCGGGACCAGGCCGACGCGCGTCGCGCCGGCCTCCGCCGACGCGAGCTTCCGGCGCTACTTCCGCGTCTGGCATGCAGGGGGCACGTCGATCGCGATGGACGCGCCGCCGGGTCACGAGGACGTCGCTCCTTACGTGCAGGTCGCCTCCATCATGCACGCCGCCGGCGTGAACGTCCCCAGGGTGCTGGCCCAGGACCCGGCACAGGGCTTCCTGCTGCTGACGGACCTCGGCGACCGGCAGTACCTCGACGCCCTCCGGCAGGGAGTGGACGCGGATCGCCTGTATGCGGACGCGATCCGCTCGCTCGTGCGCCTGCAGTCGCACGCGGATCCTGCCGGCCTGCCGCCATACGACGCCACCCTGCTGCGCCAGGAGATGGACCTGTTTCCCGCGTGGTTCCTCGCGCACCACCTGAAGCTGGAGCCCTCGCCCGGCGAACGCGACCTGCTCGAGGAGGTCTTCGCATTCCTGGTCGAGTCCGCCCTGCGGCAGCCGGTCGTGCTCGTCCACCGCGACTATCACTCCCGCAATCTCATGGCCTGCGACGGTAGCAATCCCGGCATCCTTGATTTTCAGGACGCCGTGGCCGGCCCCGTCACCTACGATCTCGTCTCGCTGCTCAAGGACTGCTACCTCACGTGGCCCCGCGGGCGCGTCGAGGCGTGGGTCGACCTGTATCGAGGGCTGGCGACGGAAGCCGGCGTCGACACCGGTCCGGACCGCAGGAGCTTCCTTCGCGACTTCGACCTGATGGGCCTGCAGCGGCACGTCAAGGTGCTCGGCATCTTTGCCCGGCTCTGGTATCGCGACGGCAAGGCCGGCTACCTGAGCGACCTGCCGCGCGTGCTCGAGTACGTGACCGAGGCGACGGCCGGCGAGCCGCTGCTTCGGCGGTTTCAGATCTTCCTGCGCGAGCGCGTGCAGCCGGTCTTCGCCGCCGCCCAGGCGCGGGCCCTCTCCGCAGCATGAGGGCGATGATCCTGGCAGCCGGTCGCGGCGAGCGCATGCGACCGTTGACCGATGGCGTGCCGAAGCCACTGCTCGAGGCGGGCGGGCATGCCCTGATCGAGTATCACCTCCATGCGCTCGCGGCCGCGGGAGTCGGGCAGGTCGTCGTCAACCTGTCCTGGCTGGGCGAGAAGGTCCGTGCCTCGCTGGGCGACGGCTCCCGCTACGGAGTCCGGATTTCCTTCAGCGAAGAGGGTCCCGTGCCGCTGGAGACGGGCGGCGGCATCGCGCGGGCGCTGCCGTTGCTGGGCGGGGAGGCCTTCCTCGTGGTGAACGGCGACGTCTGGACGGACCAGTCCTTCGCTGCACTCGATGCGCCGCCGGGCTCGCTGGGGCACCTGTTGCTGGTGACAAACCCGGCGCACCATCCGCAGGGCGATTTCGCGCTGGGGGCCGACGGCCGCATCGTCCGGCACGGAGAGCGGCTCACCTACGCCGGCATCGGCGTGCTCGATCCCGCGCTGTTCGCCGACTCCGCACCGGGACGATTCCCCCTGAAGCCGCTGCTCGACCGGGCCCTCGAGGCGGGTCGGCTGACGGGTCAGCGGCTGGAGGGGAACTGGACCGACGTCGGCACGCCGGCACGCCTCGCCGAACTGGATGCGCGGCTCCGTTCCGGGTTGCTGAGGCACCCGTCGGTCCCCCGGCAGGCGGCAGGCCGGTCGGGCTAAAATACCCGTTTGGCCCCGTTGGTCCGAGCGAGACATGAGCGAATTCAAGGGTATCCCGATCAACAGGCGGGGAAGCGGCGAGAAGTACGTGACGCCGCAGGGCTTCACCGCCATCCGCGACGGCATCAAGCGCTCGGCCGCGGCGGATCCCCTGGTGGTGGGTCGGAAGCCGCGCTGGCTGCGCGCCAGGATGCCGGCAGGCGCCCGCTTCGAGGAAGTGCGCGGAATCGTCCGGGAGCACGGCCTGAGCACGGTGTGCGAGGAAGCCAAGTGCCCCAACATCGGCGAGTGCTGGAATGCCGGCACAGCGACTCTGATGCTGATGGGCGCGGTGTGCACGCGGGCCTGCCGTTTCTGTGCCGTGGACACGGGCAACCCGCGCGGCTGGCTCGATCACGACGAGCCGGCGAACGCGGCCCGCACGGTGCAGCTGATGGGGCTCGGCTACGTGGTGTTGACGTCGGTCAACCGGGACGACCTCGAGGATGGCGGCGCGGGCCACTTCGCCGCCTGCGTGCGTGCCATCAAGGCAGCGAGCCCGCAGACGGCGGTCGAGGCGCTGACTCCTGATTTCCAGGGCGACTCGTATGCCGTGGAGACGGTCGTCGACTCGGGCCTCGAGGTGTTCGCGCAGAATGTGGAGACGGTCCGCCGGCTCACCCACCCGGTGCGCGACCCGCGGGCGGGCTACGCGCAGACGCTCCGGGTACTGGCTCACGCCAAGCGCCATCGCCCCGGGATCCTCACGAAGACCAGCCTGATGCTCGGGCTCGGCGAGACCGACGACGAGATCCGCGAGGCCATGCACGATCTCAGGGAAACAGGCTGTGACGTGCTGACGCTCGGTCAATACCTCCGCCCGACCGCGCAGCACCTTCCGGTGGCCCGCTACGTGTCGCCGGAGGAGTTCGAGGTCTACCGCCGTCAGGCCCTCGCGCTCGGCTTCCTCGAGTGCGTCGCCGGCCCGATGGTCCGCTCGAGTTACCGTGCAGAACGGGCCCTCGAGCGCAACAACTGCGGGCTCGGCGAGCCCTCTGCACCGGCCGTCACCACGGCCGGCGAGTAACGGAGTAACCCATGCATCCCTATCCGCATCACTACAAGGTCACGGTCGGTGCGCCGGCCGAGGGCGAGGTCGCGCTCGGGGCGGCAGGGCTGCCGGACCTGGCCTCCATGCCGCCCCCCGAGTTCGACGGACCCCCGGGGTACTGGTCGCCGGAGACGCTGCTCGTGGCCTCGGTCGCGGACTGTTTCGTGCTCAGCTTCCGCGCGGTCGCGCGTGCGTCCAAGTTCGAATGGCGGAGCCTTTCCGCCGAGGTCGAGGGCGTCCTCGATCGCGTGGACGGCATGAGCCGCTTCACCCGGTTCACGACGCACGCCCGGCTCGTCGTCGCCGCGGGCGCGGACGAACGGCGCGCCCGGATGCTGCTCGAGAAGGCGGAAAAGGTCTGCCTCGTCAGCAATTCCCTGACGGCGGAGCGGCACATCGAGTCCGAGATCGTCGTTGCCTAGGGACGCACGGGCGGGCGGGGGAGAGGGCGCGACGGGGACTGTCCCCGCAGGGGACTGTCCCCTCCTCGCGCCCTCTCCCCCATCCACGGTCCTGCGCTGGCTCGGCCGGGTGGACTACGAGGCGACCTGGCGCCGGATGCAGCGGTTTACCGACGAGCGCGGGCCCGGGACGCCGGACGAAATATGGTTCCTCGAACACCCGCCCGTGTTCACTCAGGGCATGAACGGGCGCCCCGAGCACGTGCTCGCGCCCGGCGACATACCCGTCGTCTCCATCGACCGCGGCGGGCAGGTGACCTACCACGGTCCGGGGCAGCTCGTCGTCTATCCTCTCCTCGACATCAGACGGCTAGGTATCGGCGTGCGCGAACTCGTGGTCCGCCTCGAGAATTCGATCATTTCGCTCGCCGCGCGGCACGACGTCCATGCCGTGGGTCGGCGCGATGCGCCGGGCGTCTACGTGGGCGGCCGGAAGCTGGCCAGCATCGGGCTGCGCATCCGCCGGGGGGCGAGCTATCACGGTCTGGCGCTCAACGTCGAGACGGACCTCGAGCCCTTCCGTCGCATCAATCCCTGCGGTTACGCCGGCCTCGAGGTGACAGCGCTCGCCGAGCTGGGCGCGCGCATCGACGTCAGGCAGGCCGCGGAAGACCTTGCGCCCTTGCTCTGCGCCACGTTCGGGCTCGAGTGGGACGGTCGCTGGGCCTGAGCAGCTTCAGAGGGCGACCAGGACGACTCCGCTCGCGCTCAGCTCCCGGTAGATGTCGTCGAGCTGGTCGCGGCTCTGCGCCGTTATCGTGTACGTCATGGAGAGGAACCTGCCCCGCGAGCTGCTGCGCTGGCTGATGCGCGTCGCGGGCAAGGGTCCGGCGTGGCGCTCGACGATCGCAAGCGTCAGCGACCGGAACGCCTCGGTGTCGTGACCCATGACCTTGATGGGGAACTCGCACGGAAACTCGAACAGGTCGTCGTGACCGCTCATTCGCTGCACTCCGTCGAGAACTCCCGCCGCGACTCCCACCAGCAACGATAGAGGCGGCGGAAGGCAGGGCCCGGCCTGCCGTCGCCGACCGGACGCCCGTCGAGCGCGACCACCGAGCGCAGCCCGCCACCGGCCGAGGCGAGCAAGACCTCCCCGGATCCGCGCAGTGCCGCCTCGGGTACGGCTTCCTGGCGGCACTCGATGCCGCAGCGCGGGGCAATCTCGAACAGTACGTCGCGCGTCGTTCCGGGGAGCACTGCCGATGACTGCGGCGGGGTCAGCAGCACGCCGTCCAGCAATACGTGCACGCTGCTCGAGCTGCCCTCGGTCAGCATGTCGTCGCGCAACAGCACCGCCTCCACGGCGCCCGCATCCTGCGCCCGCCACTTGAGCAGGACGTTGGCCAGCAGCGCAGTGGACTTGATGTCGCAACGTCCCCAGCGGATGTCCGCCGACGTTACGCAGGCGATGGCTCGTGAGTCCGGATCCGCAAGGGGGGGCGGCACCTTGCTCGCGAAGGCGAACACCGTCGGCGCGGCGATCCCGCGGGGCACGTGCGATCGCTCGGGCTCCGCCCCGCGCGACACCTGCAGATAGATCAGCAGATCGCCCCTCCCGTTGCGCGCCACGAGCCCACCGAACACGCTGCGCCAGGCCTCGCGCGTGAGGGGCGGCGGCAGCCTGATCTCGCGCAGGCTGCGTTCGAGGCGGTCGAGGTGCTGCTCGAGGCGGTAAACACGCCCCTCGTACACGGGAAGCACCTCGTAGACGGCGTCGGCGAACAGGAATCCGCGATCGAGCGGCGAGATCCGCGCCTGCGCGAGCGGCAGGAAGGCCCCGTCCAGCCAGGCGATGTCGGCCCCGCCCGCCACCGTCAGTCGAACCAGCGCATCACCGTGTCCCAGCTGCGGCGCACGAAGCCGCCCTCCGGGACCTCGGCGAGCGGATACAGGTCCGCGACGGCGACGAGCCGGCCGTCGAGCGTGGCACGCACCCGGCCGACTGGCTGCGTGGAGGCCAGCGGCGCCGACAGTCCCGGCTCGGTCGTCACCGCCACCTCGATCTCGTCGGCCCGGCCGCGAGGCACCGTTGCGTAGAACTCCTGCCGCAGTCCGACCGGCGCGGCGCCATCTTCCGCGAGGTACACGCGGGGACGGGCGAGCTCTGCCCCGCGAGGGTGCAGGCGGCGAGTCTCGAAGAAGCTGAAGCCGTAATTGAGCAACGCAAGGCTCGCGTCCTCGCGTGCCTTCACGCTGTCGGCGCCCATCACAACGGCGATCAGCCGCATGCCGTCGCGGTGCGCGGAACTCACCAGGCAGTAGCCGGCCGCATCGGTGTGACCCGTCTTCATGCCATCCACACTGGGATCCTGGTCCAGCAGGCCGTTGCGGTTGCCCTGGGTGATGTTGTTCCAGGTGAATTCGCGCTGCGAGTACCAGCGGTAGTGATCGGGGAACTCGTCGATGATCGCCCGTGCCAGCAGCGCCATGTCGCGCGCCGTCACCAGGTGACCGTCCGCCGGCAGCCCGGTGGAGTTGAGGAAGTGCGAGTTCTTCATCCCGAGGCGTACGGCATATTGGTTCATGATCGAGGCGAAGGTCGGTTCCGTGCCGGCGACCGCTTCGGCGAGCGCGATGCTGGCGTCGTTGCCCGACTGCACGATCATGCCCTGGAGCAGCGTCTCCACGGTCGCGCGCGTGCCGACCTCGAGAAAAGTGCGCGAGCCCTCTGAGCGCCACGCCCGTTCGCTGATCGGCACTTCCGTGTCGAGCGAGAGCTTGCCGTCCTCGATGGCGTGAAAGACTGCGTAGGCCGTCATCAGCTTGGTCAGGCTCGCCGGTTCCACCCGGGCATCCGCATCGTGGCTCGTGATGACGCGACCGCTCTGCTCGTCGATCAGGATCCAGGAACGCGCGGCCGGCTCGGGTGGCGGCGGCACCGGTGTCGGCGCAGCGAAGGAAGGAGGGACTGAGGCGATGAGCGCGAGGACGGCAAGACAGCGGCAAAACAGTGTCATCGGACTTCCAGGTTGTCTGCGGGGAGGCGCGCCCGCGAGGGTGACGGGCGGCGTTGCGACGCCATTCTATCGACCGGCTGCCCGGCGAGGTAGGGGCGGGTGGCTCAGCCCGGACCCCGTGCGTCGCGTACGAAGGTCATCGCGCCGCCGGGATAGTGCAGCAGCAGGCGCCCGGCACCGAAGCTGAACTTGACGGTCCCGGCCAGCAGGTGCAGATAGCGTTCCTCGACCGCCATGGTCTGCGCGTCGCAGGTCCGCCGACGTGAGGTCGGCGGGCCGATCAGGATGCCTCCGGCCGGACCTTCCGTCCTGTCCACCGCCGCAGCCGCATAGGAGTTGCAGCCGGCAGACCCGCGCAGGCGGCCCTCCTCGTATCGCAGCGTCACCTCGACGCTGCCGGCGACCGGGGTTTCACGGTCGAAACGCCTGAGTCGCCACCGCTGGCCGGCGAGCATGGCGAGCGACATGCGGCCCGTCACCTCTTCCGGCTGGCCGTCCACGAGGCCCGACCCGGCGACGAGCCAGCGATAGGTCGCGAGTTCGCCCGGGCAGCAGGCGGGATCCCGGGGCCCGGTCCTCACCACGTCGATGCGCAGTCCGCCGTCTTCGACCGCCAGATCGCGGATCTGGACCCGGTCGCCCAGCACACGGGTTGCCGTGTTGACCACTTCGGGGCCCACCCGGTCCACTACGGCGACGTGCAGGAGCGTGCCGGAACCGCCGGAATTCTCCGCCAGCAGGACGATCGCCTCGTCCTCGCCGTCGCCGTCGACGTCCCCGGTCGCGCGGGAGCCGCGCAGCAGCGTCACCAGCGGCCGGGATGCACCGCCCTCGACGAAGGGCGTGCCTTCCCACACGCCGTTTGCCAGCGCGACGGGCTGGGCCGTGCTCTCGAAGCCCGAGTAGGTCGCTGCACCCAATTCTTCGGCCGTGGGCGGGCCTGTGGGCGGTGCCGACGAGGGCGTGGTGTCGCTCCCGGTCTGCCCGCCGCCACAGGCCGAGACCGACGTCGTCAGCGCCACGACGAGCACCGACCTCAGCCTGTGACCCTTTCCCGGACGCATCAGTCGAGGGCGAGGATGGCCGGGCCGAAGCCTGCGTCCCGGAGCCGCGACGTGACTGCGTCGAACGCGTCGACGGAGTCAAGCGGCCCGATCCGGACGCGGTGGACGTCGCGTCCGTCGGCACGGGCGGCGACGACCAGCACGTTGTCGAAACCTGCCTCGGCGAGCCGTCGGGCCAGTCTCCGGGCGTTGTCTTCCTCGGTGAAGGCGCCGGCCTGCGCGAAGAATCTCCCGTTCGCCGGCGCGACAGGCCGGGCAGCGGGCGACGAGGGCCCGACCGAGCGGACCTCCACCATGGCGGTGCCTTCGCGGATCATGTCCAGCTTCGCCGCCGCGACGTACGACAGGTCGATGACGCGGTTGTCCTTGAACGGTCCGCGGTCGTTGACGCGCACGACGACGCTGCGGCCGTTCTGCAGGTTGGTCACCTGCACGTAGGCCGGCAGCGGCAGCGTCTTGTGCGCCGCCGTCATCGCGTGCATGTCGTAGGGCTCGCCCGAGGAAGTGGACTCGCCGTGGAATCCCGGGCCGTACCAGGAAGCCACGCCGCGCTCGACGAAGCCATCGGCCGTCGGCAGCACGACGTATCGCTTGCCGAACACCTCGTAGAAGGGCGGGTTGCCGCGCGCGGCGCGCGGCTCGGCGCGTGGCACCGCGTCCGGGACCTCTGCCGGATCGACCGGCGCGGGCTGGCGCGGCGGGCCGCCGCCGCAGCCGGCGAGGGCGACTGCCGCAACCGCCACGACAGGCAGCCAGTCCTTCATCCGCCGCCGGCCGGCTGCAGCCGCGCCTCGATGGTGGAGCCGAGCTCGCTCACCGCCAGCGCGTACATCACGCTGCGGTTGTACTGCGTGATCACCGCGAAGTTGTGGAAGCCGGCGCGCAGCTCGGGACCGTCGACGCCGTCCACGCGGATGAACACTGCGGGGGCGTCGCCGGCCAGCTGCGTTTCGAAAGCCAGTCCCTTGTCGCGCAGTGCGTCCACCGTCTCGTTGGCTTCGATGCTGCCGGCGACCAGCTGGCCGGCGTCGGCGTACCAGAGCCTGGCCGGCGTCTCGACCGGCTCCCCGGCCCGCCAGCCGTGGCCCGCCAGGTAGTTGGCGATGCTGGCGATCGTGTCGTCCCAGCTCTGCCACAGGTCGCGGCGGCCGTCGCCGTCGCCGTCGACCGCGTAGACCCGGTAGCTGCGCGGCATGAACTGCGGCCGTCCCATCGCGCCCGCGTACGAGCCCTGGGCGGCGAGCAGGTTCACGCGGGGCTCCTCGCGTCCGAGCAGCAGGAACTGCTCGAGCTCGGTGCGGAAGTAGGAGCTGCGCGGGGGATAGTCGAAGGCCAGCGTAGCCAGCGCGTCGAGCACGCGGAAACGCCCCGTAATCCTGCCGTAGAAAGTCTCGACGCCCAGGATGCCGACGATGATCCGGGCCGGTACGCCGGTCTCGCGTTCCACGGCGGCCAGCCTGTCGCGGTGCGCGGCCCAGAAGGTGACACCCGCGGCAATGCGCTGCTCCGTGAGGAAGTGCGCACGGTACTCGTACCATGGCCGCACGCGCTCTGCGGGCCGGCTGATGAGCTCCAGGATGCGCTGGTCGCTTGCTGCCGAGCCGATGACCCCGTCCAGCCATTCTTGCGTGAAGCCGTGACGTCCGCGCATTTCGTCGATGAACAGCCGCACGTCCTCGCGCGATGCGTCGAAGGCACCGGCCGCGCCGACGGGCAGCACGAGGCCGGCAAGGATAGACAGCGCGGTGCGGCGCCAAATCGGGGTCATGTGCGCACGAGTTTCCGCTGGGCCTGCAGGCTCATCAGGATACCGAAGCCCGCCAGCAGGGTCACCATGGACGTGCCGCCGTAGCTGACGAGCGGCAGCGGTACACCTACGACCGGCAGGAGGCCCGTGACCATGCCCGTGTTGACGAAGATGTACACGAAGAAAGTCAAGGCGATGCTGCCGGCGACCAGACGCCCGAAAGTGTCGCGGCACTGGTTCGCGAGGAACAGCGCGCGACCGACTGCCGCCATGTAGAGAGCGAGCAGGAACAGCTGGCCGAGCAGCCCGAACTCCTCTCCGATCACCGCGAAGATGAAATCGGTCGATCGCTCGGGAAGAAATTCGAGCTGCGCCTGGCTGCCGTTCATCCAGCCCTTGCCGAAGACTCCCCCCGAGCCGATCGCGATCTGCGACTGGATGATGTGATAGCCGGCGCCGAGTGGGTCGATCTGTGGATCGAGCAGGGTCAGGACGCGCCGCCGCTGGTAATCGTGCATCAGGAGCCAGGCCACCGGCGCTGCGGCGGCGGCGAGGCCGATCCCGGTGAACACGACTCGCCAGGCGAGGCCCCCGAGCAGCAACACGAACACGCCGGCGCCGGCTACCAGCAGGGCGGTTCCGAGGTCCGGCTGCTCGGCGATGAGTATCGCCGGCACCGCAATGATCGCGAGCACGACGAGCGTCTCCCGCAGGGAGGGCGGCAGGGCCCGATCGTGCAGATACCAGGCGCACATCATGGGAACGGCCAGCTTCATGATTTCCGAGGGCTGGAAGCGGACGAAGCCGAGGTCGAGCCAGCGCTGCGCACCCTTGCCGACGTCGCCGAGTACCGCGACGGCAATGAGCAGCACCACGCCGACGGCATAGGCGGCGGGGGCGACCATGCGCAGGACGCGGGCCGGGACTTGCGCGAGCGCAACCATGGCCAGGATCGCCAGCCCGAGCCGCAGCACCTGGCGGAGCCATGGGCCCAGGTTGCCGCCGGCTGCGCTGTACAGGATGAGCAGGCCGAATGCGGCGATGGCCCCGAGCGCCATCAACAGGGGACCATCGAGGTGCAAGGCCCGCATGAGACGGGCGCCGCGGGTCAGACCCCCCCGGCGACTCAAGGGCTCGTCGAAGGCCCCGCCTATCATCCGGTCTGCTCCAGCAGGTAGGCGTCGAAGACCGCCCGCGCGATCGGGGCCGCGGCCGAGCTGCCGTGACCGCCGTTCTCGACGAGCACGGCAATGGCGATCCGCGGCTGCTCGGCCGGCGCAAAGGCCACGAACAGTGCGTGGTCGCGCAGGCGCTCGGCCACGGTCTCCTCGTCGTACTCCTCGTCCTGGCCCACCGTGAAGACCTGTGCCGTGCCGGTCTTGCCCGCGATCGTGTAGGCCGCGCCCCGGGCGGCGCGCACTGCAGTGCCCCGGGCGCCGGTCGTGACCGCGACCATGGCATCGACGATCACCTCCCAGCTCGCCGGATCCTTGAGCTCGACCCGCGGCAACTCCTCGCCCGGCCGCTCCCGCCGCTCCCCGGAGGCGGGATCGACGATCGCCCGCACGAGCCGGGGACGGAAGTGCCTGCCGCGTGTCGCGAGCACCGCCATTGCGTGGGCGAGCTGCAAAGGGGTGGCGGTCCAGTAGCCCTGTCCGATGCCGACGATCACGGTTTCCCCGGGGAACCAGACCTGCTGCTCGGGCTGGCGGAAGGCCGACTTCTTCCACTCGGTCGAGGGAATGATGCCGGAACGCTCGCCCTGGATGTCGATGCCCGTCGCCTTGCCGAAGCCGATGCGCGACATGGAATCGTGGATCCGGTCGATGCCGAGCGTTGCCGCGAGGCCGTAGAAGTAGACGTCACAGGACGTCATGATGGCCTCGCGCATGTTGACCGTGCCATGCCCCTCCCGCTTCCAGTCGCGGTAGCGGTGGCTCGAGTTGGGCAGCCGGAAGAATCCGGGGCAGAAGCGGCTGTCGTCGGGCTCGATGACGCCGGCCTCCAGGCCCGCGAGCGCCATCAGCGGCTTGACGGTCGAGCCGGGCGGATAGGTGCCGCGAAGGGCGCGGTTGTAGAGCGGCTGGTCGATGTCGGTCGTCAGCGTGCGATAGTCCACGGTGGAGATGCCGCGCGCGAACTTGTTCGGGTCGAAGGTCGGGGTGCTCGCCAGCACGAGCACGTCTCCGTTCCAGGGATCCAGCGCGATCACGGCGCCGCGCCGCTGTCCCATGGCCTGCTCGGCGACGCGCTGCAACTCGATGTCGAGCGCCAGCTCGAGGTTCTGCCCGGCGACGGGCCGCTGCAGCCGGAGCTCGGACGTGTCGTCGCCGACGGCTTCCATGCGACGGCCCTCGGCATTGACTAGCACCTCGCGGAATCCGCCGGTGCCGTGCAGCTGCTCCTCGTACGAGCGCTCCAGGCCCGTCTTGCCGATCGCCGCCGTGCCGAAGTACTCCTCCGGGTCGATGCGCTTGAGGTCGTCCTCGCTGATCGAGCCGACGTAACCGAGCGCGTGCACGCCCGACGGCCCGTAGGGGTAGTAGCGCGCGACGCGGGTGGTCAGGTCGACGCCCGGAAGCCGGTGCCGGTTCACCGCATAGTGGCTGATCTCCTCGTCCGTCAGGCGCAGTCGCACGGGAACCGCCTCGAAGGACCGCCTGCTGCGCAGCAACTGCCGCACGCGATCGACGTCGTTCGCCTCGAGCAGTCCGATCGCCACGAGCTTGCCGAGGGTTGCGTCGAGGTCGCGGACCCGCTCGAGCGTGACGGTGAGCTGGTAGGCCGGGGTGTTCTCCGCGAGCACCCTGCCTTTGCGGTCGTAGATGATCCCGCGATCAGGAGGCAGCGGCTCGATGCGCGCGCGATTGCCCTGCGACAGGTCCGTGTAATAGTCGAAGCGCACGACCTGTAGCCAGACGAGCCGGGCTGCGACCAGGCCGAGCATCAGCGCCACGATCAGCGCGGCGACGATGGCACGCACCTCGAAGGTGCGCTGCTCGCGGAAGAGGTCCTTGACCTTGACGCGACGCACGGCTCAGGGGCGCAGCGCAAGCCGCCCGTAGAGGGCGGAAACCAGCGGCCAGCATGCGGCGCCGACGACGACGCCCAGCCAGCGGCTCCAGCCGGTGAGGGCATGCCCCGACAGCCCGTCGATCCAGAACAGGATGAACTCGTGCAGGGCCAGGAGACCCAGGACGACGGTCGACTGGTGCAGCGCCGGGAAGACGCGGATCCGGAAACGCAGCTTCAGGGCGATGTAGGCGATCACCACCAGCGCCAGCGCATGCTGCCCCAGCAGCATTCCGTGCAGCGCATCCTCGGCGAGGCCGGCTCCCCACGCGACGGCGAGCCCGGTCGCGCGCAGGGACGCTAGGCATAGCCACAGCACGGTCAGCGCCACGAAGTTAGGGCGTGCCGGCTCGAGCAGGTCCGGCAGGGGTACCACGGTGGCGACGAGCGCGGCCAGAACCAGCAGCAGGATCCTGAGCCAGCTGTATCGGCGCGGCCGAGGCACCGTCAGTCTCCTCCGACCGGCGCGGCGGGGGGCTCGGCGGCGGCCGCGGGAACGGCGGCCGCCTCCTGCGCCGGCTCGACGATGCGGTTGTCGAACCAGACCAGCAGTATCTCGGGGTCGCGGTCGAGCTCCGCCGTCGGCACCGCATCGACGGCGAGCAGGGGCTCCGCCGGGTCGCGCCTGATCCGTGCCACCGTGGCGACCGGGTAGCCGGGCGGGAACACGCCCCCGAGACCCGAAGTCACGATCAGGTCTCCGGCCTCGACGTCGGCATTGCGGGGCAGGTAGGGCAGCCGGAGCTCGGCCGGCCGGCCCGTTCCGACGGCAATGGTGCGGACTCCCGTGCGATTGACCTGCACCGGGATCGAGTGGTCCGGGTCCGAGATCATGATGATTTCAGCGGTCACCGGCCCGACCCTGGTGACCTGGCCGAAGATCCCGCGCGCGTCGAGCGCCGCCTGCGCGACGTGCACGCCGTCGCTCGAGCCCTTGTCGACCAGCACCCTCTGGCGGAAGGGGTCGAGGTCGACACTGAGTATCTCGGCGACCACGAATCGCTCGGCGACCCGGGCCGAACCGGCGCGCGCGGCCCGCAGGCGCGTGTTCTCCTTCTCGAGCGCGTAGAAGCGCATGAGCTTGAGGCTGAGCGCGAGGTTGTCGGCCTCGAGTCTTGCATTCTCTGCCTCCAGTGCGGCGCGCGTCCGCAGCGCTTCGCGGGCTGTGGCGAAGGCGGCGAACGGCGCATCGACCAGCCAGACGAGCGGATAGGCGGCCGCCGCCAGGGCGGAGCGCACCACCGGCATGTACTGCTGACGCTGGTCCGCGACCATCAGGACGACGGACAACAGGGCAAAGACCGCGAGCCGCAGCCCCAGGGACGGGCCCCGCAGCAGCAGTGGTCTGGAGTCCTGGTCCTGGATCGGCGGCAACGAGTGCTCCGCGGCAAGGGGGTGCGAGCGGTTCGCCGTGCAAATTTACACGAGCCCTGCGCCGGCCGCGCGGCGCCTGCCGGCTCAGCCGAGGCCGAAGAGCCCCGGGTGCTCGTCGGTGAGCTCTAGGATGCGCCCGCCCCCGCGTGCCACGCAGGTCAGCGGATCGTCGGCGACCAGGACCGGCAGGCCGGTCTCCTCCATCAGCAGCTTGTCAATGTCCTTGAGCAGCGCGCCGCCACCCGTCAGGACGATACCGCGCTCCGCGACGTCGGCGCCGAGCTCCGGCGGCGTCTGCTCGAGCGCCTTCTTGACCGCATGGACGATTCCCTGCAGCGGCTCCTGGAGCGCCTCGAGGATCTCGTTGGAGTTCAGGGTGAAGCTGCGCGGCACGCCCTCGGAGAGGTTGCGGCCCTTGACCGACATTTCCGTGACCTGCTGGCCCGGATAGGCCGAGCCGATCTCGATCTTGATGCGCTCGGCCGTGGACTCGCCGATCAGGATCCCGTAGTTGCGGCGTACGTACTGGATGATGGCCTCGTCGAACCGGTCGCCGCCGATGCGGACCGACTCCGCGTACACGATCCCGTTGAGGGAGATGACGGCCACCTCGGACGTGCCGCCGCCGATGTCGAGCACCATCGAGCCGCGCGCCTCGTTCACCGGCAGGCCGGCGCCCACGGCGGCAGCCATCGGCTCCGGGATCACGTCCACCCGGCGGGCTCCGGCTCCCTCGGCGGATTCCTGAATGGCCCGGCGCTCGACCTGGGTCGAGCCGAATGGCACGCAGATCAGCACCCGGGGGCTTGGCCGAAGCCAGCGGTTGCCGTGCACCTTGCCGATGAAGTACTGCAGCATCTGCTCGGTGTAGGTGAAGTCGGCGATGACGCCGTCCTTCATCGGCCGGACGGCGTTGATGTGTCCGGGGGTGCGCCCGAGCATGTTCTTCGCCTCGGCGCCGACGGCCACGATGGTCTTCCCGCGGCGGCCCGGGTCGTCCTGCACCGCGACGACCGATGGCTCGTTGAGCACGATGCCCCGGCCGCTCACGTAGATGAGCGTGTTGGCGGTGCCGAGGTCGATCGAGACGTCGCTCGAGAAGAATCCCCGAAGGCTCTTGAACATGGCGAGGTTGTGGCGAGGGAAGCCGTTGGAAAAGACCCGGCAGTTTATCGTCGGGCAGGACTTTCCACAAGCAGACGTGTATGATTGATCAGGGTTTTTTCGCCCCTTTACCTATAGTCCTACGGAGCCGACGTGACGCTAACCCGCCGCGACGTGGAGAACATCGCGCACCTCGCGCGACTGCAGGTCACAGAGGAAGAGCTGCCGGTCTACGTCGACAGCCTCTCCCGCATCCTCGAGTTCGTGGAGCAGCTCGGCTCCTCGGAGACGGACGCCGTCCAGCCGATGGCCCATCCGCTCGAGGAGCAGGTGCAGCGCCTGCGGCCGGACGAGGTCACGGAGGCCGATCGTCGCGAGCTCTACCAGAGGAATGCCCCGGTGGTCGAGGCCGGGCTCTACCTCGTGCCCAAGGTGATCGAGTGAGCCTCCACAGGCGGACGTTGGCCGAGCTGGCCCGCGGAATGCGGAGCCGGGAGTATTCGAGCGAGGAGGTCACGCGGCACTTTCTCGAGCGCATCGAGTCTGGCAACGGCCGGCTCAACGCCTTCGTGACGGTGACCGCCGACCGCGCGCTCCAGGACGCGAGGCGCGCCGATGCCGACATCGCGGCCGGCCGCGGCGGGGCCCTGACCGGAGTGCCGGTCGCCCACAAGGACATCTTCTGCACGAGCGGGATCCTGACGACCTGCTCCTCGAGGATGCTGTCGAATTTCGTCGCACCCTACGACGCGACGGTCGTGGAGCGCCTCGCCGCTGCCGGAACGGTGCTGCTCGGCAAGACCAACATGGACGAGTTCGCGATGGGCTCGTCCAACGAGACGAGCTTCTACGGACCCGTCCGCAACCCCTGGGACGAGGCCCGCGTGCCGGGCGGGTCTTCCGGCGGCTCGGCTGCGGCCGTCGCGGCGCGGCTCGCGCCGCTCGCCACCGGCACCGACACGGGCGGCTCCATCCGCCAGCCGGCCGCGCTCACGGGGCTCACCGGGATGAAGCCGACCTACGGCCGGGTTTCCCGCTACGGCATGGTCGCGTTCGCCTCGAGCCTCGACCA
>LJNS01000063.1 GCA_001303245.1 Gammaproteobacteria bacterium SG8_30
TGCTCGATCGGCCCCGGTTCGAGGAGTTGCTCGTGACCCATCCGGTGGTCGTCTACAAGGCCATGCGGGCGATCATGAGGGTCGCGCATCGGGTCCAGCGACGCATGAACATGCAGATGGTGGACATGCAGCACTACCTCTACCGCACCGGCGGCAAGTACTGAGCGTTCGGCAACCGGGCCCCGTCGTGCCGGACCTTGCGCCGTCAAGCCTCTCCGTCGGCCCGCGATGACCGTACTAGCCCTCCGGACTCCCGAGGACAGGTTCGAAAGCCTTCCCGCCTGGCCGTACGAGCCGCGCTATATCCAGGACCTGCCGGGCTACGAGGGCCTGCGCATGCACTTCGTCGACGAAGGGCCCGCCGATGCGGCGGTCACTTTCCTCTGCCTCCACGGGGAGCCCACCTGGGGGTACCTCTACCGGAAGATGATTCCGGTCTTTCTCGCCGCCGGACATCGCGTCGTGGCACCCGACCTGTTCGGTTTCGGACGCTCGGACAAGCCCGAGCTGGATGTGGGATTGCTCGAGCGGCTGGATGCGGGTTCCCTGTGCCTGGTCGTCCAGGACTGGGGCGGGCTGCTCGGATTGACGCTGCCCATGGAGGCTCCCGAGCGCATCAGGCGCCTCATCGTGATGAACACGGGGCTCGGCGTGGGCAAGTCGCCCGGCAGCGGCTTCGAGCAGTGGCGCGCCTACGCCGCGGCGAACCCGGACCTCGACGTCGCCGCGCTCATGAAACGGGCGACACCGATCCTTTCCGAGCCCGAGGCGAGAGCCTACGCGGCTCCTTTTCCGGACGTCCGCTACAAGGCCGGGGTGCGGCGCTTCCCCGAGCTGGTGCCGACCGCACCCGACATGCCGGGCGTCGACATCGGCCGGCGGGCCGCGAGGTTTCTCGGCAGCGAGTGGACCGGGGACTCTTTCATGGCAATCGGAATGCGGGATCCGGTCCTGGGCGAGCCCGTCATGCGAGCCCTCGCCCGAACCATCCGCAATTGTCCCGAGCCGATGCTCGTGGCCGAGGCGGGTCACTTCGTCCAGGAGTGGGGAGGGCCGATCGCGCGATCGGCCCTCGATCACTTCGGGCTCGGCATCGCCCCCGCGTAACGTCGCTCCAGCGCGGACCTGCGCGCCGGATCCACGTTGATTCGTCGGAGGTCCCCTCCGGCCTGCTCGATGAGCAGCCTGTCCATGATCCAGAAGTAGAGCGGCGGCACCTCGGCCAGCAACAGCATGCCCATGTACCCGGCGGGCAGCTGTGGCGCCTCGTCGAAGTGCCGTAGCGACTGATAGCGGCGCTCCGCGTGGGCATGGTGGTCCGAGTGCCGCTGCAGGTGGAACAGCATCAGGTTCGACACGGCGTGGTTGCTGTTCCAGGAGTGGCGGGGCCTGCAGCGCTCGTAGGTGCCGTCCGGGCGCCGTTGGCGCAAGAGTCCATAGTGCTCGATGTAATTGACGCCGGTCACCTGGAACCACGCGAAGAGGTTGTGCAGGACGAGCCAGGGCAGGGCCTGCCAGCCCAGCCACGCCACGAGCCCCCCCTGCAGCAGTAGCGTGATCGCGTGCGCCTGCAGGATCTCGTTGTGCACGGACCAGGCCGGCCGGCCAGCCCTTTGCAGCCGCGCCGCCTCGAGCCGCCAGGCTCTCCGCATGCCGCCCGGCAGCTCGCGCAGCAGGAAGCGGTACAGGCTCTCGCCCATGCGTGCGCTGGCCGAGTCCTCGGGGGTCGCCACCTGGACGTGGTGCCCGAGGTTGTGCTCGATCCGGAAGTGCCCGTAGCCGGACAGGGCTAGTGCCGCGCGCGCCAGCCACTGGTCCAGCCGTTCTCGCTTGTGACCCAGCTCGTGGCCCGTGTTGATGGCGAGCGCCGCCATGAAGCCGAGCGACAACACGACAGCGAGTCGCTCGACCGGCGCCTCGGTCCACTCGACGGCGTACCAGATCCCCAGGACCAGGACGACAGCGTGGACGGGCAGGGCCGCGTACGTGAGCCAGCGGTACCACGGGTCCCGCTCGAGTTCGCGGACGACCGGCTCCGGGGGGTTGTCGGCATCGACGCCGATCAGCCAGTCGAGCAGCGGCACGGCCAGATAGATGAAGACCAGCGGTGACCAGAGGAACATTCGCCAGCCGGTCGCTTCGGCCAGCGCGATGGCGACGAGCGGCAGCAGCGGCAGGAGCAACGACAGCACCCAGCGCGACCGCTTGCGGTCGGCGTAGGTGGCCGTGGTCCCGAAGTCGTCGACGTAGGTGTAGGTCTTCAAGCCCGGATCCCCCAGTCCCAAGGCGGCGCGGGTCGCTCGCCGGGCCTTCATGGTGTCTTTCCGGCTGCCGCAACGGGAGGGTGCACGGCGACGGTGGATGGTCATAAACTGACAACATGGGTGGACGCAGTCATCGGGAGCCGGTGCCGCTCGGCGAGCGGCCGCTGCCGGCCGCCTATGTCAGGCTGGTGCTCGAGACGCTCAGCCCGCAGGATGAAGAGCGCCGCCGTAAGCAGCTTCGCGCCGTGGGCATCCGGGACGACGCCGTCATGCCCGGACAGACCACGACGGTTCCCTTCGGTCGCGCGGCGCGACTCATGGAGTCGATCTCAGCAGACCTCCCGCCCGGTTGGCACCTCGCGCTCGCGGCGCGCCTCGATGCGGCCGCGCACGGGCCTCTCGGATACGCACTCCTGTCCTCCGAGACGCTCGGCGACGCCCTGGCGGCGCTGCTCGAGTACGCCGAGATCCGCTTCCCTTTCCTGTGGCTGGTCCAGTCTGCGGCCCGCGGACACTGCAGCATCGAGTGCCTGCCGAGCGGCGATCTCGGCAGCCTTCGCCAGCCGCTCATGGAACTGTCCGCAATCAGCATCGCGCGACTGATCGCACAGGTCGTCGGACGCGGCAATGACGGTCTGAGTGTCGTGCTGGCCGGAAAGCCTCCTGCATACTCGAGACAGCTGCGCGAGGCAGCCGGCGCCGAGGTCCGCCACTCCGGCGACACCGTCGCGGTGCTGTTCCCGGCTGCATGGCTCGGCCTGCCCGGCCTGTACGCGGACGAGGGCATGAACCGGCTGAGCCTCGGTCGCTGCCGCGACCTGCGTGACCGCATCTGCCGGCGCTCGGAAATCGAGATCGATCTCCGCCAGGAATTGCTCGCACGCCGGGGACGTGCGCCGGGATTGGAGGCGTTGGCGAAGTCGAGGCACATGTCTTCCCGGACCCTGATCCGGCGCCTGAAGCGGCAAGGAACCTCGTATCGCAGGATCGTGGCCGAGGTACACGCAGGCCTGGCGGCCGACCTCCTGCGCAACACCAGCTTGCCCGTGGCAGAGATCGCGGCGCGGCTGGGGTTCGCCGATCCGGCGAACTTCGGACGCGCCTTCCGGGAATGGTTCGGAGCATCTCCGGGCCGCTACCGTGACCTGTGACCTCGAGGACCCCTCTCGGTCCGGGCTGCGTGCCGTGCCGTGAGGGCCCGCCCGGCGTATCATCAGCATTCTCTAATTATTGTCGACCACGGGGAGTTCGAGATGGACAGGAAGGTCTTGCTTGCAGCCGCCTTGCTCGCGTCCGCCCCACCGGCGCATTCGGAGGACGCAGTAATGATGTCGGCGGACTGGGCCGCTGCGGCCTGCGAGGCCTGGAACGCCGACGAGGTGCTCACCCGCGAGCTCGTGGCGAGCGACTGGATCAGGAACGACAAGGACCGCGGCTTCAAGGTGATGCAGTTGTATCGAAGCGATTGCGGCGATGCACCGACGGCGGAGCTGCGCGTCGCGCTGGTCGAGGGTGAGGCCCGGTGCGTCTACGGGGGAGCCGTCGAGACGCACGAACTGGACAAGGGGGCCGACTACGTCATGCACGCCACGTCGGAGCGCTGGCTCGAGATGGGCGCCGACGAGTACGGGCCGATGAAGGCGATGATGCTGCGTCGCCTCAGGTTCAGCGGGCCATACGGCGAGGCCATGGGCAACATGGGACCCTTCAAGAATTTCCTGCTACTGGTCGGCAAGGTTCCCGGAAGCGTGTCATCCTGCCCGTGAGGAGTAGCAAGGAATGCCCACTGCCGTAGTCACTGGAGCGAACAAGGGAATCGGGCTGGAGCTGTGCAGGCAGCTGGCGGCGAGAGGCGATCGCGTGATCGCCGCCTGCCGCAGCAAGTCGCCCGAGCTCGCAAAGCTCGGAGTCCGGGTCGTCGAGGACATCGAGGTCACCGACCGTCAGGCCGTCGGCCGGCTGGCCGAGGCCATCGGCTCGCAGTTCGTGGATCTGCTCGTCAACAATGCCGGCGTCCTGAGCCGGGACAGCCTGGAGGCACTGGACCTCGACGGAATCCGGCGGCAGTTCGAGGTCAATGCGATCGGGCCGCTGCTGGTGACGAGCACCCTCCTGCCGAAGCTCCGTGAAGGCTCCAAGGTGGCCATTGTCACGAGCCGCATGGGATCCATTGCCGACAACGGCAGTGGCGGTTACTACGGCTACAGGATGTCCAAGGCCGCAGTCAACATGGCCGGTGTCAGCCTGGCCCGCGACCTCGCGGCACGAGGCATTGCCGTGCTGCTGCTGCATCCGGGCATGGTTGCCACCAGCATGACAGGCGGGCAGGGAATCGCCCCCGCGGAATCGGCCGCCAACCTCCTCGCACGCATGGACGAGTCGACCCTCGAGGATTCGGGCAGCTTCCGCCACGCGAACGGAGAGCGCTTGCCCTGGTAGCGGGTGCGGGCTCAGGTGCGGAACAGCTCCGCCTCGATGTTCCGGAACGCCTTGAACTCGAGCGCGTTGCCCGACGGATCGAGGAAGAACATCGTCCCCTGTTCTCCAGGCTGGCCCTTGAAGCGGATGTAGGGCTCGATAACGAAACCGTCGATCACGCCGGCGACCCGTTCGGCGAAGGCTTCCCACGCCGGAAAGGTCATTACGACCCCGCAGTGCGGCACGGGCACGCCGTGCCCGTCCACGGGGTTCACGATCTGCGGCACCCGGCCATCCCGCCCGATCGCCGGATTGTAGTGCACGACGTACTGGTGGCCGAACATGTCGAAGTCGATCCAGTCCTTCGCACTGCGCCCCTCCCGAAGGCCGAGCTTCCGACCATAGAAGTCCCGCGCCTCGGCGATGTCGCGGACCTGGACCGCCACGTGAAAGGGAGTCAGCACATGATCCTCCGTGTCGCAGAACGTCGATACGCGTAGTCTATCCCGCAGGGAGAACTCCGGCTCACATGACTCAGGACCAGATCACACTACTGCTGGTCGGCGGCGCGACCGTCGGACTCTTTCTCTGGGGACGGTGGCGCCACGACCTCGTGGCTCTGGCCTCGCTGCTGGGGTGCGTACTGCTGGGCCTCGTCCCGCCGGACGGGGCGTTTGCGGGCTTCGGCCACCCGGCAGTCATCACGGTGGCCTGCGTCCTGGTGTTGAGCCGCGGCCTGCAGGCCACCGGCGTGGTCGACGCGCTCGCGCAGCGCTTCCTGCCCTCGCAGGGCGGCCCGACCCTGGCCATCGCCTCGCTTACAGGGGTGGGACTGTTGCTCTCCGCCTTCATCAACAACGTCGGGGCCATGGCACTGCTGCTGCCCATCGCCGTGCAACTCGCCGCCCGGCACGGCCTGCCGCCAGGAAAGATCCTGATGCCGCTGTCCTTTGGCACGATCCTCGGCGGCATGACGACCCTGATCGGGACGCCACCCAACCTCATCGTCTCGGCATTCCGGGCCGAGTCGGGCGGCGAAAGTTTCGGCATGTTCGATTTCACGCCGGTCGGCCTCATGGTCGCCGCCGCTGGATTCCTTTTCGTGGCGCTTCTCGGATGGCGCATCGTGCCGGCGCGGGAACAGCGGGATGCCTCGAGCTTCGACACCGGCACCTACCTGACCGAGGCCCGCGTCACGGGCGACGGCAAGGCCGCCGGCAAGACCCTCCGCGAAGTCGAGGACAAGCTCGAGGAGGCCGACGCCCAGGTCATCGGCCTGGTACGCAACGAGTTGCGCGTCACGGCTCCGAGTCCGCGCCGGCTGCTGCGGGAAGGTGACATCCTGGTTATCGAGGCAGACCCGGAGTCGCTCGCGGCTGCGCTGTCGAGCGTTGGACTGAAACTCGAGGAAGCCGTCGAGGCATCCGGGCCCGAGGATGGCGGCGAGGAGGCCCAGGAAGAGCAGGCCTCGGCAAACCAGGCCGTCGGGAACCGGACGACCGACGAGGACTCTCCGGAGAAGTCCGACGACCGGAGGACCGCGCGCCGGGACGCGGAGGTCGCGTTGCAGGAATTCGTGGTCATGCCCAGTTCGGCGCTGGTCGGCCGCTCCGCCAGCGACATCCAGCTCCGGACGATCCACGGGCTCAACCTGCTCGCCATTTCCCGCCAGGGCAGACGCAGCATCAAGCGCCTTCGTTCAACTCCGCTCAAGGCGGGAGATGTGCTGCTCATGCAGGGCGCCCCCGACGCGCTGGCGGGCTTCGCCGCGGACTCTGGCTTCGTTCCTCTCGCCAGGCGCGCAATCCGCATTCCTGACAAGACCCGCCTCGCTACCGCGACGGCGATCATGGGAATCGCGATCGCAGGCGCCGCATTCGGCCTCATGCCGGCCGCCATCGCGTTTACCGCGGCCGTGGTGGCCTTCATGGCGCTCGGCATCGTCCCGGCCAGGAGGGTCTACGAGGCCATCGACTGGCCGGTGATCGTGCTGCTCGGAGCGCTGATCCCCGTCGCCACGGCGATGGCAACGACCGGGACTGCGGATGTCCTGGCGCAGGGGATGCTCGAGACGGTGGCACAGGGCAGGCCGGTCCTCGCCCTGGCGATCCTGCTTGTTGCCGCCATGACGCTCTCCGACTTCATGAACAACGCCGCAACGGCCGCCGTGATGTGCCCGATTGCGATCAGTACGGCGGCACAACTCGGCGTCAGCGCCGACTCCTTCCTCATGGCGGTCGCCATCGGCGCTTCCTGTGCCTTCCTGACTCCGATTGGGCACCAGAACAACACGTTGATACTGGGGCCCGGAGGATTCCGTTTCGGCGACTACTGGAGACTCGGGCTGCCGATGGAGTTGCTCGTGCTGGCCGTCGGCGTGCCGATGCTGCTGTGGATCTGGCCCCTCTGAGCACGTCGGTCAAGCCGCATGGCTCCGGCCGTGAGATGCGAGCTGCCACCCTCGGCCACGGGCGCGCGAGTGTATTAAGGTACTGGATGCACTTCAGCCGCCGGCAGCCACTGTTTGCGGAGTTCCCGATGCAGAGAGACGAGGATGTCCCCCTTGAATTTCGCGTGCCATGCGCTCGCCGCCGCCTGCACGTTCGCTGCGCTGGCCTCCATGGCTGACGGAGTCGGCATCGTCGAAAAGCGGGTCTTCGAGCTGCCCGTGTACTCGACCGTGGGTGGGACGAGCATCAAGCACGTGCGGGTCGGCTACGAGACCTACGGCCGGCTGAACGAGGCCGGTGACAACGCAATCTTCATACCGCACTACTTCTCCGGAACCTCTCACGCGGCCGGCCGCTACGCCGAGTCGGACCCGTTGCCGGGCTACTGGGACGAGATCATCGGCCCCGGCAGGGCGATCGATACCGACAAGTATTTCGTGGTCAGCGCGGATGCGCTCGCCAACGTGAACTTCAAGGATCCGAACGTGGTGACGACGGGTCCGGCGTCGATCGATCCTGACACGGGCCGCCCTTACGGACTGAACTTCCCGGTGATCTCCTATCGCGACACCGTCCGGGTGCACAAGGCGCTGGTCGATTCCCTCGGCGTGCGCAGGCTGGTCGGCACAGTGGGTGCCTCGGGCGGCTCCATCCAGGCGATGGAGTGGGGCGCCCTGTACCCGGATTTCGTGCCTCGCATAGTCCAGGTGATCGGACCCGGGTTCGAGATCCACCCCTACGTCCTGGCCATGGTCGACGTCTGGAGCGCGCCGATCAGGCTGGATCCGGCGTGGAACGGCGGCGACTACTATGGTCGCGCAGAGCCCGTCGAGGGTGTGGCACAGGCGTTGACGATCATCACGCTGATGGCGCAGCACTGGGACTGGGCGGCGCAGAACTTCGGCTACGAGCCCGAGTCCGCTGATCGTCCCCCTGCGGAGCGGCTCTCCAACCGCTTCCGAATCGAGGCTGCACTCGCTGCCGCAGGCGCGGCGCGCGCCGCTCTCGTCGACGCCAACCACCTGCTGTACATGTCGAAGGCCAACCAGCTCTACCGTCTGAGCGAGGACGAGATTGCCGGTATCAAGGCCAAGATCCTCTTCATACCGGCGTCGAGCGACGTCGTCTTTCCGCCGGCGCTGTCCGAGCGCGCGCAGGAGCAGTTCAGCGCCCGGGGAGGGCGGGCCGAGTTTTTCATGATCGAGGGCGGCGGTGGCCACCTCGACGGGCTCTATCAGATTGGGCAGGCAGCGCGAGCCATATTCGAATTCCTGGCATCGGACTGACGCGTATCAGTTCAGCACGCGGGCCTCGCCCCGTCTCCGGGGGTCCGACGCGGCCTGCCAGCCGGAGGCCGTGCGCAGCACCAGCTGGACGTCGCCAAAATCCCACTCGTGGGGCTGCACACGGTAGCCGCGCGCGGCCAGCGCGCCGATGGTCGACGCCGACAACGGACGCGACGGGCTGAACGTGATGAGATCCGGCGGAAGCAGCTGGTGGTGAAAACGCGTAGCCGCCACGGACGCGTCGGGCGTCATGCCGAAATCCAGCACGTTCACGATCGTCTGGTAGACGGAGGAGATGATCGTCGAACCGCCGGGCGTGCCGAGCACCATCTTCACCTGGCCGCCCTCGAGCAGGATCGTCGGCGACATGGACGACAGCATGCGCTTGCCCGGCGCGATCTCGTTCGCGGCCGCGCCGACCACACCGTAGTAGTTGGGCAAGCCCGGCTTGATGCTGAAGTCGTCCATCTCGTTGTTCAGCAGGAACCCGGCGCCTTCCACGACCACGCCGCTGCCGAAGCTGGTATTGAGCGTGTACGTGTTCGCGACCGCATTGCCCCGTCGATCGACGATGGAATAGTGCGTCGTGTGCACAGGCTCAAGACCCGGCGGTACCGTCGCCAGGGCCGATATCCGCTCCGGGTCCACCGATGCCGCGCGCGTCTCTAGATAGGCGGGATCCAGCAGCTGTTCCACGGGCACCTGGTGGAAGTCCGGATCCCCGAGGTACTCCGCCCGGTCGGCGAATACGCGCTTGGACATCTCCGCGGTGAGGTGAACGTAGGCCGGCGAGTTGTGCGCTACGCCTGCGAATAGCGGGGCAAGCCGGTCCTTCATGGTCAGCAGCTGCATGACCGCGATGCCTCCCGAACTAGGCGGTGGCGCGGCCAGCACCTCGTACTGCCGCCATGGCCTCCGCAGGGGCAGACGCCAGACCGGTCGATATGTCTGCAGGTCCTGGGTCGAGATCGCGCCACCACCGCGGCGCATTTCGTCCACCAGGCGTTGCGCCGTCTCGCCCGAGTAGAACCCGCTCGCTCCCTGCGCCTGGATCCGCCTGAGGGTTGCTGCTAGCTCCGGCTGGCGGAAGACGGCACCCGCCCGGAGTCCGCCGAAGTACTCCGGGAAGTTGGTCCGTCCCTCGAATCCACCCCGCTCGGCTTCGAGTTCCTCCTGCAACTGGGGGTGTACCCGGAAACCCCGCTCGGCAAGCTCCACGGCCGGGTCGAGCAGGTCCTTCCACTCGAGCTGCCCGAATCTTGCGTGTGCTTCCCACATGCCCGCCACCGTGCCCGGGACACCGGAGGCCAGGTGACCTACCAGGCTCGCGCCCTCGACGACTGCGCCGCCGTCATCGAGGTACATGTCGCGTGTCGCCGCAGCCGGCGCCGTTTCACGGTAGTCGAGGAAATGGGGTTGACCCTCGAACCAGATCAGCATGAACCCGCCGCCTCCGATGTTTCCCGCCTCCGGATAGGTCACGGCAAGCGTGAATGCCGCGGCGACCCCGGCGTCGATGGCATTCCCGCCATCCGCGAGGATCTGCGAGGCCACCTCGGCGCTGTAGGAGTCCGGCATGGCGATTGCCGCCGTCCCGTACGTGGCCGACCGTTCCGACGGCGCCCCCGACGGCAGGCCGCCGCAGGCGGCCAGATGCAGTGCTGCCAGGCACGTCAGTACCCGGACGATGCAGTACAGGCTCTTCATCACGATGCAGAATCTAGCGCCAAGGCTGTCGCCCGGGAAGCCGGCAACCTTTAGAGGGACAGGTCTACAATGGTTGGTTTACGGGGCATGGGAGCCGGACTGCGTGATCGGAAGTCGGGTCATGGGAGGATCGCTCGTCCCACTTCCCCTCAAGCTCGCCTATAGCCTGTTCCTCGTGGTCCTGGTACCGGTCTACTGGCGCAACTACGGGCCTGCCAATTTTCTCTGGGGCTCGGACATCGCACTGTTCCTCGTGTTCTTGTCACTGTGGCTCGAGAGGCCCCTTCCCAACAGCATGATGGCCGTCGGCCTGCTGCCCTTCGAGATCGCGTGGTGCGTAGACTTCCTGGCCGGTTCCAGTCTCTTCGGAATGGCTGCCTACATGTTCGAGCCTGACAGGCCTCTCCTGCTAAGGTCCCTGTCGCTGTTTCATCTCGCGCTTCCGGTCCTGATGATCTGGCTGCTGCACCGGCTCGGGTACGACCGGCGCGCCTTGCTCGCGCAGACCCTCCTCGCGTGGATCCTGTTGCCGCTCACCTACCTTCTGACGGACCCTGCGGACAACATCAACATGGTGTTCGGTCCCGGGGAGGTTGCTCAGGGCTGGATGCATCCCGTGGCCTATCTGGCTCTCGGAATGCTCCTCCTGCCGGTCGTCGTCTTCCTTCCCATGCACCTGATCCTGAGGCGCGCATGTCGCCCGCCACCGGACGGCAGGTCGTAGCAGCCGGCACACCACCCATGCATCATGACTTGCCGATCCTGACGCCTCGCCTGGCGCTCCGCCAGCTGGATCCGGACTCGGACGCCGATTTCATTCTCGAGCTGGTGAATACGCCCGGCTGGCTCCGTCACATCGGCGACCGGGGCATACGCTCGCTTGACGACGCCCGAAGCTACCTTCGTGAGGGCCCCTGCGAGATGTACGCCAGGCACGGTCTGAGCCTGTTGCTCGTCGAACGGAACGACACGGGGCAGAAACTCGGGATCTGCGGGCTGATCCGACGTGATGGGCTCGACGACATCGACCTGGGCTTCGCCTTCCTGCCGGAACACTGGTCGCAGGGCTATGCGTTCGAATCCGCCGTGGCAGTGCTTCGCTGGGGCAGTCGTGATCTCCGGCTCGAACGCATCGTGGCCATCACGGCACCTGACAACGTCGCCTCGATCCGCCTGTTGGAGAAGCTCGGCTTCCGCTTCGAGAGGTTGTTCAGGCTGCAGGACCAGGCGCCTGAGGTACGCCTGTACGTGTGGACGGGATTGCCGTGATCGGTTGCAGGTGATGCGTCAGCCGCGCCGCTGTGTTCGGGAGGTAACTTAGGCCGGGGACGGTCGCGGTACGTCGCCAGTCAAAGCCCGAGAGGGACGCGCTCGCTCTCGTGCTTCAGCCGCTTGGCCGTGTACATCGCCTCGTCAGCAAGGTGAACGATCTCATCGGGGCCGTTCGCACTGCCGAGATCCGCGAGCGTCCCGCCGACGCTCACGGTGACCCGCACGCTGCCTGCCCGCGTACTGATGACGAGCGACCTCACCCGATCGCGAACGCGCTGCATCACCGCCGAAAGCTCCTCCGCGTCTACCTCCGGTATGAGCAGCAGGAACTCGTCACCACCGAGTCGGCAAGCGATGTCGCCAGGTCTGATGGCATCCACGATCGTCCCCGCCAACTTGCGCAGCACGACGTCACCCATGGCGTGACCAAATCGGTCGTTGATCAACTTGAAGTCGTCGACGTCGACCACGCACACGCCGACACGCTTTCCCGCGCGTCGAATGCTCTCCATCGCCTGCTCAAGCAGAAGCATACCTCCCCTCCGGTTCCACAGGCGGGTCAGGTCGTCCAACAGAGCCTGACGCCGACTGGCGTCGAGCTTCGCCAGCAGTGTCTTCTGCAGGCTCCCGAGATCGGAAAGCAAGAGTTCACGCTGCGCCAGTTCCCCGAGGTCGGACAGGGTATCCAACAGCTCCGCCGTGGCCTCGCGGGGCTCGATGTCGTAAGCACCAAGCGCACCAATTACATGACCGAAGTGATCGACGATGGGCTGGAAGGCGCAGAAGCGGAAGCGGGGCGAGCCAAAGACAAGTGGGTGCCGGTTCGTCCGCTCATCTCGCAACGTGTCGGCGACCGCCACGATCGTGGAGTCCTGGAGGACCGCCATGGCCAGGCTACGCACGGGCGGCAACTCGCTGACATTCCATCCGGTGACAGCCTTGAACCACTCACGCTCCCGACTCAGGAAGCTGATCGCGGCAACCCGCGTTCCCATCGCCCGACGGGCCACACGCACGAGGCGATTGAACCGCGCCTCCAGTGGCGTCTCGATCAGGTCATTGACTCGCATCTCTGCAAGCTGGAGAGTTTCTGTGCGAATCAGCTGGGTCGTTACCATGACACACCGAACACCGGGTCAGAACTGAATGGTGCACCGGTCTCCTGGGCTAGGTTATGACAACCCACTGCGCCGAGCCGGAACTGGTTCACAGGTAGTGAATGGCCTCTCCGGCCGGGCTCGTAGTTGCCCGACCGGCATTCGGGTTGGGTAACGGAGACAAACCATGGCGGGGACGCGGCTGACCAGCCCTGGACCCGCCGGACTCTCGGACGGAGATCGGATATGAAGTTCCTTCGAACATCGCTCGCTCTCGCCCTTTCCTGGGGACTGCTGGTCGCGCTTGCCCCGGTTGCGCATGGAGAGAGCGCGCGCCAAGGGCCGACGACCGAGCGCGCAGTCCTTCGCCGGGCCACTCTCATCGTGCGCGACATCGATGTTTCGATCCGCTTCTACCGCGACGTGCTCGGGTTCAGCGTTTGGCTCGACAATCGCGGCAAGGTAGGCCCGTCGAGCCTGCCAAGCGATGCGCCGATTGGCGCCCCCAGCCGTTTCGTGATCATGAAAGGCAAGCATCCGTGGGTCGGAATGATCGGCCTGCTGCAGTACGGCAATGCGCAGGAGCCGACGGAGGCACCGGCGAAGCTCGTTCCTGGCGACGTCGTCCTGATGATCGAGACCGACGAACTCGACGCGGCGTTCGTGCGCATGAAAGCGGCCGGGACGCAGATCCTGCGGCCGATCGAGACCGCACGGGTTACGGGGGCGGGCGGCCGGAACTGGACCGCCAGCTTCGTATTCGCCTTCGATCCCGACGGGCACCTCATCGAACTGAACCAGCGCCGGCTGGAAGAAGACGCCGGCCACCCGACGGAGTCCGCGGAAGACATGGCTGCCGTGGTCAAGATCCGCCGCGCCTTCACGGATACGCGACTCGGACAACTGCACTATCGCGTGGCCCAGCCGGTCTCTCCCGCGGGCATGGCCACGCCACTCGTCCTGCTGCACCAGACACCGCTCTCCGGTCGCATGTTCAGCGAGTTCCTTCCTGTGATCGCAAGGGACCGCGCCGTCTACGTGCCGGACACGCCCGGCTACGGCGAGTCGGACTCGCCGGGGACGCG
Organism: Gammaproteobacteria bacterium SG8_30; assembly: GCA_001303245.1. Lineage (GTDB taxonomy): Bacteria > Pseudomonadota > Gammaproteobacteria > Steroidobacterales > Steroidobacteraceae > SG8-30. The sequence continues at coordinate 13,580 of LJNS01000063.1, forward strand.
TCCTACGTTCGAGACATACGGCGCGGCACTCGCGGATTTCATCTCCGACATCGGCGAGCCGGTCGACCTGCTCGGCTACCACACCGGCGCCGGGCTGGCGATCGAGATCGCCCATCGCTACCCCGAGCGCGTCCGTCGGGTGATCCTCGTCTCCATCCCGCTGCTCACCGACGCGCAGAGGGCGCGGTTCAGCCAGCCTCCGGCGGCAAGTTCCATACGCGAGGATGGCTCCCACCTGCTCGACATGTGGCAAAGCACCATGAGCGTGTCGCTCGAGGAAGCGGCCCGGCTCGTAGCGGAGAAGCAGCGCTCATTGACGCACACAGAGTGGGCCCTGACGGCCCTCGCGGGCTACCCGCTAGGCTTGCGGCTGAGCCAACTCGCGCAACCCACTCTCATCCTGAGGCCGCGGGACGGCCTCTGGGAGCAGACTGGCCAGGCCGCCAAGCTCGTTCCTTCGGCACAGATTATCGAGCGGAGCGACTGGTCCTACGGCCTGTTCGACGCATACCCCGAAGAAATCGCGGAACTGCTCGCACGGTTTCTCGAGCGCTGAGCCGTGAGCCCAGGAAAGATGCCGCGATCCTCGCGTCTTCGGTGCCGCCGCTCGAACCACGTCTGCCTGATGCACCGAGCGTCCCGCGGAAGTGGCTTACATAGGTCCAGCCCGTCGAAACGCTTGACCGTAGTATCATCGATGCGACTTGCGGAGGCTACTGCGACAGCGCCCGATGGATGTCGGCGAAGGTGCTGGCAATCTCCACGCTGGGGAGGGAAGAGCCGAGCTGGCGCTCGACCTGCGCCTGGGAGACGAGACCTCTTACCCGGGCGGGCGCCTCTCCAGACGATGGCTCGATGATGACCAGGTACGGATGCCCCAGCTTCAGCAACGTCGCCACCACGTCCCCCACAGTTGCCGACTCCAGCAGACCGAAATCCACCGCGTCGAGGCCTGAGAGCGGCGTCATGACGTCCTTGACCTGCAGCTGCTCGCGTCGGACGCGCCGTTCTTCGAGGACACGTACCGCCCTGTCGCCATGCATGTCGTACAGGGTCACGATGCCGTCGACGCACGGCACCTCGGCCACGACGAACAGCAAGCGCACGCCCTGCTGGATCATCGATTGCTCAGCCTCCACGAGCGTCACCGTCGGGTGTGCCGTCGCGGCACGGACCTGCGTAAGGTCGGTCATCACGGTCAGGGCAGGGGACTCGAGCGTGACCCGCGGACCCGAAACAACCTGCGCCTGGGCGATGCAGGTGCCGTCCGGCACATGGAATGTCGACAGCGGCTTGTGAGTCATCAGTGTCAAAGCCTCTGCCCTTCGTGTGGGGTGAACCCCGAAATCGGGCAAGAGCCCCGGTCCACGCGTGCCCGTCCGTGCCCCCAAGTGACTGCGTTCAACGCAGCAGGCCTGCCGGAGTCTGGCGAGGCTCCCGTGGGCCCATGCTGCTGGTCGTGGTCTGGTGCGCGATACCGTCCATCCTGACCGGCGGACTTGTCGTATCCAGCCAACGCGAGCAGGGGGTACTGACCTGGTAGTGTGTCTGTTCATCGCCGGCTTCTGGGCCGTAGGCGCCGGGCTGCTTCTGCTGGCCCTGAACATGGGATTGCGCCGGGCCGAGCTAACGGATGCCGGCGACACCCTGCAGATCGAAGTCCGAGGCCTGTTCGGCATACACCGGATGCAGTGGCACCTCGGTGAGCTGGCCGCAGTGCGTGTCGACGCGAGCGGCATGGAAGTCAACGACGAGCCGGTACCCGAGCTGCGTATCGAGCCACTTGCCGGGAAGAAGGTGGCCTGATCGCCGGCCGCGACAATCAGGAACTGCGGTGGATGGCAACCCTTCTCCTGCGCCAGCTCACCTTGCCGGCGCGTCGGAGCTTGTGAGGCGAAGGATCCGTCCTGTTCCAGGGCGACATCCGCCGCGAACGGGGGATGGACGACCGGGGGGCGGTCCTGTCGCGGCTTCCCAACGGTCAACGCAGGCCGAACAGACTCAGCCAGTAGCGGATGATGAGATGTACCAGCATCGGTCCAGGCGCCCACGGCGCTGTGCTCTAACGACCGAAGGAAGCTGACACGTTTCGATTCAATTGGCCGCGAACGCGGTCCCGCTTCTGTGCTACGTGGCCCAGGCGGCTGCCCGGTTCGACCACGGCGCATGGCGGGTGGGCAACCATAGATTCACCCGTTGACCAGCCGCGCACGCCTCGACTGCAGGACGCTGGCGTATGCGTGCCTACCGAGAGCACGCGCGTTGTACCTTAGGGACTCCGCATATAGCGGGGTTTCCTCTTTGGCGCGAGATATCTGCTCTCGGCCGGCAGTGCCCTTTTGCGCCTGAACTCGACTCCGCTCCGGGGTCAGTGTCAACTCCTGACCCGAAAGCCGCCGATTTGCGAAAGCTGATGCTGCAGGTCGCGGACCAGGGCAGAACGACCCGAAGCAGCCGTCCGCCAACCGGCCAGGTCGCACACGCGCTACGCGCACCAAGGGTGCCGTTTAGTCCAAGAACTTCCTAGGGCGTACCGGCAATTCGCCGATAGGTGGAGGTTCTGTTCGGGGACTGGAACGCCGGTCGTTAGCCTGCGGAGGCCGCTTGACCCGACCGGGCGGCCGCAGACGCGAGCGCTGACAGGAACCGCGAGCGCAACGCGTCCGACATCAGGGCCCGCTTGACCGGCGGCAGCCTCAGGAACCCGCCGACGATCCCGCGCATCGCCTTGTGCGACAGGCGGTCGGGCTCGTCGAACAGCTGGTTCTGCAGCGTGCCCCGCTCGAGACATTGCAGGATGACCCGCTCGAAGGTCGTCTCAGGGTAGATGACATGCCGCTCGCGCTTGCGCATCTGGATGGCGTCCGGTTCGCACACTAGGCTGCAGACACCGCAACCGATGCAGGCCTGCTCGTCGATGACGGGCATGAACATGCGCTTTCCGGTGGCGGCCTTCGGCTCTGGCGTGAGGGAGATCGCCGAGACGTGGCAGGCCCGCGCGCATTTCTGGCAGCCGTTGCAGTCATCCATGTCGACGTGTGGCACCAGCGTCGAGCAGACAATAGCGTTCGAATAGCCGTGCTTGTTTATGCCCTGGAGAAGGCTGCAACAGCAACCGCAGCAGTGGCAGATGAACCCCGGCCGTTCCTGAACGTTGTCCGTCGAGATGACCAGTTTCAGGTCCTTCGAGCGCTGCACGATGTCCTTCATCTCCGATCGCGAGATCGGCCGCGCCATGCGGTGCCGCACGAGGAAGTCCGCGCCCGGCCCGAAGCTGGGCACGAGCAGTTGCCGACCGAGAATGACTGGGCCTCCTCGACGATCCGGTCCACCCGCTCATAGTCGAGGATTTCCACGTGGTCGCCGAGGTGCTCGAGGTGCGGCAGGGCTCGCATCACGGACACCTGTTCACCGTGCCCGAAGTTCGCGGCGACGAATTCGCCGTCGTCGAGGTACTCGACGAACAGCTTTGACAGCTTGCCGACGTCCGGGTCAGAGTCCGACATACGCATCATCGTGAATTCAAAGATGCCGATGACGAACGGCGCCGGCATGTAGTGGTACGTGCCTCCCAGGTTCACGTCGACCACGAGGCCCTTGTCGCAGAGCCTCTCGAGCAGCGGCTGGAGTTCGGCGGCGTCCCGGCCCGTGACGCGCGCGATGCGTTCGAGCGTCGAGAGGCCGAATGGCATGCCAACGATCAGCGCCGCTTCTTCCTTCGAATAGAGCGCCTCCAGAATGCCGCGGAATGCCGCCGTCTGAGGCGCGCGAACCATCATCCCGTCGATCTTCCCGGCGAGCGCCCCGTAGAGGTCTTTTGCGACGATGTGACCCATGGTCGTTCCCCCGCGTCCGTCCGGCCGCCGCACGTCGGTGATTCCCTACCACCGGTCGGAGCCCGATTGAATAGGTACAAATGGAAAGCCCGGCCCTGAGCTGACCTCCACAGGTATATGTCCCGCCCTTGGTTGAACCTGCATGAGTCGGGCCACGCGGGGGACTTCGCTCTCTTGTTCGCCTCGGCCTCCCGGGCTTGAGCCTGAGCCGACAACGCAAAGCGTAGGCGAGACGCTCAACGCAGCAAGAAGCCCGTCCTCGTGACGGGCTCTCTTGTTTCTGCACACACCCTGATGTCGGTCCGCTCATGGCCGGTCGCTACCGGCGCCGCCTGGGATTACTCCCTCCCCGGGGCTGGTGGCAACTCCTGACCTGGAAGCCGCCAATTAGCAACGGCTAATGCCACCAGCGGCGGACCGGGCCAAAACGACCCAAAGCCGCCGTCTAGCAAGTCGTGGGAGGGCATGGAATAGTCTGTTGGCAGGCCCGATCTGAGCCAGCCGCCCGGGCCCGAGGTGGGCCGCCCGGGCCCGAGGTGGACTCTTCGCTGACCACGGCGGCCGGTCAGCCTTTGCAAGAGGGGGGTTCATGAACTTCGGTACGCTGTTTGGCATTTCGGGGTTCGTCATCGCACTTGTTTCGCTCGTTTACGTGCGCACGCAGGCCAAGGCATCGCGCACCCAAGCTGAGGCGATGCTCGATCAGGTACGCATCGCCCG
>LJNS01000064.1 GCA_001303245.1 Gammaproteobacteria bacterium SG8_30
GCCTCGAGCTGGGCCGGAGCTATCGCCGCGGCATCCGCAAGGGGCTGTTCAAGATCATGTCGAAGATGGGCATCTCGACGATCATGAGCTACCGCGGCGCGCAGCTGTTCGAGATCGTCGGGCTCTCCGACAAGGTCGTGAGCCTGTGCTTTGCGGGCACGATCAGCCGCATCCAGGGAGCGGATTTCGAGGATCTCGAGCAGGACCAGCTCGCGCTGGCGCGGCGCGCCTTCAATCCGCGCGAGGACCTCGAGCAGGGCGGCCTGCACAAGTACGTCCACGGCGGCGAGTACCACATGTACAACCCGGACGTCGTGGCGACCCTGCAGGCCGCGGTCATCAGCGGCGAGTACGAGCGCTACAAGCTTTTTGCCTCGCTGGTGAACGACCGCCCTGCCTCCTGCATCCGCGACCTGTTCCGCCTCGCGGGCGACCGGCAGCCCGTTGCCCTCGAGGACGTTGAGCCGCTGGAGGACATCCTGGCGCGCTTCGACAGCGCAGGGATGTCGCTCGGCGCCCTGTCGCCCGAGGCGCACGAGGCGCTTGCCGTCGCCATGAACCGGCTCGGCGCCCGCTCCAACTCGGGCGAGGGAGGCGAAGACCCGGCCCGCTACGGCACGGAGCGCAACTCCAAGATCAAGCAGGTGGCTTCGGGCCGGTTCGGCGTCACGCCCGAGTACCTCGTCAGCGCCGAGGTGCTGCAGATCAAGGTCGCGCAGGGCGCGAAGCCGGGCGAAGGCGGCCAGCTGCCGGGACACAAGGTCAACGAGATGATCGCGCGGCTGCGCTACGCCCGCCCGGGCGTCGGCCTGATCTCGCCGCCGCCGCACCACGACATCTACTCCATCGAGGACCTGGCGCAGCTGATCTTCGACCTCAAGCAGGTCAGTCCCGGCGCGCTGGTGTCGGTGAAGCTCGTGGCGGAGCCGGGCGTCGGCACCGTCGCGGCCGGCGTGGCCAAGGCCTATGCCGACCTGATCACCATCTCCGGGCACGACGGCGGCACCGGCGCCTCGCCGATCAGCTCGATCAAGTACGCCGGAACGCCGTGGGAGCTGGGCCTGGCCGAGACTCACCAGACCCTGCGCATCAACGACATGCGCCACCGGGTCCGGCTGCAGACCGACGGCGGCCTGAAGACCGGCCTCGACGTCATCAAGGCCGCGATCATCGGCGCGGAGAGCTTCGGATTCGGCACGGCGCCGATGGTGGCGCTCGGCTGCAAGTACCTGCGAATCTGCCACCTGAACAACTGCGCGACCGGCGTGGCGACCCAGCACAAGGTGCTGCGCTCGAAGTACTTCGTCGGCCTTCCGGAGATGGTCGAGAACTACTTCCGGTTCGTGGCGATGGAGTGCCGCGAGATCATGGCGAGCCTGGGCATCCGCCGCCTCGCCGACCTGATCGGTCGCACGGAGCTCCTGACCATCTCCGACGGGGAGACGGACAAGCAGCGCAAGCTGGACCTGACCCCGATTCTATCGACCGCCGGCCTGGCCGACGACAAGCCGCGGTACTGCCTGGACGCCCGCAACGAGCCCTTCGACAAGGGCGAGCTGGCCGAGCAGATGGTGCGCGACATGCTGCCGGCCATCGAGTCCAGGTCCGGCGGCACCTTCGAGTACGAGGTGTGCAACTGGCACCGTTCGATCGGCGCGCGCGTGTCCGGCGAGGTCGCCCGGCGCCACGGCAACTACGGGATGATCGACGCGCCGATCACCGTCCGGCTCAGGGGCAGCGTCGGCCAGAGCTTCGGGGTATGGAACGCCGGCGGGCTGGTGCTGGAGCTCGAGGGCGACGCCAACGACTACGTCGGCAAGGGCATGGCAGCGGGCCGGATCGTGCTGGCGCCGCCCCGCGGCTCGGCCTTCGTTGCGCGCGAGACGCCCATCATGGGCAACACCTGTCTCTACGGCGCCACGGGCGGCGAGCTGTACGCCGCGGGCACCGCGGGCGAGCGCTTCGCGGTGCGCAACTCGGGCGCCGTCGCCGTGGTCGAGGGCGCAGGGGATCACTGCTGCGAGTACATGACCGGCGGCGTCGTGGTGGTGCTCGGCCGCACCGGCATCAACTTCGGCGCCGGCTTCACCGGTGGCTTCGCCTACGTGCTCGACATCGATCGCGACTTCGTCGACCGCTACAACCACGAGCTCGTCGACATCCACCGCATCCAGTCCGAGGGAATGGAGGCGCACTACCAGCACTTGCGTGGATGGATCGAGAACCACCAGCGCGCCACCGGCAGTGCCTGGGCACGCGAGATCCTCAACGACTACAGGACCTTCGCGCCGAAGTTCTGGCTCGTGAAGCCGAAGGCGGCGGACATCGACTCGCTGATCGAGAACCTGAGGCGGGCCGCGTAGGGGAGCGACATGGCGAACCGAGCACTGCAGTTCCTGGACATCCCCCGCCGCGACCCGGAGAAGCTCTCCGTGGACGACCGGTTGAAGAGCTTCCGCGAGATCTATGCGTCCTTCGACGAGAACGGCGCCGCGGAGCAGGCGGGCCGCTGCCTGGCCTGCGGCAATCCGTTCTGCGAGTGGAAGTGCCCCGTGCACAACTACATCCCGAACTGGCTGCAGCTGATCGCCGACGGCAAGCTGTTCGAGGCGGCCGAGCTGTCTCACAAGACCAACTCGCTGCCCGAGGTCTGCGGCCGGATCTGCCCGCAGGACCGCCTTTGCGAGGGAGCCTGCACGCTGAACGACGGGCTCGGTGCCGTGACCATCGGTTCGGTCGAGAAATACATCACGGACGAGGCGCTCAGGCAGGGCTGGCGCCCCGATCTCTCGGCCGTTCGACAGACCGGCAGGCGGGTCGCGATCGTCGGCGCCGGTCCGGCCGGCCTCGGCTGTGCCGACGTCCTCGCCCGCAACGGCGTGAAGCCGGTCGTGTTCGACCGCTACCCGCGCATCGGCGGGCTGCTGACCTTCGGCATCCCGCCGTTCAAGCTCGAGAAGGAAGTGGTCGAGACCCGGCGCGAGATCATGGAGGGCATGGGCGTCGAGTTCCGGCTGGGCGTCGAGGTCGGCCGCGACGTAGGCTTCGAGGAGCTGGTGTCGGGCTACGACGGCGTGTTCCTCGGCATGGGCACCTACAGGTACGTGCGCGGCGGCTTTCCGGGCGAGGACCTGGCCGGTGTATACGAGGCACTGCCCTACCTGATCTCCAACGTGCGCCGCGAACTCGGTCTCGAGCAGGAGGCGCCGGGCTACATCGACCTGCGGGACAAGCGTGTCGTCGTGCTCGGCGGTGGCGACACCGGCATGGACTGCATCCGCACGGCGCTCAGGCAGGGTGCGGAGACCGTCAGCTGCACCTATCGCCGCGACGAGGCGAACATGCCCGGCTCGCGCCGCGACTACAGGAACAGCCGGGAGGAGGGCTGCGAGTTCCTGTTCAACCGGCAGCCCGTCGAGATCGTCGGCACCGACAAGGTGGAAGCGGTCAAGGTCGTGGAAACGCAGCTCGGTTCCCCGGGCCCGCGCGGACGGCGCGTGCCCGAGCCCGTGCCCGGCAGCGAGCAGCTCATCGAGGCGGACGCCGTGATCGTCGCCTTCGGCTTTCAGCCGGATCCGCCCGACTGGTTCGGCTCGCTCGGCATCAAGCTGCACCCGGACGGTCGCGTGCGTGTCTCGTCGGACCCGCGCCGGCCGTTCCAGACCACGCACGAGAAGGTCTTCGCGGGCGGCGACATGGTGCGCGGCTCGGATCTCGTCGTGACGGCCGTCTTCGAGGGCCGGGAGGCCGCGCGCGGGATCCTCGACTATCTCGACGTCTGAGGCGGGGAAGCGACGGGGCGCCCGAACCCTCCGGCCAAGGTGCCGCTCGCTCAGCTCGAGACCAGCCTCCACTGGCCTTCGCCGGTCCGGCACGCAGCTGCCCGCTCCCGCGCGTTGCGACCGTCGAGTTCCCGCTCGATGGTGAAGCGGCGGCAGCTCTGCCCGTCGCGCTCGAAACCGTCGCCGAGGGTCATGGAGTACTCGAGCCCGGGGTTGGCGCCGTTCCAGGCGATCCGCTGGCCCGAGGTACCGATCTCGAGCGCGTGGCCCATGCAGGCCCGGTCGGAGTCGTTCATGTCCCGGCCGATCTCGCGTCCGACGATTGCGCCGATCGTGGCGCCTGCCAGGATGGCGATGATGCGGCTGTCGCCCTTGGCCACGGTCGAGCCGATCGCTCCGCCGATGACGGCGCCGACGACCGTGCCCACCTCGTCGCGGTTGCAGCGGCCGCCGCTGATGCCGTAGTCACGCTCCCACTCGCGGCCCGTGTATCCCTTGTACCCGTGGTAGTTCGGGTCGTGCTTGGCTCGCCAGCCGTGGGCGGGCGCGTGGGCAGGCGGCGTGGCCTGCGCGACCTGGACGGTCAGCATCGCGGCCAGCGCCACGCCGGCGACGAGGGAAAACCTGCGGACTTGACGGAACATGGCGAATCTCCTTGCGTGCCTGGGCACGACCTCCGAGGACTCGGGTGGAGCTTCGCGAAAATTGCCTGAATGGTCGCTGAAACGGCGCACGCTTCTCCAGAAACGTGAACTGCCGCACACCTCGGCGGGCCGGGGCGCCGGGCCCGGGATGCGCCGGCGCCGGCGAGCGGCACCCGGGATCCGGCTCGGGTCCGAAAGGGACTCGATCAGCGGTCGTCGAGGCCGGAGCGAACGGCGCGCAGGATGTCCTTGCGGGTGATGACGCCCTCGAGGCGATCCCCATCCATCACGACGAACCGCCGCTGGGTGGGATCCGCCAGGAACATGCCGGCCACGAAGTACACGTCCATGGTCGGCGGCACGGCCGTGAATCGCTCCGCCATGAAGTCCCGGACCGTTCCCGTAGGAGGCTCGCCGCCGCGCCCGGCGGAAAGCAGCCGGAGGCAGCCGTACTCGGACAGCATGCCCACGACCTGGCCCTCCGCGTCCAGAACGGGCGCGTCCGTGACGCCTTCATCGATCAGGCGACGGACCGCGACGAGGATGTCGTCATCCTCGGACAGCGCGTGCGTCCGGGTATCCATGAACGAACGAACAAGCGGTAGTACGTGGGTTCGCATGGAGCCTCCTGAACACCGGTCGACAGGATCTCTTCCGCTAATTTCGCGGCAGACTGCGATGGGGTCATGAGGGCTTGCCGAGACGAGCGGCCGGAATCCCTGCCTAGCCCTCCATGCTGTCGCGGACCGGCTGGTTCGGGTAGGTGTCTTCGTCCTCGAGGTCGATGGCCGCGGACGGGGGCAGCTTCGCGATGATCGCCTCGAGCATCGCCACGTGCTCGGCTTCCTCGTCCCGGAGCTCCTCGAACAGCGCCTTGACGTCGGGCTCGGTCAGGTGGGGCAGCGCCTGGTCGTAGAACGCGAACGCCTTCCTTTCGGAGGACAGCGCCAGCCGGTACGCCCTGAGCGGGGACATCCCCCACCGGGTTGCGCCGAACTCGGGGGCTTCGACGTCGAAGATGTCGTTGAGTCCGACCCTGGGCGGCTTGTCGCCGAAGAGCGCGATCCTGCGTTCGGCGAGCTGCTCACAGTGCTTGTTTTCATTGACGACCATCGACTGGAACACGGCGCCGGCGTCGCCGGACCCGCGGGTGCCGAATTGCTCGACGAACTGCTTGTACCGCTTGCAGGCCTCGAGCTCGATCACGGCGGCAAGATCGAGGGCATCCATCAACGTGAGCTTGGAAAGATCGAGCCTCGTGGACATGGAGCCTCCGGCAGATGTGCAGGGGGACCCGTCGCGTGGGTGCGACCGCGCCCGGAAAAGAGTAGATCAAGCGACTGGTCCCGGCAGCAGGTACGCTAGCACCTGAGCCGTCGCGCGGTCAAAGCAGCGCAATATCGCCCGCTGCCTGCCCCATGGCAGCCTTTCGAGCGGGAGACGGCTCGCCGGGTGAAGCTGCTCCCCGACGGTCGTCAGTCCGCCGACCCAAGTGCCGTCGAGGCAATGCGGTCGCCCGCGAAGGTCCCGATCCAGAGCTCGTCGCCGACCGGCAACGCCATCGTGATGTTGCTGAAGTGCGCGTTGGCCGGGCCCGTCGCCACGATCTCGCCCTGCATCGACGACGGGTCGATTGCCAGGACGGTGAACGGACGTGGACAGCTCGCGAATTCCTCGAGGCGGAACTCCGCTGCCTGCCTGACGTCGCCGCACGCCTCGTCGACGACGTTCAGCCCCGCGGTCAGCAATCTCCCGTCGCCGGTCATGTGCAGGTTGTCGGGCACGAAGGCAAATGTCTCCGTGCGCCGCAGCAACTGCGCCGGGTTCCCGTTCGAATAGGCCGTCACGTTCAGGAGCCCCGACGACACGACATAGAACTCGCGCCCGTCGGCAGACGCCTCGATGCCGTTCGCGTAGGGCAGATCCGTGCCCTGCACCATCGTGAATGTCGGTTCGCCGGGGGACCACCTGTAGACTCCGCCGGTCGGCTTCCCGGCCATCGCGTCGCTGATGGGCACGCCGGTGTGCAACGGAATGGTCACGAGCAGGGAGCCATCCGGGAGCGACGCTACGCTGTTGGCTTCCATGCGGTCCGGCGTGAGCACGCAGCCCCGCCAGGTGAGCACCGGCGCGTCGCCGGTTGCGTCCACCTCGAAGACCTCGATCGCCTCGCGCGCTCCGTGGCTCACCACGTAGAGGGTCGAGTGACCGTCGGCACCGGCCCTGATGTTCAGTCCATGCGTGACGAAGCCTTCCGGTGCGGGAGCGCCCGGGCATGCGCCATAGCTCTCCGTGTCATGCCGTGCCCGCGGCGCATCGCCCGGATAGAGTTCGCTCCATGCTCTGCGCTTTGCGTCCACGAGGTAGATCGCGCCATCAGGAGCCATGCCGCTCGAGATGATCCACTCCGTGCCCGGCACGACGACGAGATCCTCCGGGTTTCGCAAGCCACAGATGAAGGCGTACTGCCCGGACGGGCTGCACTCTGCAGCTGCGTCCTCCGCGATCACCGCAGTGGGCGTCAGCAGGCCCGCCATCGGTACCAGTGCAGCGGCGCCGAGTCGGAATGACATGTTTCTCACAGGCCTCTCTCTCTCACGGATCCGAGACGGCAGAGGTTACCGGAGATTCGTAGACGATGGGCGGTCATCCGCGACCGGCAGTTACCGACCCAGCGCAGTCCTCTTCGGTTGTGCTGACGCGAGGCCTTGCCGGGACCGTGGAGACTGGCTGCAGACGGGAGGCCGTCGCGGCCGGCTCACGGCCATGCGAGCGCGAGTGCATGATAGGGTTTTCGCCTCAGGAGCACCTGACTGGAAGTCGGGTACGACATGAACGAGGGGATGATGATGCAGGCGACATTGGTGGCACTCTACGGAGACAAGCCAGATGATCTGCACGCATTCCTTTCTGACAGCCAGGACAGGGTTGCCGAGCTGCTCGGACCGCGCTTCAGGAAATACGACATCGCGCAGATTCACGGGACGATTGTCGGACTGGAGAGGGACGAGGACGAGCCGCAAAGGCTCCTCAATCGCAACTTCCGGACTCGAAGAGATGTCCGGATCCAGATGGACCTGGCCGGCGTGGTGAAGTTCTTGCGGGACGGGAGCTACGTTCCGTTCCAGTTGCAGATCGGCGGTTTCCAGGACCGTGACTACCCGTTCGTCAGCCGCGGCGCACGACCCTACCACCGTTCCTTTTCGATCCAGGAAAGGAACGTAGTGGTGATGGGATGGCCGTTGCGCGGCCTGCCTGTTGCCGGTCCGCCCTCCTCACCAGCGGCCTTGAATCGGGAGTCACGGCTGTATCCGCCGACACTGGACTCCATACGGCGTGGTGCGCAGGCCTATGGCGTGCTGCATTCCTACCACGCGAAGCCAGAAGACACCGACAACGACTACTTCTTCCGCATCGGCATTGTGGACGACCCGAACTCCGTCGATCCGTTGCTGAAGACACGCGTCCAGGAAACCATGCGCGAGCTGATGGCGGCGATGCCGCCTCTGGTCGTCGAGGTTGGCTTGCCCGACCTGTATGTCGTGTTCTATGACTCAGAGGAACTGCCGCTGAGCAGCACGGCTGCGCATGCTCTCGATAACGAAAACCTCGATCAAGACTTTCTCCGGAAGGGCTACACGTGATGGCGCCGTGCCCAACCAGGCCACGCACGGGACGCTGCCAACGCGCCGCCCGGTCGCATCGGGCCTGCCGCTGACGCATCGCAGATGCGCCTGACTCGCCCGAGTCTCGTTCTGCTTGGAGCCGTCTCCATGACGGCCTGTGGCGGCATGCACGAGCCGACCGGCATCGAGATGGTCGGCCAGCCTATGACGGCGTGTTCCGGCCCCGTGACTGCGACCGAGAGGCGGCCGCCGGGTGCCTGGAACGTCTTGCTGAGGACGGAAGCCGACATACCCTTGGCCCTCGCCGCCATGACGATTCCGGAGAAGGTCGGGCAGATGGTTCAGGCGGACGTTTCCACTGCCTCCCGGGAAGACGTCCGGGAGTACCGGCTCGGTTCCATCACCAGCACCGTGCCAGAGGGAGACCTCGGAACGACCGCCGCCTGGCGCGAACTCTTCGACGGCTACCAGAGCGCTGCGCTGCAGACGCGCACTGCCATACCGGTCGCCGTCGGCATCGACGCCGTGCACGGCCACGCCTACTTCGACGGCGAATCCGTGATCCTGCCGCACAACATCGGCCTCGGCGCGACGCGCAACCCGGCGCTCGTCGGTCAGCTCGCCCGCGTCACGGCGAGGGAGCTGTCTGCGACCGGCATTCGCTGGACGTTCTCGCCGACCATCGCGGTGGCGAGGGACATCCGCTGGGGCAGGACGTACGAGTCGTTCGGCGAGGACGTCGAGCTGCAGAGGATGTTCGCGAGCGCGCTCGTCCGGGGCTACCAGGGCCGGGACCCGTCGGCCGACGACGCGGTCGGAGCAACGGCGAAACACTTCATCGCCGACGGCGCGACGAATGACGGCGTGGACCGTGGGGATGCGACGGTGTCGGACGCCGACATCCGCTCGATGCACCTGCCGGGATTCGTCGACGCGATCGACAGCGGCGTCATCTCGATCATGGCGTCGTTCAGTTCCGTCAACGGCGAGAAGGTGCACGGGTCCAGGCGCCTGCTGACGGACCTGCTGAAGACGGAGCTCGGCTTCGACGGCGTGGTCATCACCGACTGGGAGGGGGTGGAGATGGCCGGGCTCACCTACCGGCAGTCCCTCGCGGCCGGCATCGACATGTTCATGCTCGTCAAGTCCTGGAAGAGCGGGCTGGCCGAGATGATTCGCCTCGTCGAGACCGGCGAGGTGCCGATGGCGAGGATCGACGATGCCGTCACACGGATTCTGCGGATGAAGCTCAGGCTGGGGCTCTTCGAAAGGCCTTTCAGCTCGGCGGCCTGCGCCGATGCGATGGGCTCGCAGGCGCACCGGGACCTTGCGAGACAGGCCGTACGCGAATCACTCGTCCTGCTGAAGAACGAAGGCGGCGTCCTGCCTCTCTCCAGGACCCGCAAGGTGACCGTCGTCGGTTCGCACGCCGACGATGTCGCCTACCAGAGCGGTGGCTGGACGAAGAAGTGGCAGGGGGCGCAGCGCGACCTCTACGGTCACGCGGCAAGGCCCATCGAGGGCGCCACGAGCATCGTCGACGGCATCCGCCAGGTGATCGGCGACGATTGCGTCGTCGATGCGGGCGTGGACGGGTTCAGCGACGCAGCCGACACCGTCATCGTCGTCGTCGGCGAAACGCCCTACGCCGAAGGCGTCGGCGACCGGGCGGCGGAGCAGCTCGTGCTCGACGAGGGGCAGCGCGAGCTGATCGCCAGGTACCACGACGCCGGCAAGCGCGTCGTCACGGTGCTGATCTCCGGCAGGCCGCTGCTCGTCGCCGAGCAAGTGGAGCAGTCGGCCGCATTCGTCGCGGCCTGGCTGCCGGGGTCCGAGGGGCGGGGCATCGCGGAGGTCCTGTTCGGCCACTACGGCTTCAAGGGCAAGCTGGGCTTCAGCTGGCCGCGCGCGGTCGAACAGATACCGATCAACGTCGGCGATCCGGACTACGACCCGCTGTTCGAGTACGGCTTCGGGCTCACGTACTGAATTTCCGCGAGCTGCGTATGGGCCGGCCTTCAGGCGCAGCGGTCCTGCTCGCGATACGCACCCAGTGACTTGCCCGTCCAGCGCCGGAACGCCTTGCGGCAGTTCGACAAGCCGTGTGAGACGCGGTAGACGGGCTCGATGACGTGGTCCTCGAGCGTCAGCCATCGCGACGATTTCGCCGCTTTGTTTCGGCAATGGGCTAACATAACCGTGAAAGGGTTCGAAGGTCTCGCCGAACTCGGCAGGATCCCGGAGGATCTCAGCCCCGGACAGAAGCTCAGAGGAAGGGTGCGCCGAAGCCGGGGCGGAAACCCACAAGGCGACATCGAAATTGCTGACATAGGGGAACGATCGATGAAGACTCTGCTGATCGCTGCGGTCGCGACGACGTCGCTGTTCACGGCAGTCGGGGCAAGCGCGCAGGACTCGCTGATGGACTACGTCCTGAAGTCCTGCGAGACGGACATCAAGCAATACTGCAGCCAGGTCACGCCGGGCGAAGGCCGGTTGCTGCACTGCGCCGCGGCCCACGAGGACAAGCTCTCCGGGCAGTGCAGCTACGCGCTGTACAAGGCGGCGTCGCTCCTCGAGCAGCTCTCCGCCGCCATCGTCTACGTCGCGACCGAGTGCAAGGCGGACATCGAGAAGTTCTGCAGCGATGTCCAGGCCGGGGAGGGGCGCATCCTGTCCTGCCTCGAGGCCAACCAGGCCGAGGTCAGCGACGGCTGCAAGCAGGCCGTGAAGGACACCGTCGCCGACTGAGGCCGTGAGAGAGACCCGCCTCTCACGCGTGAGGGACGTTCGACCACGGCCCGGCGTTGACGACCTGGCCGAACCCCAGGCTGCGCAAACGCCATCTCGCCATGGCGCTGCGCGTCCCGGACGCACAGCACACGATGACCCAGCGGTTCGGGTCTAGCTCCCCGGACCTCTCGCCGATCTCCTGCAGCGGGATGTTGATGCTGCCAGGTGCATGGCCCGAGGCAAATTCCGCAGCACTGCGGACGTCCACGACCTGTGCTCCCTGCTCGAGCAGCCCGGGAAGGCGTCGCCGCACGAGCCGGGGCGACAGGATCCTCCAGGCGACGAAGGCGATCAAAAGGCCCGGGACGACGTAGTCGGCGAGCATCATCGGGGCTCCAGGTCAGGGACCCGCCGACAGTAGCCCAGCGACGCAGTTGCTGCACGGGCTTTCTGCTGCCGCTGCGCTCGTCCGGCAACGCGCGCCCGCAACCTCGGGACGACGATGCTCAGGGTGAGTCCAGGAACCGCTGCACCGTGCGGAGGTAGTCCGGCGAGAGGTCGAGCGAGTTGTGGCCGGCCCCGGCGATCACCGTGACGGTCGCCTGCCCGGGCGCAAAGGCAGCGGCAAGGGCCTCGGACCGCTCCCTCGGGATGATCTCGTCTTCCGCCGCCACGACCAGGAGCACCGGCGCGCTCACCGAGGGTGCAAGGGCTGCCGAGTCGTAGCGATCGCGCAGGAGCAGAGACACCGGCAGGTACCGGTAGTACTTGCGGGCGACTTCGACCAGGCTGTCATAGGGCGTCACGAGCACCAGGCGCTGCACCCGTCGAGCGGCCGCCAGGCTCACCGCGATTCCGCTGCCGAGGCTCCGGCCCATCACGGCGATGTCCGCGTGCGACCGTGCGACGTGGTCGTGGACGACCAGGGCGTCCGCCTTCAGGCCTCGCTCGGACGGCCGTCCGCTGCTGCCGCCGTAGCCCCGGTAGTTGACCAGATACAAGGAGCGGTCCGGGAAGGCCGCCGACAACGGGTCGATGCTCCACGCCACGTCCTCCGCATTGCCGCCGAAGTAGACGAGCGCATTGCGACCGGGTCGGGCCACGGACCAGACCTTGATCCGCTCGCCGTGACTTTCGATCGAGACGGCCTCGGCATTGGCGGTCCCGGATTCCCCGGTGGGGAAGTAGATGTGGGATCGCTGCGTCAGGAACAGCATGGCGCACAGGCTGGCGTAGACGGCGGCGGCGGCGATCAGAAGGTACACGACGCTTCGCATCAGTCAGGAGTGCACGGCCGCCCGGTCAGCCGCGCCCTTTCCGGTCTCAGGCACGGCCCTACGACCCGGCCGTCGACTCGTGCGCGTAGATGATTCTCCAGCCTTCCGGTCTTCGTTGCCACACGGCAGATATCGCCAGCCGCATCTGCCTGGTCGTTCCATCGCCCATGCCGCGTACCGAATCCAGGAAGTAGGTGACGATGACCAGCCCGGCTTGCGGCATCCGGAACTCCGGTTCGCCGGCCATCGTGTAGACGACATCCGTCTTGCCGTCCCGCCACCAGACCCGCTGCTGTTCGAGCACCGCATCCCACCCCACGATGGCCCGGTCGTGGACGACGAACAGCAGGTCGGGATCCCTCGCGTAGAACGCGACGTGCCGCTCGGCGTCATGCACGTTGGCGGCCTCGTTCATTTCCTCCAGGAGCGGCAGGATCTCGGCTTTCGCCGCCTCGAGCTCGCGGGGCGGAGAGCCGGCTGAAGAGGTCGCAGCGGGTGATGCGCCAGACCGCCAGCGGGCGAGCCACTTGATCATTCTGCTGTGCCTCCACTGCCGGGGCGGTAGCCGGGTTGTCGGATCACGTTACCACCCGGGGCGAAGAGTCGCAGGGCTTCGCTGTCCGGCCTGGCCGGGCGCTGGCTGGCGCACCGCACCCGCGTCGCCGTGGAGTGCACGTCCGGCGCAGCCTGATAGCATGAGGACTCGTGTTATCCGCTCTGCGCCGGGGAGTAACCCTCATGGCAACCGCGACACCTCGAGCCCGCGACTCGTTGCTTGCTTGCGCCGGCTGGGCGGCCGCGACGGCATTGTTTCTCGCCGCCGGGACGGCCTGCGCCGAAACCGATGCGCCCGTCGTGCGGGTCGCTTCGGTCAATACGCCCTACCAGTCGGGCCTCCTCGAGGCGCTGTTGCCGGCCTTCGAGAAGGCTTCCGGCTACAAGGTCGAGGTCTACGGTGGCAGCGACGTCTACGAGCAGGCGGAGGCCGGCAAGGCGGACCTAGTCATTTCCCACTACGGCAAGGCGCCCGTCGAGCCGTTCGTGACGAGCGGCAAGGGGCTGTGGCCGCGTCCGGTGTTCTCCAACCAGTCGGTGCTGGTGGGACCGAAGGACGATCCTGCAAGCATCCGAGGCCTGAAGGACCCCTTCGAGGCGATGAGGCGGATCGCCTCGAGCGGCTCGAAGTACGTGTCGCCGGCCAACCCGACGGGGCGTTATCTGTCCGAGCTGCTGCTGGCCGGTGCCGGTAACCCGGAGCGAGGGGACTGGTACA
>LJNS01000065.1 GCA_001303245.1 Gammaproteobacteria bacterium SG8_30
CAGAAGGCCGCCTTCGCCACTGATGTTCCTCCCGATATCTACGCATTTCACCGCTACACCGGGAATTCCGCCTTCCTCTCCCTTACTCTAGCCACGCAGTTTCGAATGCAGTTCCCAGGTTGAGCCCGGGGATTTCACATCCGACTTACGTAGCCGCCTACGTGCGCTTTACGCCCAGTAATTCCGATTAACGCTTGCACCCTCTGTATTACCGCGGCTGCTGGCACAGAGTTAGCCGGTGCTTCTTGTTTGGGTAACGTCAGCCCGCCGACGTATTAGGTCGGCGTATTTCGTTCCCAACGAAAGTGCTTTACAACCCGCAGGCCTTCTTCACACACGCGGCGTCGCTGGATCAGGCTTTCGCCCATTGTCCAAAATTCAGGCCGTTACCCTACCAACTAGCTAATCCGACATGGGCTCATCCAATAGCGCGAGGCCCGAAGGTCCCCCGCTTTCACCCGTAGGTCGTATGCGGCATTAGCCCGAGTTTCCCCGGGTTATTCCCCACTACTGGGCAGATTCCCATGTATTACGCACCCGTTCGCCGCTCGCCGCCAGGGTTGCCCCCGCGCTGCCGCTCGACTTGCATGTGTTAGGCACGCCGCCAGCGTTCAATCTGAGCCAGGATCAAACTCTTCAGTTCAAAGTTTTGAGCTGAAAAGCGAGACCCCAAGCTACTCCGACTTTGTCGATCACTCGACACTGCTGGACGCTTGGTTACTCGCAGTTGGCGCCCTTGCGGACACCTGACGCGAGTCCCCACACAAATTACCTGCTCGCTTGTTAAAGAACGCCCTGACGTCGAAGCGGCAGGGAGACCCACTATTTTACGACAGGTCGGGGGGCTGTCAACACCTGCTGCGGTGCCGCAAACCCTCCCTTCCTGCTCCTTTTCCAGGGGCCGAATGGGCAAGGGCCGCGCAGTATAGCGGCGGCCCGGGCGGTGTCAACGAAAGTTTGGAAGACGTGAGTCGTGAGCCGTGAATCGTGAGTCGTCAGAGGCCGGAGTCCAGCGATTCGAGCGGCATCTGGCAGACCGAAATCCGGCTCCCGGGCACCCAGAACCGGGCTCCGGCCAGCCAAGCCCCCCCTCTTCCGGCTCACGACTCACCGCTCACGGATACCCGTAACCCGCTCCCAGCCCGAGCGGCAGGCCGAGCGCCCAGTAGCCGAGCAGGAAGGCGGTCCAGAGCACGAGCAGCGCGACCGAGTAGGGCAGCATCAGGGCGACCACCGTGCCGATGCCGGAGCTCTGCACGTAGCGGCGGCAGAACAGCACGATCAGCGGGAAATACGGCATCAGCGGCGTGACGATGTTGGTGGTCGAGTCGCCGACCCGGTAGGCCGCCTGGGTCAGGTCGGGCGACAGGCCGACCTGCATCAGCATCGGCACGAACACCGGCGCGATCAGCGCCCACTTTGCGGACGCCGAGCCGACCACGAGGTTCACCATGCCCGACAGCAGCACGATGCCGGTAAGCGTCGCACCGGCCGGCAGGCCCGACTCGCGCAGCCAGGCGGCACCCTCGAGCGCGAGCAGGACACCGAGCCCCGACTGACCGAACGCCGCGATGAACTGAGCGGCAAAGAAGGCCATCACCAGGTAATAACCCATGGCGCTCATGGACTTGGACATGCCCTCGATGACGTCGCGGTGGCTCGAGAAGCGCCCGGACACGTAGCCGAAGACGACTCCCGGCACCAGGAACAGCACGAAGATGAGCGGTACGATCGCCTGCATGAGCGGCGAGGCGGAGGCGGTCAGCGCGCCTTCGGCACTGCGCCACGGGGAGCCGGCCGGCCACGCGGTGGCCACGAGCAGGCCGATGCCGACCAGGATGGAGGCGAGCGCCCACCTGAGCGCCCTGCGCTCCCGCTGCGACAGCTCCCCGCCTGGCGCGTCGCCCGCGAGCTCCCCATCCACCACCGTGGCAGCCAGGCGCGGCTCGATGACCCGGTCGGTGAGGAACCAGCCGACGCCGATGATCAGCAGCGACGAGGACATGGTGAAGAACCAGTTGTTGAGCGGGTTGATCGTGATGCCGGGATCGATGAGCTGGGCCGCGGCCTGGGTCAACCCCGCGAGCAGCGGGTCGAGCGCCGAGGGCACGAAGTTGGCGCTGAACCCTCCCGACACGCCCGCGAAGGCCGCTGCGATGCCGGCCAGGGGGTGCCGTCCCGCAGCCATGAAGATCACGCCCCCGAGCGGAATGACCAGCACGTAGCCGGCGTCCGCCGCCGTGTGGCTGACGATCGCCACGGTGATCAGCATGGGCGTGAGCAGCCACTTCGCGGTCACCGCGAGCAGGGCCTTGAGCCCCGCGTTGATGAACCCCGCGTGGTCCGCGACCCCGATGCCCAGCATGGCGACCAGCACGACACCGAGCGGGTGGAACCCCACGAAGGTGGCGACCATCTGGGCGAAGAACGGCGTCAGGTTGTCGCCCTGCAGCATGTTCTTGACGATGACCGGCGCGCCGGTGCGCGGGTCGAGCTGGTCGAACGAGAGGGTCGCCAGCCAGGCGGACAGGATCAGGACGACGAGCAGCAGGACGGCAAAGAGAACCGCCGGGTCCGGCAGCCGGTTGCCGATGCGCTCGATGGCGTCGAGGGCGCGGGTGAGGGCCGAACGCTCAACGCTCACGGATCACGATCCGTGCAAACGCCCGCTTGCCGACCTGCAGCACGCAGCTCGTTCCGGCCGCGAGCCTGGCGTCGCGGTCCGTCACGCGCTCGCCGTCGACGCGCACCGCACCCTGGTCGATCATGCGGTAGGCCGCCGAGGTGCTGGCGACGAGCTGCGCCTCCTTGAGCACCGCCGCGAGCTTCACGCCGCCCGCGGGAGCCGGCAAGGCGACTTCCGGCATGTCCTCGGGCAGCGCGCCCTCGCGGAAACGGGCGATGAAGGCGGCCTTCTCGGCCTCGCCGGCGCCGTCCCCGTGGAAGCGGTCGACGAGCTCGACCGCGAGCTCGAACTTGACGTCGCGCGGATTCCGGCCCTCCTCGATCGCGCGGCGCAGCCCCTCGATCTCGGCCAGCGGCCGGAAGGAGAGCAGCTCGAAGTAGCGCCACATCAGCTCGTCGGAAATCGACATCACCTTGCCGAAGATCTCGCCCGGCGGCTCGGTGATGCCGATGTAGTTGCCGAGCGACTTGGACATCTTGTTGACGCCGTCGAGGCCCTCGAGCAGCGGCATCGTCACGACGACCTGCGGCTCCTGGCCGTAGTCCGCCTGCAGCGAGCGGCCCACCAGCAGGTTGAACTTCTGGTCCGTGCCGCCGAGCTCGACGTCGGCCTCGAGCGCCACCGAGTCGTAGCCCTGGACCAGCGGGTAGAGGAACTCGTGGACGGCGATGGGCTGCCCGCCCTTGAAGCGCCGCGAGAAGTCGTCCCGCTCCAGCATGCGCGCCACCGTGTACCGGGAGGCCAGCTCGATCATGCCGGCCGAGCCGAGGGCGCCCATCCAGCGGGAGTTGAAGTCGATGAGCGTCTTCTCGGGATCCAGGATCCTGAAGATCTGGTCCTGGTAGGTGCGCGCGTTGTCCTCGACGTCGGCCGGCGTGAGCCTCGGGCGGGTCGCGTTCTTGCCGGACGGGTCGCCGATCATTCCCGTGAAGTCGCCGATGAGGAACACGACGTCGTGGCCGAACTCCTGGAACTGGCGCATCTTGTTGATGAGCACCGTGTGCCCGACGTGCAGGTCGGGCGCCGTCGGGTCGAAGCCGGCCTTCACCTTGAGCGGCTTGCCCCGGGCGAGCTTGCGCCTCAGGTCCTCCTCGAGCAGGACCTCCTGCGTGCCGCGGCACAACTCCCCCATCTGCTCGTCTGCGGACAGCATCGGTCTCCCCTGGCGGCTGCCCGCCAGGTGATGCGGCGCGGCAACGGATCCACCACTGTATGGGCCGGGATTCAGGCACGCAATCGCGGGGCGCGCCGCGGTTCGGATGCGAGCGACAGCGCAAGCCACCGGGCTCGCGAGAGATCTCGACGGCCGCCGTGATGCAAGTCACGCCCGAGAAATGACCCGCAACTTGCTGAAGTATTGGGAAAACTGCCGGTTGACGGGCAACCGGCCGTTGTTTACCGTCTGTAGTTTGACCATCGCCCAGGGAGTCAACGTGCACCGCGGGAACCGGAGGACCACCGGGTCGACGACGATGGCAATGCCGGCGGACGGAAGTCCGCGCCGGCTCGGCGTGTTCGCCGCCAGCCTCGTCGCCGGCGCGGCCATCGCTTCGGGCCTGTGGATGTCCCGCCCCGGCGTCGAAACGGCGCTCGAGCAGACGCTGGCGACGGTCCCGGTGGAGCTCGAGGAGATCGTCCCGACCGCCCGGAAGATCGATCCCTTCGAGTCGATCGTGATCGTCATCCGGCGCAACGACACCCTCGATGCCCTGTTCCGCCAGCTCGAGCTGTCGCTCGCCGACCTCGCCGAGCTGCGCCGCCTTCCCGACGTGCGCAAGGCGCTCGACCGGCTGCTTCCCGGCGACGTGATCACGCTCCAGCACCTCGACGGCCAGCTGCGCTCCCTCACCCGCAAGCTGTCCGACACGGCCACCTTGTCCGTCACGCGGGCCGAGGGCGGCTTCGCGGCCGACATCATCGAGAATCCGCTGGAGACGGAGGCGGCCACGCTCGCCGGCACCATCGACTCCTCGCTGTTCCTCGCGGTCAACGGCAGCGGCGGCAGCGACGCGCTGGCCATCGCCCTCGCCGACGTCTTCAAGTACGACATCGACTTCGTCAACGAGGTGCAGCCCGGCGACAGCTTCGCCGTCGCCTACGAGCAGCAGTTCCAGGACGGCGAGTTCCTGCGCGACGGCGAGATCCTCGCCGCCGAGTTCGTCAACAAGGGGCGTGTCTTCCGGGCCGTCCGCTACGTGATGCCCGACGGCGGCGTCGAATACTTCACTCCCGAGGGCGAGAACGTCCGCAAGGCCTTCCTGCGCTTCCCCGTCGCCTTCGGGCGGGTCAGCTCCGGGTTCAACCTTGCCCGGCGGCACCCGATCCTGAACACGGTGCGCGCCCACAAGGGAATCGACTTCGCGGCCCCGGTGGGCACGCCGATCAAGGCCGCGGGCGACGGGCGCGTCGTCCACCGCGGCGTCAAGGGCGGTTACGGCAACACCGTGATCCTGGCCCATCCCGGCAGCGTCACCACGCTCTACGGGCACATGTCGCGCTACCGCCGCGGCCTGTCGGTGGGCGAGAAGGTCAAGCAGGGCGAGGTGATCGGCTACATCGGCATGACGGGACTGGCGACCGGCCCGCACCTGCACTACGAGTACCGGGTCAACGGCGTCCACCGCAACCCGGCGACCATTCCCGTGCCCCGTGCCAAGTCGATCCCCGCCGACCTGCGGGAAGATTTCCTGGCCTCGAGCGCGCCGCTGCTGGCGCGTCTCGACTCACTGGGCGCGAGCGAGCAGACGCGCGTCGCGCTCGTCACCCCCTGAGCTTGGCCCGCTCCGGGCGTTCCCGGTGTCGCGGGACGCGGCCCGGACGGCGACCGTCACATGGCTGAAACACAAAAGCGGTCGGATAGCGGGCCCATGGAGGCCCTGGACCTGAAGTCCCCCGAGCTCTACCAGAACCGGGAGCTGTCGCTGCTGGAGTTCAACCAGCGCGTGCTCGAGCAGGCCAAGGACCACCGCCTGCCCCTGCTCGAGCGGGTCCGCTTCCTCGCCATCTCCTCCTCGAACCTGGACGAGTTCTTCGAGATCCGGGTCGCGGGCCTGAAGCAGCGTGTCGAGCTCGGCGCCTCGCGCCCCGGCCCGGACGGGCTCACGCCGCAGCAGCAGCTGACGCGCATCGCGGAGCGGGCGCGGGCGCTCGTCGAGGAGCAGTACCGCGTGCTGAACGAAGTGCTGCGGCCGGCGCTCGACGGCGAAGGACTCGGCCTGGCGGGCGGCGACAATACGCCGAAGGGCGTGCAGCGCTGGATGCGCGAGTACTTCGAGCGCGAGGTCGAGCCGGTGCTCACCCCGCTCGCGCTCGATCCGGCACGGCCCTTCCCGCGCATCCAGAACAAGAGCCTCAACTTCATCGTGCGCCTGTCCGGGACCGACGCCTTCGGCCGCAACACGAGCCTCGCGATCGTGCAGGTCCCGCGCTCCCTGCCCCGGGTGATCCCGGTCGGTGGCACGCGCAGCGTCGACGGGCCGGCCATGGCGCTGCTCTCGCGCGTCATCCAGACCAACATCGACAGGCTGTTCGCGGGCGTGGAGGTCCTCGGCTGCTGGCAGTTCCGGGTCACGCGCAACAGCGACCTGTACGTCGACGACGAGGAGGTGGACGACCTGCTGCGGGCCGTCGAGGGCGAGCTCGCGCACCGCCGCTACGGCGCCGCCGTGCGCCTCGAGACCGCCCATGACTGCCCCGAGGACCTCGTGTCCTTCCTGCGCCAGCACTTCGCGGTCGAGGCCGAGGACGTCTACCAGGTCAACGGCCCGGTCAACCTGAACCGCCTGATGGGCCTCTACGGCCTGGTCGAGCGCCCGGACCTCAAGTTCCCTGCCTTCACGCCCGGTGTACCGGCCCGGCTAAAACAGCAGGCGGACATGTTCGCAGCCATCCGCCAGCGCGACGTCCTCTTGCACCACCCCTACCAGTCCTTCCAGCCCGTCACCGACTTCGTGCGGCAGGCGGCGACCGACCCCCACGTGCTCGCGATCAAGATGACCCTGTACCGCGCGGGCGCGGACTCGCTGATCGTCGACGGGCTCGTCGAGGCCGCCCGCCACGGCAAGGACGTGACCGTGATCGTCGAGCTGCGCGCGCGCTTCGACGAGGCGGCCAACATCGAGCTGGCCACACGCCTGCAGGAAGCCGGCGTCCACGTCATGTACGGCGTCGTCGGCTACAAGACCCACGCCAAGCTGATCATGGTGGTGCGGCGCGAGGACGCCCGGCTCAAGCGCTACTGCCACGTCGGCACCGGCAACTACCACATCCAGACCGCCCGCGCCTACACCGACTACGGCCTGTTCACCGCCGACGACTCGATCGGCGAGGACCTGCACGACCTGTTCCTGCAGCTGACGAGCCTGACGCAGGCGCCCGCACTCAGGAAGCTGCTGCAGTCGCCGTTCACGCTGCATGCCGCGCTGATCGCGCGGATCGAGCGGGAAATGGAGCACGCACGCCAGGGACGGCCGGCACGCGTGGTCGCGAAGATGAACTCGCTGATCGAGCCGGAGATGGTCAGGACGCTGTACCGGGCCTCGCAGGCGGGGGTGCGCTGCGAGCTCGTCGTCCGCGGCATCTGCGCGCTGAAGCCCGGCATACCCGGGGTGTCCGAGAACATCACCGTGCGCTCGATCGTCGGCCGGTTTCTCGAGCACTCCCGGGTGTTCTACTTCGCCAACGGCGGCGACGAGGAGCTGTTCTGCGCGAGCGCGGACTGGATGGAACGCAACTTCTTCCGCCGCATCGAGGTCTGCTTCCCGATCGAGAGCCGCAAGCATCGCGAGCGGATCCTCGCCGACCTCGAGGCGTGCCTCGCCGACAACGTCAACGCCTGGCTGCTGGGGCCGGACGGCCGCTACGAGCGCGTCGACGCGGGCACCGGCGAGCGCTTCAGCGTGCAGGAGGCGCTGCTGGAGAAGTACGCGGAATAAGAGGTGAGGCGTGAATCGCAGGAACCAGGACCAGACCGGCTACCGGAATTCTTCCCGAAACGACTCACGGCTCACGGCTCACGGCTCACCATTCTTCAGCTCGCCCGCAGCGTGTACCGCGCCGCCGCCAGGTAGCTCGCCTCCTGCCGGAGGTCGGCGGCGGTCAGCGGGTTGTTCCTGAGCCACCCGCGGGGAAAGCGCAACGTCACGGTCTGACCGCGGGCCTGCAGCCTGACCGGCGGAAGCGGCTGCGACGAGCGCGCCCGGTTGAGCAGCACGGCGATGCGCAGGATCACGACCATGCGGCCCGCCAGCTCGTCCCAGGGAGGCACCAGCTCCAGCGTCCGCTCCAGGTGCGGCTTGCGCCGGTGCGAGTCGACCAGGCAGGCGAGCAGCCGCTGGTCCTCGCGGGTGAAGCCCGGCATGTCGGCGTGCTCGAGCAGGTAGGCGCCGTGCCGATGGAAGTGCGAGTGGGAGATGTCGAGGCCGATCTCGTGCAGGCGAGCGGCCCAGCACAGGAACTTCTCGACCTCCGGATCCGCCAGCCCCCAGTCCCCGGCGATCTGCCCGAGCAGCCCGACGGCCGTTTCCTCGACGCGGTCCGCCTGCGCCTTCTCGACGTGGAAGCGCACCTCCATCGATCGCGCGGTGCGCGCGCGCACGTCCTTGTTGCTGATGCGCCCGAGCATGTCGTACAGCAGCCCCTCGCGCAGGGCGCCGTCGGCCACGCGCATCTGGCCGAGGCCGAGCGAGTCGAACACCTGGGACAGGATCGCGAGCCCGCCGGCGAACACGAGCGCGCGCTCGGAGGAGATCGACGTGAAGCCCGCGGACGAGACGCTCCCGGCGGCGACCAGCCGGGCCTCCAGCGCCCGCAGCAATTCGGGCGTGATCGCCGAAGCCGTCGGGTCGATCTCGTGGATGGCCTCGAACACCGCGCGCACCGTGCCGGAGCTGCCGACGGCGTGATCCCACCCGGCGGCGCGATAGGGGATCTCGATCGACTCGAGCTCCATGCGGGCCGCCACGCAGGCGCGCCGGAAGCGCTTCTCGTTGACCCGCCCGCCCGGGAAGTGCGCATCGCTCATGGACACGCAGCCCATGTACAGGCTCTCGAGCTGCCTCGGCGCGAAGCCCTCGCCGATGATGAGCTCGGTGCTGCCGCCGCCGATGTCGACCACGAGGCGACGACCGGGCTCCGTGGGCATGGTGTGGGCGACGCCGGAGTAGATGAGGCGGGCTTCCTCGATGCCGGAGATGATCTCGATCGGGTGCCCGAGCACGGCCCGCGCGCGCTCGAGGAACCCCTGCTTGCGCCGCGCCTTGCGCAGGGTGTTCGTCCCCACCACGCGGACGCTGTCGGCACGCATGTCGCGCAGGCGCTGCCCGAAGCGCTCGAGCGCCGCGATCGCCCTGGCGGTCGCCTCGCGCGCCAGCCGACCGTCCGGGCCGAGGCCCGCCGCGAGCCGCACCATGTCGCGCAGCCGGTCGACGATGACCAGCCGGCCCTCGGCATAGCGCGCCACGATCATGTGGAAGCTGTTGGACCCGAGGTCCACTGCGGCCATCACGTCCGGGACCTTGCGCTGCCTGGCCAAGTCAGCCGCGCCTCACGCCGCGCCCGCCGGATGCCCGGGCGGCTGCCGGGCATCGGGAAGGGAACGTATGGCGCGAAGCGAGTCGGGGCCGCGCGCCGGGGTCATCGGCGGCTGGTCAGGCGGAGAAGGAGGAGCCGCAGCCGCAGGTCGTCTTGGCGTTCGGGTTGCGGATCACGAACTGGGCGCCCTCGAGATCCTCCCGGTAGTCGATCTCCGCGCCGAGGAGGTACTGGAAGCTCAGCGGGTCCACCAGGAGCGTCACGCCCTGGTTCGAGAACTGGGCGTCGCCCTCCTCGACGCTCTCGTCGAAGGTGAAGCCGTACTGGAACCCGGAGCAGCCGCCACCGGAGACGAACACGCGCAGCATCAGGTTGGGGTTGCCTTCCTCGCGGATCAGCTCGCCCACCTTGCGCGCCGCCGCGTCGGTGAACACCAGGTCGCCGGCATCGATGGCAATCTCGCTCATAAACCTTTCATCTTCCGAAGGAAAATTGATAACTGGAACCAGTTTACTCGGCGCCCGCCTCGCCGGTCAAAGCGCCCTCCGGGCCCGGATCCAGCGCCGGCTGCCAGGGAAAGGTCTCCCGCAACGGCTCGGGACCGCTGCGGCTCGACTTGACCTCGAGCCTGACGGCCGCGGGCGTGAACCCCTCGGGCAGCTCGATCGGGATGTCCACGGTGCGGAAGTACCTGACGGTGAACGGGACCTCGCTCCGGCCGTCCGTCGAGAGTTCCTCCAGGCCGACCTGGGTCAGCGCCCCGCCACGCGACCCGTCGAGGACCAGCGTAATCGTCCCCTTGGCGGTCGCGTCGCGGGTCGCCGTCTGCACCAGCGTCACGCTCACCGTGTGGCGACGGCCTTCGTCCTGCCGCACGGACAGCTCCTGCACCTTGATGCTGCCGGTCCCGAAGCGCTCGGCCACCAGGCCCCGATAGAAGTCGAGCTCCTGCTGCTGGCGTGCCAGTTCGGCCTGCAGCCCGCCGATCATCCCCTGGGCCTCGGACTGGGCTTCCTCGTCCACGCGGCGCGCCACCTCGCCGGCGACCACCTTCGCCTCGAGCTCATCACGCTCCCGCTCGAGCGCGTCGACCCGGCGCGACAGCGCCTGCCGCTGCGAGAATGCCTCCACGGCCGAGTACCCGGACAGGGAACGCCCGAGCTCGAACGACGCGTACATCAGGCCGAACCCGATGGCAACGGCGAACACGGCGCGAAGCCGCGGTAAGACGAAGAGTCTCACGGCCTTCAGCTGGTGGCGGCCACGGGCTTGCGTCGCGACCGTTGCCCGGCACGCTCCTCCCACCAGTCGGGGTACTCCGGCAGGCCCTCCGGGAACGCGAAGGCACCGAGCTCGTGCAGCGCTCGGGAGTAGACCCGGCGCTTGAAGTAGATGACCTCGCGCACCGGGTCCCAGTACTCCGCCCATCGCCAGCGATCGAACTCCGCAGGATGCTCGGTGGAGTCGAACCTGAGCCGCGACTCGGAGGCCGTCAGGCGCAGCAGGAACCAGCGCTGCTTCTGGCCGATGCAGACCGGGTTGGCGTTGCGGCGCCGGAACTGCGGCGGCAGGCGATACCGCAGCCAGCCGCGCGTCCGCCCGAGTTGCTCGACGTCGCGCGGGGCGAGGCCGACTTCCTCCCCTAGCTCGCGGTACATCGCGTCCTCGGCCCGTTCCCCGCGCAGGATCCCTCCCTGCGGGAACTGCCAGCCACGGGCGCCGGCGCGGCCGCCCAGGAACACGCGGCCATCGTCGTGCATGAGCACGATCCCGACGTTGGCGCGGAATCCCTGCGAATCGATGTAGTCGCCGCGCTCAGCCACTGGAGCCTCCTGCAGGGATTGTTCCACACGCCGCGGACACCGGGCCACCGGCGCGGACGGAAGGCGCGCCGGGCCGGGTTGCCGGGCCTCGGCCCCGGGGTCTAGCCTTGCACGGCTCGCCCCCCCGGAATCCTCTCGCATGCCCCGAGCGCCGGCCCTCCTCCTGCTCACCCTGATCGGCGCCGGCGCGCTCATCCTGTCGGTCTCGCTCGGCAGCTCGGGGGACGACCCGGTCGCGCTGTGGGGCCGGGCGCTCGCGGGCGAGGACCCGGTCGCGCGGGCCATCCTCCTCGACCTCAGGCTGCCGCGCGCGCTCGCGGCCTTCGCGACCGGGGCCGTCCTCGCGCTGGCCGGCGTGCTGATGCAGGTGCTCTTGCGCAACCCGCTGGCCGACCCGTACGTCCTCGGCGTGTCCGGCGGCGCGGCGGTTGCCGCCGTCGGCGCCATGCTGCTCGGCCTCGGCGGGCTCTGGGTGGACCTCGGCGCCGCGGGCGGGGCGCTCGGTGCGATGCTGCTCGTTTTCGCCCTGGCGCACGGGCCCGGCGGCTGGACGCCCACGCGGCTGCTGCTGACCGGCGTGGTGGTGGCGGCGGGCTGCAGCGCCGCCATCAGCGTGATGCTGGCCACGGCTGGCGAGGCGCCCGTCCGCGGCATGCTGGCCTGGCTCATGGGGGACCTGTCCTATTCGGGCATGCCGTGGAGCGCGCTCGTCGTGCTCGCACTCGCCCTGCCCGCGTGCCTGGCCCTCGCCCGGCCCCTCGACGTGCTGTCGCGCGGCGACCTGCAGGCGGCGGTCCTCGGCCTTCCCGTGCGGGAAGTGCGGCTCGCGTTGTATTTCGGCGGCTCGGTGCTGACCGCGGTGGCGGTGACGACCGCCGGCAGCATCGGCTTCGTGGGGCTGGTGACGCCGCACCTGGTGAGGCTGGCGCTCGGCTCCTCGCACCGCGTCGTCGTGCCCGCATCCGCCCTTCTGGGCGGCACCCTGCTGGTACTGGCCGACCTGGCCGCCCGGACCGTCGTCGCGCCGCGGCAGCTCCCGGTCGGGGCGCTCACCGCCCTCATCGGCGTGCCGCTGTTCCTGGTGCTGATGCGCCGCGAGCGGCGCATCGGCTGAAGGCCCGGGCGATTCATCAGCCGCGGCCGCGCAGCTTGGCGAACTCCGCCTCCACCGCCGGGTGGACGAACTCGGACACGTCGCCGCCGAGCTGGGCGATCTCGCGCACGAGCGTCGAGGAGATGAAGGTGAACTGCTCCTGCGGCGTCAGGAAGACGTAGTCGACTTCCCGGTCGAGGTGACGGCTCATGTTGGCGAGCTGGAACTCGAACTCGAAGTCCGACACGGCGCGCAGCCCGCGGATGACGAAGCTGCAGTTCTGCTGCCGGGCGAAGTCGACCGTCAGGCCGGAGTAGCCCATCACCTCGACGTTGCCGAGCTCGGAGACCACCCTGCGCGCCAGGTCCACGCGGATCTCCAGCGGGAACAGCGGCGCCTTGTTCGGGTTCGCGGCGATCCCGATGACCACGTGGTCGAACATGCTGGCCGCGCGCCGCACGAGGTCCTGGTGGCCGTTGGTGATCGGGTCGAACGTGCCCGGGTAGACGGCACGCCGCTTGGCGTTCGCTTCCATCCTCTCTTTCACCCCGCGCGGGTCGGGCCCGCCTCCCCTTCTTGTTGCAGCATCGCCCCCGGCTCCCCCGGCGCGACGGCGAGATGATAGCCGACATCCCCGGCCCGGCCCGACCGGTGCAGGCGCCAGCCCGGCGGCAGCGGCGGCGGGCCGTCGGCCGCGGCGCACTCCAGGTAGACGAACGCGCCGGGCGCGAGCACGCCCGGGCGGGCAAGGCGTCGTAGCAGGTCCGGCAAGAGGCCGGCCGCATAGGGCGGGTCCAGGAACACGACGTCGAACGCATCTGTCGACCGCTCGAGCCACTTCGTGGCGTCGGCCCGGATCACCGTCGCGGCGGCCCCGGCCTGCATCTCCTCGGCCAGCCGACCGAGGTAGCGCACGAGAGCCGGATCGCTGTCGATGAGCACGACGGAATCCGCACCACGGGACAGGGCCTCGAGGCCGAGGACGCCGCTGCCGGCGAAACAGTCGAGACAGCGCGCCCCGCGGATGACCGGCGCGAGCCAGTTGAACAACGTCTCGCGCACGCGGTCCGGCGTCGGTCGCAGGTCGCGCGCCTCGGGGAAGCGGAGCTTACGGCCGCGCCACCGGCCGCCGATGATGCGCACCTCGTTGCGCCCGGCAGACGCCGCTGCCGCGGCTCTTTTTTGCGCTGCATTGTCGCCGCGCTTGCGGTGATTACGAGACATCGGGGCCCTTCGATCCCTTACACTTGCGAGACGAAAAGCGGCGGGCGTAGGGTTCGTCGCAACCAATGGAGCGCGATCATACGCGCCCCCCAGGGACCACCAACCATTGCCGGAGTACCCGTCATGAGGATTCGTCACGCGGCCGCGCTGCTCGGTGCGGTGTTGCTGGTTGCAGGTTGCTCCAACTCTGCCTCGGACCCCGGCACGGGGGTC
>LJNS01000008.1 GCA_001303245.1 Gammaproteobacteria bacterium SG8_30
GCGGCCGGTCGAGCAGCCGCCAGGCCACGCGCAGCGCGGCAAGGCCCAGGATCGTGATGCCGACCGACTTGTGCCGGGACAGCATGGCGAGCTTCTCGAGCCCGTCGGGCAATTCGTCTGCC
This sequence comes from Gammaproteobacteria bacterium SG8_30, assembly GCA_001303245.1. GTDB lineage: Bacteria > Pseudomonadota > Gammaproteobacteria > Steroidobacterales > Steroidobacteraceae > SG8-30. Next base: position 123 of record LJNS01000008.1, read on the forward strand.
AGCTCGGCCAGGAGGAACTGCAGCGCGAGCAGCAGCACCACCAGCCAGTGAAGGAGTTGCGGGCCGAGCCCGTAGCGCTGGGCCGAGTTGGTCAGGGCCATGATCGACGACTCCGGGGGAACCATTGGGAGGAACGGATTCTAGCGCCGGGAGCGGTGCGACTTGCACCACGCGATGGCCGCGGCGATGCTGCGACGATGTCCGGAGGCATCCGTACCTCGCGTTTCCTGGCCAGCTGCATGGTGGCAGCGCTCGCGGCCTGCGCCGGGCGAACGCCGCCGCCGTGGTCTTCCTCGGCCGACGCACCGGCGGTCCTGGGACAAGGGGTCCTGTACGAGGTGACCGCCTACGGGCCGCTGGCGGAGCTCGGCCACAACCACGTGATCGGCTCGCGCGGGCTCACCGGGCAGGTCGCCGTCGCGGAGCCGCTGGCGGGATCCTCGTTCGCGCTGGTGCTGGCCGTCACCGGCCTTACGGTCGACGAGCCCGCGCGGCTGGCCGCCGCCGGGTCGCGGTTTCCGGACAGGCTTTCCCCGGAAGACAAGGAGGCGACCCGGCGCAACATGCTCTCCGCCGCCCTGCTCGACGGGGACCGGTTCGGCCTCATCCGGCTCGAGAGCCTGGCGATCGAGGGGCCGGCAAGCTCGTCGCTCGTCGCCCGGACTCGCGTCACCGTCGCCGGCCGCAGCAGCGAGGTTCGCGTTCCGGTGACGCTCGATTTCGACGGCACGCTGCTCAAAGCCTCGGGCGAGTTGACGCTCTCGCACGAGCAGCTCGGCCTCGTTCCCTACTCGGCGATGATGGGTGCGCTGAGGGTCGGCGAGGACCTGCACGTGTCCTGGCGCCTGGAGGCCCGGCCCGCGGCCGGGCCGGGCTGAAGCCGCCGCGCATCCCGAGCCCCGCCGCGTACAATTGCCGCTCCCGCAGGGAGGCGCCCGATGACGGCTGTCCAGTTCCGCAATCCGGAAAGGCGTCTGTCCATTGCACTCGCGGCGACGGCGGAGGCCGTGAAGGGCCACGTGGTGACGCTGCGAGAGTTGCTTGCGCTCATCGGCGAGCAGGGCCTGCTGGTGTTCTGCGCCATCCTGGCCGCGCCGTTCCTGCTGCCCATATCGCTGCCGTTCATGAGCGCCGCGCTCGGGCCGCCCATGATGCTCATCGGCATCGCGGTCACGCTTAACCGGGTGCCGTGGTTGCCGGACCGGTTGCTCGACCGCGCCCTCCCGGCCGAAACCGTCCAGCACGTGCTCACCCGCGTCGCGGGCTGGGCCGAGCGCGTCGAGCACCTGATCCGGCCCCGAATGCTGGGGCTGACCGGCTCTGCCGGGATCAACGTGCTGAACGGGGCCCTGCTGGTCCTCTGTGTCCTGCTGCTGATGGCGCCCCTGCCACTGGTGCCTTTCGCCAATACGCTGCCCGGCGTGGCGATCATGCTGCTGGCGCTCGGCATGGCGGAGCGCGACGGCGCGGTCGTGCTCTTCGGCTATCTGGCCGCGGCCGTCTCGACGGTGTACGTGGGCGGGCTCATGGCCCTCGTCATCTACGCCGGCATGAACGCGGGCGCGGCGCTCGAGACGTTGCGCCGCTGGCTCGAGCAGAGCGGGATCACCTGACGAGGCGCCGTCCCGGTCGGGCGCGCCCGGTTTCCCGTGCTCCGCTCAGCGTACACGCGCGTCGTGCAGCCGCAGTCGGGACACCGTCGGTGCAGCGGGCCGCGTCGACGGCTGGGCAGGCGGGGACGCTCCCGGCCCGCCCGGGCAGTGCGCCTCGTCCGGCTTGAAGTCGAGCGTGAGCAGCGCGGTGGCGGGAATCGGGACACCACCGCGCCAGGCGGGCGCCAGGCGCGAGTTCCGCGCGATCGCGAGCGCCGTCGCGTCGAAGAGTCCTGCGGGCCGGGACTCGAGGATGCGCCCGTCTGTGATGCGGCCGTCCGCGCCCACGTCCACCTCGAGCTTGACGCGACCGGCAATGCGCTGAGTGCAGGCCTCGATGGGCAGGGGCGCGGCCGCGAGCTGGCTCGAGGCGGGCGTGCGGGGATAGCTGTCCGGCAGGGAGAACTCGAAACGGCGCGTCTCGGTCCGCGGGCCCTCCGGGTCGGGCTCGAACGACCACGAGCGTACCGCCGCCAGCGCCGCCTTCTCGAATTCGCCCCGCGGCATCGCGAGAGTCACCTCCGCGTCCGCGACCGCACCGTCGCGCCCGATCGTGAAGGACACCTCCACGTAGCCTTCCAGCCCCTCGATCCGCGCCTGCTCCGGGTACACGGGCGCGGGCTGGTCGCCCGCCACCGTGGCGCCGGCCGGGCGTGCCGCCACGGAGTCGGTCAACGTGAAGCGGACGCGGGTCTGGATCCGGCACTCGACCGGCTCACCGCCCCGCCTGGCCGGGACGAAGCGCCAGTCCCTCACCCCGTGCAGTGCCTCGGCCTCGAAGAAGCCGGACGGCTCGGCCCTCAGGATGCGGACCCAGCCGACGTGGCCGTCCCGGAGTACCGTGAAAGCCACATCGACGAAACCTTCCGCGCCCGCGAGGCGGGCGGATTCCGGGTAGGGAGGAACCGCTCGCTCCACGGCCACCGGCGGGTCGAGACCGGGCTCGTTGCACTGGGTCCAGGAGGCGGCGAGCGCGCCGGGGCAGGCCAGCGCGGTGGCCAGTGACAACGCCGCAGCTCCCGTCGGATCGAGGAATCGCATCGGACCGACCGCCTGGTGGTCGCCTGTCCGTAGTTCTGCTGCTGCCAACGTGACCACCAGGCGATTACGTTAGCCGCCAGTCAGGCATTTTCCGGGCAAGGATCACGACCATGGAAGCCTCGGTGAGATTCGATGCGGACCTCGTCCGCCGTTATGACCGGCCGGGCCCGCGATATACGTCCTATCCGACCGCCGTGCAGTTCCACGACCGGTTCCGCGAACCCGAATACCGAGCCGCCGCGGCGGCGACCAACGGCAAGACCCCGCCGGCGCCGCTCTCGCTGTACGTGCATGTACCGTTCTGCCAGAGCCCCTGCTTCTACTGCGGCTGCACCAAGGTGATCACGCGCAACCGCGAACAGGCGGAGAATTATCTCACGCGTCTCTACCGCGAGGTCGAGCTGCAGGCGGAACTGTTCGACGAAGAGCGCGTGGTCGACCAGCTGCACTTCGGGGGCGGAACGCCCACCTTCCTCAACCCCTGGCAGCTCGAAGACCTGCTGAAGAAGCTCGGCTGGCACTTCAAGCTGCGGCAGGACGACGGGCGCGAATTTTCCATCGAGATCGACCCGCGCACCTGCGCGCCGGACACCATCGACCTGCTGGCGCGCGCGGGCGTGAACCGCATGAGCCTCGGCATCCAGGACTTCGACCCCGACGTGCAGAAGGCGGTGAACCGCATCCAGACGCCGGAGCAGACCTTCGGGCTGATGGACCGTGCGCGCGCCGCCGGCTACAAGTCCGTGAGCGTCGACCTGATCTACGGGCTTCCGAAGCAGAACTGCGAGCGCTTCGAGAAGACGCTCGAGCAGGTGCTCGAAGTCCGGCCGGACCGCTTCGCGGTCTACAGCTACGCTCACCTGCCTCACATGTTCAAGCCGCAGAAGCGCATCCACGCCGAGGACATCCCGAGCGGCGCGGAGAAGCTCGCCCTGCTCGGGCTGACGATCGAGAAGCTCACCGGCGCCGGCTACGTCTACATCGGGATGGACCACTTCGCGCTGCCCGACGACGAGTTGGCGGTGGCGCTGCGCGAGAACAAGCTGCACCGCAACTTCCAGGGTTACTCGACGCACCCTGACTGCGACCTGGTCGCGCTCGGCATGAGCTCGATCGGCAAGCTCGGCGATACGTATGCGCAGAACTACAAGACGCTTCACGACTACTACGAGGCGATCGACTCCGGGCACCTGGCAGTGCACCGGGGCCTGGAGCTCAACGACGACGACCGGCTGCGCCGCGCGGTGATCCAGATGATCATGTGCCGCACGCGCGTGGATTTCGCCGAGGTCGACCGGGCCTGGTCAGTTCGTTTCGAGGATTATTTCGCGCGCGAGCTCGAGGCGCTCAAGCCGCTTGTGGCGGACGGTCTCGTGCGGATGAGCGGGCGCGGCTTCGAGCTGACGCCGATCGGCCGGCTGCTCATGCGCAACGTCGCCATGTGCTTCGACGCCTACCTACCGGTGCACCAGCAGTCCGACACGCCGCGCTTCTCCCGCGCAGTCTGATCCCGGGCCGCCGGCTCGGGCTGCTCATTCGCTCAGGCTTCCGGAAGATCGACGCATCCCAGATCGTGTGGCGTGCCCGGCGTGCCGTCTTGCTCGGGGGTGTCCCCCGCTCGCTCCGTGGAAAGGCAAAGTCGCTCGCCGGGGGACACCCCGTCGCGTCCGGCACGCCTGTGGGGTGTTGCCGAGGGTTCCCGCCTCGCGGCCGCGGTGGCGCGGTGTCCGCGAGACCGAGCGAGTATCGGGGAACGAATCGAGCGGACACCGCGCCGGATCCCGGCCGCGTGGTGCGGCAAGTCCTGAGCCGAACGACACGCCGCCTGCCGGCCGCTGGAACGATCGGGCCGGCTGAATCTTGACACGAGCGTTGCAGGCCTGCCGTCAGTCGCGCGTGGTCAGCAGAAGCAGCGTGCCCTCCGGCGCCTCGAGCAGGGCGTTGCGGGCCGGGTCGAGCGAGCGCGGCAGCCGGCGCGAGAAGACGACGCCCGAGTCCTTGAGGTCGGCGATGCGCGCGGGCATGTCCTCCTCTGCGAACACGAGGGCGGGCTGAGAGACCGCACCTACATGCAGCAGCGCGACATTCAGCGTGTCGCTGGTCAGGGCGATGCGGGGGAACGGCTCGTCGCTCTCCTCGGCCGGTATGAAGCCCATGCGCTCCCAGAACAGCGCGACGGGCTGGAGTTCGCGGACGGGCAGGGCCACCTCCTCGAACCAGCCGAGGCGCGAGGTCTCATGGGCACGCCTCTCCGGCGGTGAGAAGGTCCGGGCCTCGAGCATCGCGATCATCTGCCCGCCGGGGTCCGTGAAGCCCGCCTCGTTGAAGACGTCCGCACCGACCTTGCGGAACGCCATCTCCATGCCGAGACGCTCCAGGGCCTCCACGTGTCGCATCAGGTCCGGCTGGACGAAAGTCAGGGCCGGAGAGGCGAACTCGTAGGCGTGCAGACCGACGAACAGGCGGCCATCGGTGACCACGGCGTAGGGGTGGCTCCAGGTCTCGCCGACCCTGGCCTGGGTGAAACCGAGTCGCTCGTAGAAGGCCAGAGACTCGAGAATCTCCGGCGCATGAACGCTGATTTCGAGAAAGCGACCGAGCATTGGGGCAGGTCCCTTCTGTGACACAGGCGCAGTGAGGCTCAATCATACGGCAGTGGTGCGGCGCGATCAGGACTCTGCGGAAGCATCGGCGCGCGGCAGTATGAACAGCGACAGCCACGCGGCCGCGGTGGCGGCGACGGTGAACAGGTAGACCGGGACCGGCGTATCGGTCGGGAACACGGCCATCGCCTGCACGGCGAGCGCGCCGAAGAGCTGCTGCGTGAAACCGATGATGCTGGACGCGGCACCCGCCGTGCGCGGCGCGAGCGCCACGGCGCTGGCCATGATGTTCGGCAGGCACAGTCCCTGCGCGAAACCCACCAGGCCCATCGGCACGAATACCGCGGCGGGATGCCAGAACCCGGCCAGTACGAGCCCCGCTCCGGCCAGCGCGCAGACGAGCTGCAGCGTCGTGCCGACGGTGATCAGCTTCTGCAGCCCGACCCGCGCCGCGTGGCGCGCGACGTAGCCGTTGCCGACGAAGTATCCGATCGCGACCAGGAGGTACCACAGCCCGTATTCAGTGGCGCTGTGCCCGAGCGCAGCCATCACGTAGGGCGCGAGCGAGATGAAGGTCAGAAACACCGCGAAGATCGTGCCGGCCTGGATCGAGAAGCCGAGGAAAGCGCCTTTTCGAAGCATCGACGCCCAGGCGCCGACGAGCCTGGCTACGGGCACCGCACGGTCCGCCCGCTGGCGGGTCTCCGGCAGGAAGCGCCACGCGGCGAGCAGGATCGCTGCGTTCGCGAGCAGCAGGAAGGCAAAGACCGCCTTCCAGCCGAGCGCCTCGGTGATGACGCCACCCACGAGCGGCGCCGTGGTCGGACCGAGCACCATGACCATGGTCAGCAGTGCGAGCATGCGTGCCAGCTTCTCGCGCGGATACAGGTCGCCGAGCATCGCGCGCGCCACCACGGTTCCCGCCGACGTGCCGAGCGCCTGCACGACGCGTCCGGCGAGCAGCGCCTCCAGCGTGGGCGCAAGCAGGCACAGCAGGTTGCCTGCGGCGAAGACGGCCATGCCCAGCAGGATGACCGGCCGCCGCCCGAAGCGGTCGGACACCGGTCCGTAGAGGAGGATGCCCGCGGCGAAGGCGACGAGCGCCGCGCTCACGGTCGTGTTCATTTCGGCAACGGTAGTGCCGAACTGCGCCTGCACGGCCGGCAGGGCCGGCAGGTAGATGTTCATGGCGACCGGGCCCGCCGCCGTGATCGCGGCGAGCAGGGCGATCAACAGTCGATCGGGCAGCGGCGGCGAAGCTCCGGCGGTTTCCGCCCCGGTCACTGAACCCCGCCGACGCAGACGTACTTGATCTCGGTGAAGTCGAGCAGGCCGTATTTCGAGCCCTCGCGCCCGGTGCCGGACTCCTTCACGCCGCCGAAAGGCGCCACCTCGGTCGAGATCAGTCCCGTGTTCAGGCCGACGATGCCGTACTCGAGCGCCTCCGAAACCCGCCAGGAGCGGGCGAGATCACGAGTGTAGAAGTAGGCCGCGAGGCCGAACTGGGTTGCGTTGGCCATGCGGATCGCCTCGGCCTCGGTCTCGAAGCGGAACAGGGGCGCTACGGGGCCGAAGGTCTCCTCGCCGGAGACCTTCATGTCTGTGGTTACGTGCGTGAGCACGGTGGGCTCGTAGAAAGTGCCGCCGAGGGCGTGCCGCCTGCCGCCGAGCGCGACGCGTGCGCCCCTGGAGACCGCGTCCTCGACGTGCTCCTCGACCTTCGCGAGCGCCGCCTCGTCGATCAGCGGACCCTGATCCGTCGCGCCCTTGAGCCCGTCGCCGACGGCGAGCTTGTGCACGGCTGCCACCAGCTTCTCGGTGAAGGCGTCGTAGACGCCGGCCTGCACGAGCAGGCGGTTGGCGCAGACGCAGGTCTGCCCCGTGTTGCGGTACTTGCTCGCGATGGCGCCGGCAACCGCGGCGTCGAGGTCGGCGTCGTCGAAGACGATGAAGGGTGCGTTGCCGCCGAGCTCGAGGGAGACTTTCTTCATGGTCCCGGCGCACTGCGCCATGAGCTGCTTGCCGATCTCCGTCGATCCCGTGAACGACAACTTGCGCACGCGCGGGTCGGAGGTGAGCACGCCACCGATCGCCGTGGCGGAACCGGTGACGACGTTGAAGACACCCGCCGGCATGCCGGCGCGCTCGGCAAGCTCTGCCAGCGCGAGTGCCGTGAACGGCGTCTGGCTGGCAGGCTTGCACACGACGGTGCAGCCGGCGGCGAGCGCGGGGGCTACCTTGCGGGTGATCATCGCCGCCGGGAAGTTCCAGGGCGTGATGGCCGCCACCACGCCGACAGGCTGGCGCAGCACCATGATGCGCTTGTCGGGCTGATGGCCCGGAATTACGTCACCGTAGAGCCGCTTCGCCTCCTCCGCGAACCACTCGACGAAAGATGCGGCATAGGCGACTTCGCCCCGCGCCTCGGCAAGCGGCTTGCCCTGCTCGGCCGTCATCAGGGTGCCGATGTCGTCGGCACTGGCGACGATCAGCTCGTACCACCTGCGCAGCACTGCACCGCGCTCCTTGGCCGTACGCGCTGCCCAGGACGGGAAGGCGCGGTGCGCAGCCTCGACCGCGGCCAGCGTCTCCCGCGCGCCGAGCTTCGGCACCGTGCCGAGCGGCTCGCGGGTCGCGGGGTTGTGCACGCCGAGCGAGGAGCCATCTGCCGCGGCGATCCATGCACCGGCGACGTAGCACTGCTGGCGGAACAGGGTGGCATCCTTGAGATTCATGGTCTTGCTCCAGTGAGTCAGTCAGCCGACGTGGTCGCGCAGGAACCCGAGCGTCCGCTCGAACGCAAGTTGCGCGCAGTCCGCGTCGTAGTCGGTCCGGTCCGTGCAATTGAAGCCGTGACCGGCCGGGTAGAAGTGAAACACGCCCTGCGGGCAGGCGGCCCCGACCCTCTCGACGACCTCCAGCGGGATCAGGGGATCGCTCTCACCGTAGTGCAACATCACCGGACACACGGGCCTGAGGTCGAGGTGCTCGTGGATGCCGCCGCCGTAGTAGGCCACGGCCGCCGACACCGGCGTGGTCGCTGCGGCGATCCAGGCAACCAGCCCGCCCCAGCAGTAGCCGACGATGCCGACGCGCCCTGCCGGGGCAAGGTGCGCGACGGCGGCGCCGACGTCGTGGGCGATGTCTTCCCGGCTGACCGCGACCTTGAATGCGCGACCGCGCTCGACCTCGCTGTAGGGGAGCAGGACGCCGCGCTGCTGCCGGTCGAAGAGTGCCGGTGCCAGGACGTGATAGCCGGCAGCGGCATAGGCGTCGGCGATGTCCCGGATGTGCGCCGTGACGCCGAAGATCTCCTGGGCAATCACGACGCCGCCGCGCGGCTCGCCGCCGGGACGTGCCTCGTAGGCGGAGAGCACGTGGCCGTCGGCCGCGGCGAGCTCGGTGAGGTCGGTCATCAGGGCGATCCTGGTGCGCTCGGCAGGAGCCGGCCGGTCCGGCGTAGCGGACCGGCCGGCTGCCTATTTTGCGCGATTCAGGCCGCCCTGACGACTCGCTGGTCAATGGCGCCGAAAATGGACTCGCCGCGGGCATCGAGCATCTCGATCCGCACGCGGTCGCCGAAGGACAGGAAAGGCGTGGACGGCTTGCCGTCGGCGACGGTCTCCAGCATACGCACTTCGGCGAGGCAGCAGGAGCCGAGCGACCGGTCGTAGTTGGAGATCGTGCCCGAACCGACGATCGCCCCGGCGCCGAGCCGGCGGGTCTTCGTCACGTGTGCGATCAGCTGGCCGAAGTCGAAGGTCATGTCGACGCCGGCATTGGGCCGGCCGAGCAACCCGTCGTTGAGGTGCACGACGAGCGGCAGGTGCACCTTGCCACCGTCCCAGGCCTCGCCGAGCTCGTCGGGCGTCACCGCGACTGGCGAGAACGCGGTGGCGGGCTTCGACTGGTAGAAGCCGAAGCCCTTGGCCAGTTCGCCGGGAATCAGGTTGCGCAACGACCAGTCGTTCACCAGCATGAGCAGCCGGATATGTCCGCGTGCGGTGGCCGCGTCGCAGGACATGGGCACGTCGTCCGTGACAACCGCAACCTCGGCCTCGAGGTCGATGCCCCAGGCCTCGTCCACGAACGGGACATCCTGCGTGGGGCCGAGGAAGTCGTCCGAGCCGCCCTGGTAGACCAGCGGGTCGGTCCAGAACGATTCCGGCATCGTGGCCCCGCGCGCCTTCCGGACGAGTTCGACGTGGTTCACGTAGGCGCTGCCGTCCACCCAGTGGTGGGATCGTGGCAACGGCGCCATTGCTTGCCCGGGCTCGAATCCGAAGCTGCCGGGTGCCTCGCCGGTCTCCAGTCGGCGCGACAGCTCGTCTAGCCGCGGGCCGCAGGCCCGCCAGTCGTCCAGCGCGTCCTGCATCGTCCGGGCGATCCCTTCGGCGCGGACGGCGCGGCTCAAGTCGCGCGAGACCACGGCCAGGCGACCGTCCCGGGAACCGTCGCGCAGCGTCGCGAGCTTCACTTGTCCTGCCCCTTCCAGCTCGACACGTAGCCTTCCCACTCGACGGCGACCGACGCGCCTCCGACCTCTAGCGCATCGCGGGTGTCGATCATCACGGCGTACTCGTCGGTGGCGGGCTTGCTCTGCCGGAACATGCGCGCGAGCGCCTTCGGGTGCGGTCCGTGCGTGAAGCCTGACGGGTGGAAGGTCAGCATTCCCGGGTGGATGTTGTCGCGGCTGAAGAAGTCGCCGGCGTGATAGAAGATGACCTCGTCGTAGTCGTCGTTGTTGTGGAAGAAGGGTACCTTGAGGGCCCCGGGGTCGGACTCGAAGGGCCGCGGTGCGAAGGTGCAGACGACGAACCGGGGCGCGAGGAGGGTCGTGTGCGCGGACGGCGGAAGGTGGTAGCGGTGGCTCATCAACGGGCGTATGTCGCGGACGTTGATGCGGCATACCGAGAGCTCGCCGTGCCAGCCCACCGCGTCGAGCGGGTTGAACGGATAGGTCGCCGTTGACACCTGGCCCCGGCGCTTGATGGCGACCCGCCAGGTCTGCTCGTCCTGCTGCGCGCGGAAGACATCGTCGATGCGCGGCGTGTCGAGCATCGCGGCGTCGAAGATGGCGTGGTTTCCGACGAGCCCCTTGTCCGGGAGCATGTAGGAGGCGTTGGTCGCCTCGATCAGCAGCGCCGTCACCGGCTCGGCGCACTCGAGCCGCCACATCGTGCCGCGCGGCAGGACGATGTAGTCGCCCGCCTCGAAGGGCAGGTGCCCGAAGTCGCAGTACAGCGCGCCGCGCCCCGCGTGCACGAACAGGAGCTCGTCGCCATCGGCATTCCGTGCGAGGTGTTCCATCCGCCCGGCGGTGCGCCAGAGCCGGATCCGGCAGTGTGCATTCGCGAGGACCTCGGCCGCGGCCCAGGGCGAGTCCGCGACGGCGTCGAGCCTCGTCAGGTCGAAGGCGCGGGGCCGGAGGGGTCCCTCGAAGTCGCTCCAGCCCGTCGGCGGGTGGCGGTGGTAGAAGAAGGCGGCCGGCCCGAAGAAGCCCTCCTTGCTCATCTCCCGCTCGTAGGTGCCCTCGGGCAGGTCGCAGTGCGCCTGGCGGGAGGCCTCTCCCTCGACGCGGGAGTAGCTGATGTAGCGTTTCATGGCGGAACCTGCGGGCGAAACCGTCCCGTCAATTTAGTTTCAAATGAAACTATTGGCAAGGGGACGCTCCTCCCCTCACTCGAACCGAAGGTGCTTGACGCTCTTGCCGTGCCGGCGGATCAGGCGCAGGGCCTCGATCCCGATCAGGATATGGCGCTCGACGAACTGCTCGGTCACTTGCCGGTCCGAGGCCTCGGTCTTGACGCCCTCGGGGACCATCGGCTGGTCGCTGACCAGGAGCAGGGCCCCGGAGGGGATCCCGTTCGCGAACCCGGCTGCAAAGATGGTCGCGGTCTCCATGTCGATGGCCATCGAGCGCGTCTTGCGCAGGTATTGCTTGAACTCGCCGTCGTGCTCCCAGACGCGCCGGTTGGTGGTGTAGACCGTGCCGGTCCAGTAGTCCTGCTCCATGTCGCGGATGACCGTCGACACCGCGCGCTGCAGGCTGAAGGCGGGCAGGGCCGGGACCTCCGGCAGCAGGTAGTCGCCGGAGGCGCCGTCCCCACGGATGGCCGCGATCGGCAGCACCAGGTCGCCGATCCTGTTCTTGCGCTTGAGCCCGCCGCACTTGCCGAGCAGCAGCACCGCCTTGGGCCTGACTGCCGACAGCAGGTCCATGACGGTCGCCGCCATCGCGCTGCCCATGCCGAACATGACCATGGTGATGCCGTCGGCCGTGGCATTCGGCATTGGTCGATCGCGGCCGACGATCTTCGCACCGGTGTGGGTCGCGAAGAACTCGAGATAACTGCCGAAGTTGGTCAGGAGCACGTGCTGCCCGAAGTCGGCCAGCGTAGTGCCGGTGTAGCGGGGCAGCCAGTTCTCGACGATCTCTTTCTTGGTCTTCATCGTCCTCGCCGTCTCAAACCAGGGGGCCTTTCCCGGTCCCGCCGACGGAGGGGCCGACCCCTTCGGCCCGAACGCACCGTCAGCGCTCCATGATCGCGGTGACCCCCATGCCGCCGGCCGTGCAGATGGAGATCAGGCCGCGGCCGGAACCCTTCTGCTCGAGAAGCCTGGCCAGCGTGGCCACGATCCGCGCGCCCGTCGCCGCGAACGGATGCCCGATCGCGATGGAGCTGCCCTTCACGTTCAGTTTCGCACGGTCGATCGTGCCGAGCGGGGCCTCGAGGCCGAGCCGCTCGCGGCAGAACTCCGGCGACTCCCAGGCCTTCAGCGTGCACAGCACCTGTGCGGCGAACGCCTCGTGGATCTCGTAGAAGTCGAAGTCCTGCAGCGCGAGCCCGGCGTCCTTCAGCATGCGCGGCACGGCGTAGGCCGGCGCCATCAGCAGTCCCTCGTCGTGCACGAAGTCCACGGCCGCCACCTTGCCGAAGGTGAGCCAGGCCTGCACCGGCAGGCCGCGCTTGCGCGCCCAGTCCTCGCTCGCAAGCAGCACGGCCGAGGCACCGTCCGTCATGGGCGTGCTGTTGCCGGCCGTCAGGGTCCCCTCCTTTGCGAAGGCCGGCCGCAGCCCGGCGAGCTTCTCGACGCTCGTGTCACGCCGGAGGTTGTTGTCGACCTCGAGCCCCTCGAAACCGACCACGAGGTCGCGGTAGAAGCCCTCGTCGTATGCCGCCGCGGCACGCCGGTGGCTTTCGCAGGCGAGAGCGTCCTGGTCCTCGCGTGAGATCGACCACCTGCGCGCCATCTGCTCGCAGCTCTCGCCCATGGAAAGACCCGTGCGCGGCTCCACCACGCCGGGCAGCACCGGCCTGAAGTGTCCGGGCCTCAATCCGAGCCAGGGCGTCAGACGCTCGCCGAGAGACCGGCCGCGGAAGCTCCGCAGCAGCAGCTGCTGGTAGGCGCGCGGATAGGAGATCGGCGGATCGCTAACCGTGTCCACGCCGCCGGCGAGCCCGGAGTCGATCTGGCCGAGCGCGATCTTGTTGGCGATCAGGATCGCGGCCTCGAGGCTCGTGCCGCAGGCACGCTGCAGGTCGAGACCGGGTGTGCGCGCGTCCAGCCCGCTCCCCAGAACGCACTCGCGCACGAGGTTCCACTGGTGATGATGCTTCATGACCGCACCGGCCATCGCGTCGCCGAGCACCTCGCCCCGCAGTCCGAAGCGGCCGACCACGGCCTTGAAGGCCGCCGTGAGCATGTCCTGGTTGCCGACGCGGGCGTAGGCGCCGTGGGCGCGCGCAAACGGAATGCGGCTGCCGCCGACGACTGCGACGCGCCTGACTTCTGAACCGACCAGCATGAATGCCTCCCGGCGCACGCGACGTACCCGCCCTGCGCCTGTGTCACGTGTGTTCGGCTAGAATGCCAGCCCGACTGCCTTCCCGCCACGCCGCCGCCGTGGCCCGCCATGCCCGAGCGACACGAGATCCAGGCCCGCTTCCGGCGCGATGCGACCGCCATCCTGCGCCTCGGCACTCCCCTGATCGTGAATAACCTCGTGATGGCGGGCATGTGGGTCACCAACACCATGGCGGCCGGCCGGGTGGGCTCCGAGCCACTCGCCGGCGTGGCCGTGGGCGCCAGCTACTACCAGTTCTTCTGGCTGATGGGCCTCGGCGTGCTGATGTCCCTGCCGCCGCTGGTGGCGCACGCCTACGGTGCCGGCCGCGACGAGGAGGTCGGCCATCGTTTCCGCCAGGGCCTGTGGCTGTCGCAGTTCCTGGCCGTGCCGCTGCTCCTCGCGCTGCTGGCGGTCCGCCCGGTACTCCAGTGGTTCGGCGTGGACGAGCGCACGGTTCCGCATGCCGTCGTCTATGTCCACACGCTCTGCCTGGGGATGCCGGCGATGCTGGCATACCTGGCGCACCGCTACATGACCGAGGGGGTCGGCTGGACGCGGCCGATCATGTTCACGGCGGCCGTCGGGCTCGCCGTCAACGTCGTCGGCAATCTGCTGTTCACGCTCGGCCACCTCGGCGTGCCGAGCCTCGGCGCGCAGGGTTGCGCGCTCGCCACCGTCCTCGCGCAGTGGTCCATGCTCGCCGTCATGCATCTGTACCAGAGGCGGCACAGGATCTACCGCCGGTTCGGGCTGTTCTCGCGCTTCGAGCGGCCGAGCCCCGCGACCCTGCGCAGCATCTTGGCCCTGGGGTTGCCGATCGGCGGTAGCGTGATCTCCGAGGGAGGGCTGTTCTCCGTGGCCGGAATGCTGATGGGCACGCTCGGCACCGAGATCGTCGCCGCACACCAGATCGCCCTGACGTGGGGGGCGGTCATGTTCATGGTCCCGCTAGCCTTCCACTCGGCCACGACCGTCCACGTGGGCCACAAGGTAGGCGCCGGCAACGCCGCGGCCGGTCGCTTCGCCGGCTGGTCGGGCATCGTCATGTGCGGGATCTTCATGGCAGCCTCCGCGCTCGTGATCGTCGCGGCCAACGAGAGGATCCCCGCGCTGTTCACTACGGACCGGGACGTCCGTGCGCTCGCGGCCGGGCTTTTGCTGTTCGTCGCGCTGTTCCACGTGCCGGACGGCGTGCAGGTCGGCGCCGCCGGCGCCCTGCGCGGCTTCAAGGACGCGCACGTTCCCATGGCGTTCAACTTCGTTTCGTACTGGATGATCGGCTTCCCGGTAGCCTGGTGGCTCGGGATCCGCGAGGGTCACGGCCCGCGCGGGATCTGGGTCGGCCTCATCCTAGGTCTCTTCGCCTGTGCGGTGCTGCTGTCCCTCCGCTACCGGCAGGTCTCGAACCGGGCAGTAAGCACGGTTGCGACCTCCGGGGCAGCCCAGGCGGCTCCGGCAGGTCCCGCGATATGATTCCCGCCCCCTGCGCCGAGCGTGTCTCGCCAGCTACACGATTCATCAATCGCTCTGGAAGCCTGCTGTTCTGTGCGCTCGTCCTGACGGGGTGCGCCAGCCGACCGGTCAGCGCGCCGCTGCCCGAGGCGATGCCGCCGGCCGACGCGCTCACCGCCGTCGTGGAGGGCTGGTACGACGAGATGCTGGCCCTCAATCCCTTGACCGCGACCTTCGTCGGGGACCGTCGCTACGACGACCAGCTCGGCGCCTTCCCGGGAGAGGATCACGAGGCTGCGATGCGGGCGCTCAATGGTCGTTACCTCGACGCGGCGCTGGCCCTCGACCGGGACCGGCTGGCGCCACGCGACCAATTGACCCTCGAGACGTTCCTGCGCGATCGTCGTCTGGACCTCGAGGCGGAGCGATTTCCCCGCAGGACCATGCCGATCAGCCAGCAGGGGGGCGTGCCGCTGCTGCTGCCGCAACTCGGCTTCGGCTTGCAGCCGCTCGAGACCATCGATGACTACGATCGCTGGCTGCGACGCCTCGCGCATTTCCCGGCCTGGGTCGATGCCGCGATCGACGCGATGCGCGCGGGCATCGCGTTGGGCGTGACCCAGCCCCGGGTCACGATGGAACGAGTCGTTCCGCAGCTCGACGCGCTGATCGTGGCCGAGCCGGGCGACAGCCTGTTTTTCGCGCCTGTGGCGGCCATGCCGGCGGATTTCCCCGAGGCGGAGCGGGCGCGCCTGCGGGCAGCGGCCGAGAAGCTGATCGTCGAGCACCTCAACCCCGCCTATGCCCGCCTGCGCGAGTTCGTCGCGAACGAGTATCTTCCCGCCGCGCGTGACACCGTCGCCTGGTCCGCGCTGCCCGACGGCGAAGCCTGGTATCGCTGGCTTATCGCCGTCAACACGACGACCAGCATGTCCGCGGAGGAAGTCCACCGCCTCGGCCTGGCCGACGTCGCCCGCATCCGAGGCGAGATGGAGGACGTTGCGCGCGAGGTGGGCTTCGAGGGCGACCTCGCGGCCTTCTTCCGCCACGCGCAGGACGAGCCGGGCTTCTACTTCGACGAGCCCGAGGCGTTGATCGCCGGTTATGCCGACATCCGTCGGCGCGTCGAAGAGGCGCTGCCCCGCCTGTTCAAGGACCTGCCCCAGGCGGACTTCGAGGTTCGGCCCGTGGAATCCTACCGGGCGCGGTCCGCCGCCGGCGCCTCATACCGGGCGGCGTCCCCGGATGGCAGCCGCCCCGGTGTCTTCTACGTCAACACCTACAACCTCAAGGCCCAGCCGCGCTTCGGCATGGAAACCCTGTTTCTCCACGAGGCGATGCCCGGTCACCACTTCCAGGGTTCGGTCCAGCGGGAGCTGACGGACCTACCGCGCTTCCGGCGCTTCGGTGGCGAGGTGGCCTACGGCGAAGGGTGGGCCCTGTACGCCGAGTCGCTCGGCCGCGAGCTCGGCCTGTTCACGGAACCGATGCAGTACTACGGCCGCCTCAGCGACGAGATGCTGCGGGCCATGCGGCTCGTCGTCGACACGGGGCTTCACGCCTTCGGCTGGAGCCGCGAGCGGGCCATCCAGTACATGACGGACAACTCGTCGATGGCGGAGTCGGACATCGTCGCCGAAGTCGAGCGCTACATCGCCGGGCCCGGGCAGGCGCTGGGCTACAAGATCGGCGACCTGCGCATCCAGACGATGCGCCGGCGAGCCGAGGCGGCACTCGGCGAGCACTTCGACATCAGGGAGTTCCACGCACAGCTCCTCCGCGACGGCTCCCTGCCGCTCGACGTGCTGGACGACAAGGTCGACCGCTGGATCGAGTCGGTCGGCGGAGTCCGGCCTCAGCCGTCTCGGGACAGAAGGTCGAGATAGGCGCCGATGACGAGGTCCGCGGGGCCCACGCCCAGCGCGTGCATCAGTTCCCGCGCCTCCGCTTCCCCGTCCTCGACGCGGTCCTCCCTGGCGAGCACGACCTCGATCTCGACGAAGTCGCCGAGACCCTCGACACGGTCGAGGTGCACCCGGGTGCGGCCGACGAGGTAGAGGCGGCGTCGCTTGCGCACCCGGCCGATGACGCCGTAGGCGAGCTCGAGCGCCTCCCGCAGCGCCGCCGGTGCAGGCGTCGGCGCAATGACGTAGCGGGAGAGCTTGGGCCCGCCGGTGTCCGCACGCCGGTAGAAGATCAGCTCGCCCCGGTCCCCGGAGAACTCGCGCAGCTTGAGTCTGCCGGCCGGGCAGGCGAAGAACGTGTCGTCCTGCTCGAGGTCGAGGGGCCCCTCGGTCGCGAGTTGCGCGGTGCGGCGCTCGACCGCGGCGAGGTCGCGTGCCCGCGCCTTCCACTCGACGTTGCGCGCCCCCGTCCCGCCGGCCGTCACGCATCAGCTCCGAAGGCGCGTGGCCCGCTCTCGTAGAGGATGAAGGCTGCCATCAGCACGAGGAACACCGCGAACACGCGCCGCAGCGTCGCCTGCGGAACGCGGCTGGCGAAATGGCTGCCGGCGATGCTGCCCGCAGCGCCGAGCAGGATGAAGGTGCCGAGGATCCGCCAATCGAGCGCGAGGCCCTGCGCCTCGAGCAGCTGCAGGTGCTTGAGGAAGCCGGTGAACGCGTTGAGCGCGATGATGGCGAGGCTCGTGCCGATCGCCACGTGCATGCCGAGCCCGCCGAGCAGCACGAGTGCCGGCAGGATGAGGAACCCTCCGCCGACGCCGACGAACCCGGTCAGTGCGCCCACGGCCAGGCCATCTGCCACAACCTTCACGACCGGGCGCTTGCCGGAGGAGGGCTCGTAGGTCGCGCGGCGGAACATCATGACCGAGGCGGCGAGCATGACCACGGCGAACACCGAGAGCTGCACGGCGCCTTCCACGAGGCCCGACAGCCAGGCGCCGCCCCAGGTCCCGGCCATGCCCGGCAGCCCGAACCACAGCACGCTGCGCCACTCGACCCGGCCGCGCGCCGCGTTCTGCATTGCGCCGATCGACGCCACGGCGCCGACGATGGCGAGGGAGCCGGCGATGGCGGTCTTCTCCGGCTGTCCTACGAGGTAGACGAGCACCGGGACGGTGATGATCGAGCCGCCCGACCCGAGCAGCCCGAGCGACAAGCCGATCGCGATGGCGCCGAGCCAGGCCAGCCACATGGAATGTCATCACCTCCGCGGGACCGCCGGACAGCATACCGGCACGGCCGGCGGCCCGCCCTTCGGGCTTGTCGCGCTGCTTGACCCCGCTCGCGGAGCCCGGCGATACTGCCGCGCGATGAACGAGCGCCCGAACACGTCCGCGACGATCCGCTGGTGGTGGCACCATTCGCCGGAGTGGGCCGCGGGCGCGTAACCGTTCTGACGTCTGGAACCCGACCCATCTCCGAGCAGGTGCCGGGGGTGGGTTTTTTGTTGTCCGCTCCCCGCTGCCGCGACACGAGGAGCCCATGAAGGCACCGTTCGACATTGCTGCCGACCTCGATACGCCGGTCTCGGCGTTCTTGAAACTCGGCCCGTTCAAGCCCCGGTTCCTGCTGGAGAGCGTCGAAGGCGGCGAGCGGCTCGCGCGCTATTCCTTCATCGGGTTCGGCGAGTGCCTGGAGGTGCGGCTCGACCGCCGCGCGCTCACGATAGACGGCATCGCCAGGCCGGTTCCCCCGACGCGCGAGGCGCTGCTCGCGGAGCTGCGAGATGCGCTGGCCCGGGCCCCGCACCCTCTGCCGGAAGTCCCCGGCCTGCCGCTGGCGGGCGGCCTGGTCGGTGTCTCGGCCTACGACCTGGTGCGGTTCTTCGAGCGGCTGCCGGAGCCGGCTCGGCCCGACCTGCCGGCGCCGGATGCCTGCTACCTGGCGCCGCGCTCCTTCCTGGTCTTCGACCACGTGACCCGCAGCATGGCGTTGCTGCACGCCGGGCCCGAGTCCGAGCGCCGGCTGCTGCGCGCGGACATCGTGCGTGCCCTGCGCGGTCCGCTGCCGACGCGCCGCCGCCGCATCCGCATCGGCCGACCCACGCCGAGCCTGTCGCGCGAGGAATTCCTGCGTGGAGTCGAGCGCACGAAGGAGTACATCGCGGCGGGCGACGTCTACCAGCTCGTGCTCTCGGTGCGGTTCATGGGAGAGGGCGACCTCGACCCCTTCGAGACCTACCGGGCGCTGCGACTGCTGAACCCGTCGCCCTACCTCTACTACTGCGAGCTGGGCGACCTGACCGTCGTGGGCTCATCGCCGGAGGCGCTCGTCAAGCTCAACCACGGCCACGCGCAGCTGCGGCCGATCGCGGGCACCCGGCCGCGCTCCGACGATCCGGCGGTGGATCTTGCGCGCGAGCGCGAGCTGCTCGCGGATGCCAAGGAGAACGCCGAGCACGTGATGCTGGTAGACCTCGCGCGCAACGACCTCGGGCGCGTCGCCGACGCGGGCTCCGTACACGTCGACCCCTACCGCGTGATCGAGCGCTACAGCCACGTCATGCACATCGTGAGCGGCGTGGGCGGCCGGCTGGCCCCGGGGCGCGACATGTTCGACCTGTTCGCGGCGGCCTTCCCCGCCGGCACGCTGGTCGGCGCCCCCAAGGTGCGCGCCATGGAGATCATCGACGAGCTAGAGCCCGTGCGCCGCGGCCTGTACGGCGGCACGGTCGGGTACTTCGGCCATGGCGGCGACATGGACCAGGCGATCACCATCCGCACCCTGGTGTTCTCCGGTGACCGCTACGTCTACCAGGCGGGGGCCGGCATCGTCGCCGACAGCTCGCCCGAGGCCGAGCACCAGGAGGTGCTCGCCAAGAGCGCCGTGCTCGCCCGCGCGCTGCAACTTGCCGAGGAGGGGCTGTGATGCCGCGCCTCTTGCTGATCGACAACTACGACTCATTCACCTACAACCTGGTGCAGGCCTTCATGGTCCTCGGCGCGGAGGTGCTCGTGCACCGCAACGACGAGCTGACGGTCGACGCTGCGCTCGCGCTCGGGCCGACCCACCTTTGCATTTCGCCCGGGCCGGGGACGCCGCGCGACGCGGGCGTGTCGATGCGCATGATCGAGGCGTTCGCCGGCCGGGTGCCGGTGTTCGGCGTGTGCCTGGGACACCAGTCGCTGGTCGAGGTGTTCGGAGGCAAGGTGGTCAGGGCAGGCCGGCTGATGCACGGCAAGACGTCGATGGTCCACCACGACGGCAGGGGCGTGTTCGCGGGACTGCCGAACCCGTTCGAAGCCGGCCGCTACCATTCGCTGATCGCGGCGCGCGAGGAGATCCCGCCCGCACTCGAGGTCACGGCCTGGACAGCGGAAGGCGAGATCATGGGGGTCCGGCACCGGGAGCTGCCGGTGGAAGGCGTGCAGTTTCATCCCGAGAGCATCCTGACACCCGACGGGCCGCGACTGATGGGCAATTTCCTAGGCGTGGCGGCGGCCGAGCCGCGGCGGGAGGCAGTCTGATGGCGCCGCCGCTCAGCAAAACGCTCGAAGCGCTGCTGGAGGGCACGCACCTCTCGGAGTCGGAGGCCTTCGACCTGCTGATCGCGCTGACCGACATCGAGATGCCGGCGTCGATGGCCGGCGCGCTGCTCGCCGCCCTGCGCGCGAAGGGCGTGATCGCCGAGGAGGTGCGCGGCTTCGCGCGGGCGATGCGCTCGCTGGCTAGGCGGCCGGCGATCCCGGAAGGTCTGCCGGTGGCGGACGTTGTCGGCACCGGCGGCGACGGCTCGCACACCTTCAACCTGTCGACCGGGTCCGCGCTGCTCGCAGCCGCCTGTGGCGTTCGCATCGTCAAGCACGGCAACCGCTCGGTGTCCTCGCGCTCCGGCAGCGCCGACGTGCTCGAGCACCTCGGCCTGAGATTGCCGCTCGATGAGTCCGACGCCGGCCGGTGCCTCGATGCCACGGGATTCACCTTCCTGTTCGCTCCGCACTACCACCCGGCCATGAAGGCGGTGGCGCCGGTCCGGGCGGCGCTCGGGATCCGTACCGTGTTCAACCTGCTCGGGCCGCTGACCAACCCGGCCGAGGCACCCTACGCCCTGATCGGCGCATGGAGCCTCGACACCGCGCGCCTGATGGCGGACACGCTCGCAGGCATGCCCATCGAGCGGGTCTTCGTGGTGCACGGCGAGACCGGCTGGGACGAGCCGACCCCGGCGGCGCCCTTCACGCTGTTCGACGTCCGGCCCGGCCGCGTCACCGAGGCGCGCCGCGAGGCTGCCGACTTCGGGCTGCCCGCCTGTCGGGAGGACGAACTCAAAGGTGCCGACGCTGCGCACAATGCCGCCCGGCTTGCGGCCGTCCTGCGTGGCGAGGACCGCGGCGCGCACCGCGATGCGCTCGTCATGGGCGCTGCACTCGTTCTGGAGGCGACCGGATCCGCGCCGGACCCGCACGCGGCGGCCGCCGCAGCCCGGGCAGCCATCGACGACGGCCGCGCCGGGTCGGTGCTCGACCGGCTCGCCGGTTTCGGCGCTGTGCGAGCAGGCTGACTTGGGCGGCTTCCTCGAGCAGATGGCCGCCGGGAGCCGTCGGCGACTGGCCGAAGGCATGGCCCGCGAGCCCCTCGGGGCGTTGCGCTCGCGCTGCGCGGACCTTCCGCCGCCGCCCCCGCTGCGGCTGTCGGGCGACTTCGACGTGATCGCCGAGCTCAAGCTGCGCTCGCCTGCGCTCGGCCAGCTCGCCGCGACCGACGCGGACCTGGAGACGCGGGTTCGCAGCTATGCCTCGGCGGGCGCCGCAGCCGTGTCCGTGCTGACCGAACCCGACCGGTTCGACGGGTCGCTCGCGCACCTGGCCGCTGCGACGGCGGCACTGGGGCCGCTCGGCGTCCCTGCGATGCGCAAGGACTTCCTGGTGGATCCGTACCAGCTGTACGAGGCGCGCGCCGCCGGTGCCGGCGGCGCATTGCTCATCGTGCGCATGCTGTCGCGGCCGGCGCTGACCGAGATGCTGGAGTGCGCCGCCGAGCTCGGTCTGTTCGCGCTGATCGAGACCTTCGACGCGGACGACGTCGAGGTAGCGAGCGAGGTGCTCGACGCCGCCGCTGCGACCGGCCTCGCGCTCGTCGGTGTCAACAGCCGGGACCTGCAGACGCTCGAGGTGGCGACCGGCCGCCTCGCCGCGCTGGCCCCGCGACTGCCGCGCGACCGGCCGCGCGTGGCGGAGAGCGGACTGCGCACTCCCGGGGACGCCGCCGCCGTGGTGAGGGTCGGCTACGACGTCGCGCTGGTCGGCGGGGCACTGATGTCCGCGGCCGATCCGGCGGCGTTGCTCGGCAAGATGCTCGCCGCGGGCCGGCGGGCGGCGGCATGAGCCTCCTGGTGAAGATTTGCGGCATCTCCTGCCCCGAGGCGCTCGACGCGGCGGTCGAGGCCGGTGCCGACGCGGTGGGGTTCGTGTTTCATCCTGCCTCGCCGCGCAACGTCGCGCCGGCCGACGCCGCTCGCCTCGCCGCGCGGCTGCCGCCGACGGTGCGCAGCGTGGCGGTCACGCTGCACCCGTCGCAGCAGCGGGTCGACGACGTGCTCGCCGCGTTCGTGCCAGCGGTCTGGCAGACGGATGCCGACGACTTCGCCGCACTGGCGGTACCGGACGCAGTCGAGCGCTGGCCGGTGTATCGTGCCGCGGCGCGGCTCCCGGCGGCACTGCCGCCGAGGATGCTGTTCGAGGGGGCACGAAGCGGTGCCGGCGAGATCGCCGACTGGGGGCAGGCCGCGGCGCTCGCGCGTCGCACCGAGCTCATCCTGGGCGGCGGTCTCGCGCCCGGCAACGTGGCATCGGCCGTGACCACGGTGCGGCCCTTCGGCGTGGACGTCTCGACCGGGGTCGAGTTCGCGCCGGGGCGCAAGGACGCGGCGCGGATCCGTGAGTTCGTCAACGCGGCGCGCGAGGCGGCCGCAGGAGTCCAGAGATGAGTTTTGCCATGGCTGCGGAGCAGGCGAAGGCGTTGCTCGAGCTCGAGCTGAAGGGCGCCTTTCCCGATCCGCGCGGGCGCTTCGGTCCCTTCGGTGGGCGCTACGTCCCGGAAACGCTCGTTCCCGCGCTCGACCGGCTGGAGGAAGGCGTGCGGCGCTACCTGCACGCGCCGGACTTCCAGGAGGACTTCGTCGCCGAGCTCACCGGCTGGGTCGGGCGGCCCACGCCGCTCACGCAGGCGCGGGCGCTGTCCCGCCGATGGGGTGCGGAGGTCTGGCTCAAGCGCGAGGACCTCGCACACACCGGCGCCCACAAGATCAACAACGCCGTCGGCCAGGCGCTGCTCGCGAAGCGCCTCGGTGCCCGGCGCATCGTCGCCGAGACGGGTGCCGGCCAGCACGGTGTGGCGAGCGCGGCGGCCTGTGCGCGCCTCGGCCTTCCCTGCGTCGTCTACATGGGCGCGGTCGACACGGAGCGGCAAGCCCCGAACGTCGGCCGCATGAAGCTGCTCGGCGCAGACGTCGTGCCCGTCACGAGCGGCGATGCGACCCTCCGCGCGGCCATCGACGAGGCCCTGCGCGACTGGGTGTCGGACCCGATGGGTACGTACTACCTGCTCGGCTCGGCGGTGGGTCCCCATCCCTATCCCTATCTCGTGCGCGAGCTGCAGTCGGTTATCGGGCGCGAGGCGCGGCAGCAGATGATCGAGCGGGCCGGTGGTCTCCCGGATGCGGCCGTCGCCTGCGTCGGCGGCGGCTCCAACGCGATCGGCTTGTTCCATCCGTTCATGAACGATCCGGGCGTGGAGCTCCTCGGCGTCGAGGCCGGCGGGAGGGGGCCGGGCCTCGGCGACAACTCGGCGACGCTGTCCTTCGGCCGGCCCGGCGTGCTGCAGGGCTGCTACACGATGCTGCTGCAGGACGAGGACGGCCAGGTGCAGGAGACGCACTCGGTCTCGGCCGGGCTCGACTACTCCGGCGTCGGGCCGGAACACTCGCTGCTCATGGTGACCGGCCGGGTCCGCTACCAGCAGGCGACCGACGAGGAGGCGCTCGAGGCACTCGGCGAGTGCTGCCACGCGGAGGGAATCCTGCCGGCGATCGAGACGGCGCACGCGTTCGCCGGGGCGCGACGCTGGGCCCGCGACAACCCGGGCAAGCGCATCCTGATCGGGCTCTCGGGACGCGGGGACAAGGACATGCCGACGCTGCAGAAGACGCTGCTCAAGGGGATGCCGTAATGCTGCCGCGCGAGGAAGTCGTGGCGGCGATCCGCAGCGCTTCGGCCGGGGGCCAGCCTGCGCTGGTCGGCTTCCTGACGGCAGGCTTTCCGCGCAAGGAGGATTTCGCCGCCCATCTCGCGGCCGTCGGCGCGGCGGCCGACGTGGTCGAGATCGGCGTGCCTTTCTCCGACCCGATGGCCGACGGCATGACCATCCAGCGCTCGAGTCGGAGTGCGCTCGGGCAGGGCGTATCCCTCAGGTGGATCCTCGAGACGCTCGCCGGTCTCGAGTCGCGCCCACGCGCCCCGCTCCTGCTCATGAGCTATCTCAACCCCCTCCTCGCCTACGGGCTCGAGCGGCTGCCTGCGGCAGCCCGGAAGGCAGGCGTCGGCGGATTCATCGTGCCCGACCTGCCCTTCGAGGAAAGCGACGAGCTGCGCGCGGCGCTCGGCGCCGAGGGGCTTGCGCTGGTGCAGATGGTCACCCCCGTGACGCCGCCTTCGCGGCTCGCCGTGCTCTGCAGCGCCTCGGAGGGCTTCGTGTACGCCGTCACCATGACGGGCACGACCGGCAAGAGCGTTGCCGTCCCCGACGGGGTGCTTGCGTACATGGACCGCGTGCGCGCGGTATCGCCGGTGCCGGTCTGCGCCGGTTTCGGTATAAGGAGCGCGGAGCAGGTGGCGCGCATGGCAGGCCATGTCGACGGCGTCGTCGTGGGTTCGGCCCTGGTCGAGGTGCTCGAGCGCGGCGAGGATCCGGCGGCGTTCCTGCGCGCCCTGCGGGGCACCTGAGACAGCGCGCCGCGAATGCCGGCCGCGCGCTGCGCGGATGGCGGAGTGCACGAGCGTGCCGATCGACTACCTGCAGCGGATCATGTCCATCCCGCCCGCCGCGGACAGCGGGCTCGAGCGGGAGCTCCGGCCTATCCTCGAAGAGCACCCCGGTCAGTCGGGCTTTGCGCTGCTGCAACACGGTCCCGCGGCGCTGCTCGCCCGCGCCGTGCTGGCCGATCTCGCGGCCATGAGCGTGGATGTGCAGTACTACATCTACGAGGAAGACCTGAGCGGCGTGCTGCTGACGCAGCGGCTGCTCGACGCCGCCGACCGGGGCGTGAGGGTGCGCGTGCTGCTCGACGACAACAACCTGCGCGGCTCCGACTTCGCGCTCAAGCTGCTGGCGCATCACGCCAACATCGAGATCCGCGTCTTCAATCCGTACCGGACGCGCGCCCGCTGGTTCCGCCCGATCGAGCTCGTGCTCAACTTCGAGCGGCTGCAGCGGCGCATGCACAACAAGGTGTTCGCCGTAGACGGGGTCACCGGGATCTTCGGTGGCCGCAACGTGGGGGACAACTACTTCGGGGCTCATCGCGACGCCAATTTTTCCGACTTCGACGTGTTCGTCGCGGGGCCGCTCATCGAGGAGGCGTGCTCGAGCTTCGAGGCCTACTGGGGTCACCGGCTGGCGGTGCCCGTCGAGGAGTTCACGGAAGAGGAGGTGACGGAAGAGGAGTTCGAGCAGGGCCGGCGCAGACTGCAGGAGCGGCTCGGCGCGGTGGAGGACCTCGAGGAGCGCTACGACCGGGCGCGTGCACAGCTGATCGGTATGATGGAGGACCCGGAGGAGACGCTCACCTTCGCCGCGGCCGAGTTCGTGGCCGACCCGCCGGAGAAGCTCGATCCCGCGTACGTGCAAGAGTCGCCTGTGCTCAAGCGCCTGCTGGCGCTGTGGGACGAGGCGGAACGCGAGGTGCTGATCGAGTCGGCCTACTTCGTGCCGAGCCGCAAGGCGTCGAAGTTCATACGGCAGCAGGCTCGCGAGGGCGCCGAGACGAGGCTCTTGACCAACTCGCTCGCCGCCAACGACGTGCTGCCCGTGCACGCCGGTTACGTCAAGCATCGCCGGCGCCTGCTCAAGGCCGGGATCGGATTGTACGAGTTCCGGCACCGCCACGCGCAGACGGGCGAGGAGGACATCCCGCTGGCCGGCAAGTCGAGCGACGCTTCACTGCATGCCAAGGTGGCCGTGTTCGACCGGCGCGTGACCTGGGTCGGCAGCTTCAATCTCGATCAGCGCTCCGCCGAGCTCAACACGGAGCTCGGCATAGCGATCCACAGCGACCAGCTCGCAGGCGAGGCCGCCGCCATGATCGAGCGCGACCTCGAGCCGGATCGCTCCTGGCGGCTCGGGCTGGAGCCGCGTCTTTCGGCAGGCCTCGGCATCGTCTGGTACGGGCTGCGGGACGGCCGGATGATCCGGCTCACGGAGGAACCGGACGCGACGCGGCTCCAGCGCCTCGCGGTCAACCTGCTGAAGCTCGTCCCCGGCCTCGACCGCCTCTTGTAGGGGGACATTCCTATTTTCCTTTCTCCGCCAACCCATTGATTCACCTTGAAGTCACTCGACACCGAACAGGTGACGCCCGGGTCGGCTGACCGTCGTGAGAAGTCAGCGCGAACAAGAAGTTACGTGCAAAGGGAAAATAGGATTGTCCCCTTCCGCTAGGATCTAGACGATGATCCGCGGCGTTCATCACATCAATTTCCTGGTCCGCGACCTCGAGAGCGCCGTCGAGCGTCACGAGCGGCTGCTCGGCGTGCACATCGAACGAATCGACGAGCTGCCGGAACGTGGCGTGCGCGTCGCCCGCTTCCGTGCGGGAGAGACCTGGATCGCGCTCGTGCAGCCGGTCGCCGAAGGCGAGCCGATGCAGCGGCTGCGGGAGCACGGCGAGGGGTTTTTCCTGATTTCCTACCGCGTCGACGACGTCGAGGCGGCGGCCGAGAGGATCCGCGAGGCCGGCGGCCGGACCACGAGCGCCGTGCCGCGCTCGGGGCTCGACCGCTGGAGGGTCATCGACATCGATCCGGCCGGTCTCGACTGCATCCCCGCGCAACTGTGCGAGGACGGCGCCGAGAGGGGATTGCCGGAATGAAGCGCGTGTACACCGCCGAATCGATTGTCCAGGTCACGCACGTGCGCAACCTGCTGTCCGCCGAAGGCATCCGCTCAGAGCTGCGCAACGACCGCCTCGCGGGCGTGATCGGCGAGATTCCCTTCCTGGAGACCTGGCCCGAGCTCTGGGTCGGGGAACTCGACTACGAGCGAGCCAGGGAGCTGGTCGAGCAGGAGCTGCACGGGCCCGGCCTCGAGGAGCCGGCGTGGACCTGTCCCGGCTGCGGCGAGCGGATCGAGGGCCAGTTCACGGAGTGCTGGAACTGCGGCCGCGAACGAGCGAGGACCGGCGCTTGAGCGTCGCGAACGACGTCGTCATCCAGGCGCGTTTCCGCGGTCCGCCCGAGTCCGGCAACGGCGGCTACGTCTGCGGCATCCTCGGCGCGGCAGCGGACGAGCTGGTGGCCGTCCGTCTGCGGCGGCCACCGCCGCTCGACGTGCCGCTAACGCTCGAAAGAACCGGCGAGGGATTGGTGCTGCGACAGGGCGACGACGTGGTCGCCACCGCCAGGCCCGATCCGGTGGACATCGAGGTGCCGGCGCCACCCGATCACGCGGAGGCGATCGAGGCTTCGCTCGGCTACAGCGGATTCGCGGAGCATCCCTTTCCCGGGTGCTTCGTCTGCGGGCCGCGGCGGCTGGCGGGCGACGGACTGCGGATCTTTCCCGGCCCGCTGGCCGGCCGGTCGTCGTCGGTCGCCGCCCCCTGGATCCCCGACGGAACGCTCGCCGGCCAGGACAGGCGCATCCGCCCGGAGTTCCTGTGGGCCGCGCTCGACTGCCCGGGCTACTTCGCCACGCCGCTCGCCGGCCGCCTCGCGCTGCTCGGTGAGCTGGCCGTGCGCATCGAGGACGGCGTCGAGGCGGGGGAGCCGTGCGTCGTCAGCGGTTGGCTGCGCCACAGCGACGGCCGCAAGCACCTCGTCGGCACGGCACTGTTCGGGCGGGACGGACGCCTCGTCGCCCGTGCTGCAGCCACCTGGATCGAGCTCAGGTAGCGCCGCTCAGCGACGGCCGCCCGCCAGCGTCCAGCCAACGCCGGCGGCAGCGAGCAGCCAGCCTGCCCAGGCCGGCGACATGCCGAGCCCGAGCCACAGGATCCCGCCCAGGAAAAACGTCCCGCCCGCAAGCACGGCGGTGCGGCGGCGCGCGGCTTCGGCCGACTCGCGACGCAGTGCCTCGACGGAGGCAGATTCCGTACGCAGGGTGAAGTCGTCCTCGTAGGCGCGCCGCACCGTCCGCTGCAGGACGACCGGCAGCATCTTGAGCGACTCCGCCAGGTCGGGCCAGTGCTCGCGCAAGCCCTGCGCGAAGGCCTCCGGACCGATGCGCTCGTTCATCCACTGCCGCAGGATCGGCCGGGCGGTCTTGAAGAGGTCCAGCTCCGGATACAGCTGACGGCCGAGCCCCTCGATGTTGAGCAGGGTCTTCTGCAGCAGGATCAGCTGCGGCTGTACCGGCATCTCGAAGCGCCGTGCGACCTCGAACAGGCGGAGCAGCACCAGGCCGAATGAGATCTCGCCGAGCGGCTTGTTGAAGATCGGCTCACAGACCGTGCGTACGGCGCTGGTCAACTCGCCGACGCGCGCCTTCGGCGGGATCCAGCCGCTCTCGAGGTGCAGCTCGGCGATGCGCTGCCAGTCACGGTCGAAGAAGGCAAGGAAGTTGGCGGCGAGATAGTACTGGTCGCGCGGCTCGAGCGAGCCGACGATGCCGAAGTCCACCGCCACGTACTTCGGGTTCGCCGGGTCGGCCACGTCGACGAAGATGTTGCCGGGGTGCATGTCGGCGTGGAAGAAGTTGTGCCGGAAGACCTGCGTGAAGAAGATGGTCACGCCGTTCTCGGCGAGTCTCGGGATGTCGGTGCCGAGCTCCCTGAGTCGCTCCACCTCGGAGATGGGCACGCCGCGGATGCGTTCCATGACCATCACCTCCCGTCGGCAGAGCTCCCAGTGCACGTCGGGAACGTGCAGCAGCGGCGAGCCCTCGAAGTTCCGCCTGAGCTGGGAGGCGTTGCCCGCCTCGCGCATCAGGTCGAGCTCGTCGAGGATGGTCTTCTCGTACTCGTCGACGACCTCGCTCGGGCGCAGGCGCCTCGACTCCGGCCAGTAGCGCGCCGCCAGTGCGGCGAGCGCGCGCAGCACCTCGAGGTCGCGGCCGATGATCTCCCGCATGCCCGGCCTGAGTACCTTGACGACGACCTGGCGCCCGTCGGCGAGCGTCGCCGCGTGGACCTGCGCGACGGAGGCTGCGGCGAGCGGCACCTCGTCGAACGAGCCGAAGAGCTCGGCGACCGGCCGGCCGAGTGCGCGCTCGACCTGCGCCCGGGCGACTGCTCCGGAGAAAGGCGGCACGCGGTCCTGCAGCTTCGCGAGTTCGTCCGCGATGTCGCGCGGCAGCAGGTCGCGGCGCGTGGACAGCGCCTGGCCGAATTTGATGAAGATGGGGCCGAGCTCCTCGAGGGCGAGCCTGAGTTTCTCGCCGCGGGTCCCGCCCTGGCTGCGTACGAACCACGTCCACGGGGACAGGTAGAAGAGGAAGCGCAGCGGGCGGTACAGATGCGTGGCACGGACGAAGTCGTCGAGCCCGTGCCTCACGAGCACCCGCTGGATGCCAACCAGCCGCCCCGCGACGGGCAGCGAGATCATTCGCCGGCACCGCGGCGGGCGAGCTCGACCTGCCGAATCCTCGCCTCGAGGCGGTCGACGTCCTCGCGAAGGCGGTCGACGCCCTCGAGCCACGCCTCCACCTCGGCGCGGGCAGGCAGGTCGCGGCTCTCCTCGGTGAGGTACTCGCCGACGTTGAGCGCCAGGGTCGCGAAGGCGCGGCGCCCGAAGTCGAGCGCGCCGCGGGCCACGTTGGCCAGGTGATGGGCCGCGGCGTCCCCGACCACGCGGGACAGCTCCTCCTCGAAGTCCGGCCGTGCCGCCTCGAACAGCTTACGGAAGGACTGCGCGGTCTCGGCATCCCCGCTGATGCGGACGCTGCCCGCGCGGATGCGGTCCTCGGCGCCGGGACCGGCGAGCGCGGCCAGCGCGATGGGCGAGCCGTCGATGACGGCGTCGGGCTCGACGTCGCCCCCCTGAGCCACGCTGACGGCACCGTCCGCGGCGCTGAAACGGATCCGGAGCGGCGACGCGGCGACGCGGATCTCC
The DNA here is from genome assembly GCA_001303245.1 of Gammaproteobacteria bacterium SG8_30. GTDB lineage: Bacteria > Pseudomonadota > Gammaproteobacteria > Steroidobacterales > Steroidobacteraceae > SG8-30. The sequence goes on from LJNS01000008.1 coordinate 29,946, forward strand.
AGGCTGCGGCCCTCGAGTCGGGCGAGGAGCCCGCGCGCGCGCGAGGAGCCCGCGATGTTGCGGTTGAGGATCGCCTCCAGCGGCTGAAAGAGCGGGTCGCCGGCCATGCGCGTCAGTAAACGTAGCCGCGGTGCACGGCGACGATGCCGCCGGTGAGATTGTGCCAGCGGCAGTCATCGAAGCCGGCGTCGCGCATCATCTGCGCCAGCGTCGGCTGGTCGGGAAACACGCGGATGGACTCCGCCAGGTAGCGGTAGCTGTCGGCATCCTTCGCGACCAGCCGGCCCATCGCCGGCAGGATCCGGAAGGAATAGAGGTCGTAGAACGGCTTGATGCCCGCGGCCGGGTGCGAGAACTCGAGCACCAGCAGCTGCCCGCCAGGGCGCAGCACCCGGCGCATGGAGGCCAGGGCCGTCGGCTTGTCGGTGACGTTGCGCAGCCCGAAGCCGATGGTGATGCAGTCGAAGCTCGCATCCGCGAAGGGCAGTCGTTCGGCGTTCGCCTGCACGTAACGGACGTTGCCGGTGAAGCCCTCGTCGAGCAGACGGTCGCGCCCGCGCGAGAGCATCGCCCAGTTGATGTCCGAGAGCACCACGAGCCCCTCGTCACCGACCTGCCGGGCCAGCCCGGAGGCGAGATCGCCGGTGCCGCCGGCGACGTCGAGTGCCCGCTGGCCGGGGCGCAGCCCCGTCTGGGTCAGCGTGAAGCGCTTCCACAGCCGGTGCAGTCCGCCCGACATCAGGTCGTTCATCAGGTCGTAGCTGTCTGCGACGGAGTCGAATACGCCGCGCACCCGGCCCGCCTTCTGCTCGGGCGGCACCTGCTCGTAGCCGAAGTCGACCTTCGGCGGCTCTCTGTCTGGGGGAGTGCTCATGGCGGGTCGGACTCGGACGGAATTCTACGGGCGCGCGCCGCGAAACTCACGGTCGGCCGCTCAGCGCTCCCGTGCGGACTCGCGGCCCGGCGCGTCCCGGGACGGCAGCCGCCACAGCCAGGCACCGAGCACCACCCCGGCCACGCCCATCAGGCTCCGGGCCAGCCAGCCGTCGAGCAGGAAGACGATGGTGACGCCGAAGCTCACGGCCATCAGCGCGAGCGCCGCGCGCTTGGCGCGCCAGGGAATGGCGCGGTGGTGGCGCCACTCCCGGATGCCATGGCCGAAGTGCCGGTGGTTGAGCAGCCAGTTGTAGACACGGGTCGAGGAGCGTGCGAAACAGGCGGCGGCCACGAGCCACAGCGGCACGGTCGGGAGCACCGGCACGAACGCGCCCACCGCGCCGAGCGCGAGGAATGCCGCCCCGAGCCCGGCGAACACGAGCCGCAGCGCCAGCGAGTCGTGCTTGCGCACCTCGTGGCTGTAGTCGCGCGTTTCGCGCTCCGTCACGGGACGGCCAGGAAGAAGAGGCCTCGCCGCTCGCAGCCTATTGCGGCGCCGCCGGCGGCTTGCGCTCGTAGCCGAGCTTCTCGCAACGCTCCAGGTAGCGCGCCCACTTCTCGTCGTACTTCGCGCCGAGCTCGTAGAGGTAGGCCCAGCTGTAGATGCCGGACTCGTGGCCGTCGTCGAATTTCAGGCAGACGGCATAGTTGCCGACGGGCACCACCTCGCGGATCTGCACGCCCTCCTTCGCGAGCTCGAGCTTGCCCTCGCCGGGCCCGTGCCCACGTACCTCGGCCGAAGGCGAGTACACGCGCAGGTACTCGAACGGCAGCTCGAAGGTCTCGCCGTCGCGGAAGTGCAACCACAGGATGCGGGACTTGCGCCTGACCTTGATCTCGGCCGGCGGGCCCGGGTCCGCCATGGTCATGAGGTGGCTCCTCGCTGTAATGCTCCGGGATGTCAGAGGATATACCGGCTGAGGTCCTCGTCCTTCACCAGATCACCGAGATGCCGGTCGACGAAGGCCGCATCCACCGCGACGGCGCTGCCGCCCCGGTCGGCGGCCTCGAAGGAGACCTGCTCGAGAAGGCGCTCCATGACGGTGTGCAGCCGCCTCGCACCGATGTTCTCGTTCTGGCTGTTGACCTGCGCGGCGATCTCGGCGATGCGCCGGATGCCGTCCTGCGCGAACCGGACCTCCACCCCCTCCGTCGCCAGCAGTGCCTCGTACTGGGTGCACAGGGAGGCGTCGGGCTCGGCGAGGATTCGCTCGAAGTCCTCGACCTTGAGCGAGTCGAGCTCGACCCGGATCGGGAAGCGGCCCTGCAGCTCCGGGATGAGGTCCGAGGGCTTCGACATGTGGAAGGCGCCGGAGGCGATGAACAGGACGTGGTCGGTCTTCACCATGCCGTACTTGGTGTTGACGGTGCAGCCCTCCACGAGCGGCAGCAGGTCGCGCTGCACGCCCTCGCGCGACACGTCCGCGCCGACGACCTCGCCGCGCTTGCAGATCTTGTCGATCTCGTCGATGAACACGATGCCGTTCTGCTCGGCGTTGGCGAGCGCCCGGGCGCGCAGCTCCTCCTCGTTGACCATGCGCGCGGCCTCCTCGTCGGCCAGCGCCTTGAGCGCCTCGCGGATCCTCATCTTGCGCGACCGGGTGCGGCCGCCGCCGAGGTTCTGGAACACCTGTTGAAGCTGCTGGGTCATCTCCTCCATGCCGGGCGGTCCCATGATCTCGAGGCCGGTCGGGATGGCGCGGATCTCGACCTCGATGTCGCGGTCGTCGAGCCTGCCCTCGCGCAGCATCTTGCGGAATTTCTGCCGGGTCTCGGCGTCCCGGGGCGCCGCCTCGGGCTGCAGGCCGGCGGACTGCGGCCGCGGCAGCAGCGCGTCGAGGATGCGTTCCTCTGCGGCGTCCTCCGCGCGATGGCGGACCTTGGCCATCTCTTCCTCGCGCGTCAGCTTCACCGACACGTCGACGAGGTCCTTGACGATCGAGTCGACCTCGCGCCCGACGTAGCCGACCTCGGTGAACTTGGTCGCCTCCACCTTGACGAACGGCGCACGGGCGAGGCGCGCCAGCCGACGTGCAATCTCGGTCTTGCCGACGCCGGTCGGGCCGATCATGAGGATGTTCTTCGGAGTGATCTCGTGGCGCAGCGGCTCGGCCACCTGCATGCGCCGCCAGCGGTTGCGCAGCGCCACCGCCACCGCGCGCTTGGCGTCCTTCTGGCCGACGATGTGCTTGTCGAGCTCCTCGACGATCTCGCGCGGCGTCATCGTGGAGGTGGTCTGCTCGTTTGCCTCGAGGTTCATGACGTCGGGAGCTCGTCGACGACGAGGTTGTGGTTGGTGTACACGCAGGTGTCGGCGGCGATCCTCATGGCGCGCTCGACGATCTCGTGCGCGCCGAGATCGGTGTTCTCGAGCAGGGCTCGCGCGGCGGCCTGGGCGAAGGGCCCGCCGGAGCCGATGGCCATGATGTCGTGTTCCGGCTCGATGACGTCGCCGTTACCGGAGATGATCAGTGAGGCGTGGGCGTCAGCCACGCACAGGAGCGCCTCGAGCCGGCGCAGGGCGCGATCGCTGCGCCAGTCCTTGGCGAGCTCGATCGCCGCACGGGTAAGGTTGCCGTACTTCTCGAGCTTGCCCTCGAAGCGCTCGAACAGCGTGAAGGCGTCCGCGGTGCCGCCGGCAAAGCCCGCCAGCACCTTGCCCTCGTACAGGCGCCGCACCTTGCGGGCGTTGCCCTTCATGATGGTCTGGCCCATCGACACCTGGCCGTCGCCGCCCATCGCGACGCTGCCGCCGCGGCGGACGGAAAGGATGGTCGTCCCGTGCGGGTCGAAGTGCTTGTCTGGCATGGAAAACCTACTTGCGCCGGCGCGCGCGCGGGTGCGCCTTGTCGTAGATGCGGGCCAGGTGCTGGAAATCAAGATGCGTGTACACCTGGGTGGTGCTGATGTCGGAATGACCTAGAAGTTCCTGCACCCCGCGAAGGTCGGCACTGGACTCGAGCAGGTGGGTCGCGAAGGAGTGCCGGAACAGGTGCGGATGAACCTTCAGGTCGATGCCCCGCCGTCGCGCCATCCGGTCGATCCGGCGCTGCACGGCGCGGCTGCCGAGCCGGCGCCCGCCCTGCCCGACGAAGACGGCGGACTCGCCGGGCGCTGCGAGTGCGGCGCGGTCCGCAAGCCACGCAGAAAGGGCCCCGACGGCCTGGCGGCCGACCGGGAGCAGGCGGGTCTTGGCGCCTTTGCCCAGCACCCGCACGGTGCGGTCCGCGAGGTCGAGGTCGGTCAGGTCGAGCCCGACCAGCTCCGCGAGCCGCAGACCCGAGCTGTAGAGCAGTTCCATCATGGCGTGATCGCGCCGTGCGAGCGGGTCGTTTTCCGCGGGCGGTGCGAGCAGCGCGCTCATCCGGTCCACGTCGAGGGTCTTGGGAAGCCGTCTCGCGGCCTTGGGCGCGCGAACCTCGTCGGCGGGATTGGCCGCAAGCTCGCCCTCCCGCATGAGGAAGTTGAAGAAGCTGCGCAGGGCCGAGAGCCGTCGCTGGATGCTGCGCGGAGAGAGCCCGTTGCGGTGCTCGCGTGCGGCGAAGCTGCGGACGTGGAAGTTGTCCAGCGCGCGCCACTCCCCGATGCGATGGCCGTCGCAGAACGCGACGAGCGCGTCCAGGTCGCGGCCATAGTTCGAGGCCGTGTGCGGGGAGAGCCGGCGCTCCTGGCGCAGGTGGGCGAGAAAGCGCTCGACCCAGGCCTCCGCCGCCGGGTCCATCAGCCCGTCTTGGTCGGCTCGGCGGCGAGCGCCGCCGCGATCAGCTCGCCGATCCGCGCCAGGAAGTCCGTACTGACCGTCGGGTTGAAGCGCTGCGCATCCGCGGCGCCGCAGGCCATCAGGCCGAGGCTGCCGCCCGGCCCCAGCGGCACCAGCGCCACGGATCCGACATCCACCGCGCCCTCCCCGAACAGGTAGTCGCGCTGCGAATCCCGTACCTGGCCGCAACGGGGCTTGTCGGCGGTAAACAGGGACTGGAAGCCGCGGATCTCCACGCTCTCGCGTCCGGTGAGGCGGATGAAGGGCGACTCACGCGCGGCCAGCACGGGATCCTCCCGGAACAGCACGAGCACGCAGCGCTGCACGTCGAAGTCCTCGCGCATCGAGGCTTCCACGGCATCCACGACGTGGTCGATGCCGCGCGCGTGCACGAGTCGTGTGGTGAGGCGGTGGATCCGCGCGGCGAGCTGGTCGTTCTGCCGCGCCACCTCGATGAACTCGGCGAGCTTGCGTTCGAGCGTACGGTTGCGTTCGCGCAGGACGTCGACCTGCTTCTCGAGGAGCGAGACGGTGGTGCCGCTGCCGCGAACGTCGGGCACGCGCAGCCGCTGCACCAACGACGGGTTGCGCTCGAAGAACTCGGGGTGCGCCTCGAGGTACTCGGCGACGAGCCCGTCGTTCGTGGGCGAAGCGCCCGCGCCAGCCACAGCAGCCTTGGTCATGTTTCCACCTTTCCTTCGAAAGCGGTTTCCGCCGGCCCGGTGAGCCAGATCGGCTCACCGGGCCCGTTCCACTCGACGATCAGCCTTCCGCCCGGCAGGTCGACGTCGACTTCCGCGTCGAGCAGCCCGTGCTTCCTGCCGACGGCCACCGCGCCGCAGGCGCCGGTGCCGCAGGCGCGGGTCTCGCCCGTGCCGCGCTCGTGCACGCGAAGGCGGATGTGATCCCGTGAGACGACTTCCATGAAGCCGACGTTGGTGCGCTTCGGAAAGCGGGGGTGACGCTCGATCGCCGGGCCGAGCCGGTCCACGGGCGCCTCGTCGACAGAGGGTACCCGAATCACGGCGTGCGGGTTGCCGATGGACACCGCGCCGATCTCGACCGTGCTGCCCCCGACCGAGAGAGGGTAGACGCTGGCCTCGCCGCTCGCATCGAAGGGCAGCGATGCGGGGTCGAAGTTCGGCACGCCCATCGCGACGGAAACGAGCCCGTCCTCACGCACCCGCGCCCTGACGAGGCCGCCCGGGCTGTCCATCACGAGCTCTCCCGGTGCGCGCCCGAGCCGGCCGGCGACGACCCGGGCGATGCAGCGCGCACCGTTGCCGCACTGTTCAACTTCCTCGCCGTCGGCATTGAAGATGCGGTAGTACACGTCGGAGCCGTTCCGACGCGGCGCCTCGAGCATCAGCGCCTGATCGAAGCCTATGCCGGTGTGCCGGTCGGCGAGACGGCGCAGGGTCTCTGCCGGGGGCGCGCCTCCGGGCGGGGCGTCGAACACGATGAAGTCGTTGCCGAGCCCGTGCATCTTCGTGAACGCGAGCGCGGAGGTCGGCTGGCGGGAATCCGCGTTCAGGGGTTCACTCCGGGTTGCAGGCGCAGCTGCCGCAGGGGGTGCCGTAGTCGCAGGGCCGCTCCGTGCTCCCGACGTTGCCGGCGGAGATCACGGCGCCGCCGGTGATCAGCCTCCGGACCGGGCTCGAGGCGGGCGTCTGGCCCGGCGGGATTCCCGCGCTCCGACACAGTTCGCCCCAGGTCGCGAGCTGCTCGCTCATCTTGTGCGAGACCTCCACCACGTGGCCGTTGGCTTCGCAGAAATAGTCGTAGGTGGGCATGCGGCGATTCTAGCGCGTCGGATCGACGAGACCCCATCCCGGCGTGGCCTCCCGCGCGAGGCCCGGCAGGCGCTGCCCGCGTGCATGAATCCGCCCTGGGATTGTCGCATCGGCGCCACAGCAGTACCCTCTTGCCAGAAAAAGACGGACGGTCGAGACTGTCGATCCACAACAAGTCCGGGCCGGCGTGGCCTGGCGCGAAGAGGGGCGAAACATCATGTCAAGCAATCCCAGGCTGGGCCCGGGCTCTCTGGTTGCTGCTGCAATCGCGCTCGTGGCGACCCAGGGCGCACTGGCGCAGACGGCGCTCGACGAGATCGTGGTCACCGCGCAGAAACGCGCGACCTCCCTGCAGGACGTGCCGTTCTCGATCGGCGCCGTCAGCGGCGAAGCCATCTCGCAGTCCGGCGCGAACAACGTCATCGAGTTGTCGCGCAGCGTCGCGGGGCTGATCATGACCGACCTCGGGCCCGGCCAGAGCCAGGTGGCCATCCGCGGCATCAGCGCCGGACAGGTCATTCGTGACCAGCCCGGTGTGAAGGAGTCGGTGGGCATCTACCTCGACGAGTCGCCGATCTCGGTCGCCCTGTTCACGCCCGACCTCGACCTGTTCGACCTGTCGCGCGTCGAGGTGCTGCGCGGCCCGCAGGGCACGCTGTTCGGCGCCGGATCCTCCTCCGGCACGCTGCGCTACATCACCGCCCAGCCGGTGCTCGGCGTCGTCGAGGGCTCGGTCGAGGCTACCGGCAGCACCGTTAGCGACGGCGACTCGGGGGGCAGCATCAAGGGCGCGGTCAACGTTCCGCTCGGCGACAAGACCGCCCTGCGGATCGTCGGCTACTACAACCGGCTGCCCGGTTTCATCGACTCCGTGTATCCGGCGCGCGCCACGATCGAGGACGTCAATACCGGCGACAAGAGCGGCGGCCGCGCTGCGCTCCTGATCCAGCCGAGCGACGCCCTGTCGATCACGCCGCGCATCGTCTACCAGAAGCTCGAGACGGATGGCTATCCCCGCATCGACGTCTGGAACATTCTCGGCAACCCGTACACGACGACCGAGCCACCGGTCGATCCGGGCGAGCGCGGCCAGGTCACCCAGCTCCAGGAGGGGCTGAGCGATGACTTCACGCTCGCGGACCTGACGGTGAACTACGACTTCGGCGCCGTTACCCTGACCTCGATCACGTCCTACACGGACCGCGAAGTCGTGGTGTTGCGCGATGCAAGCCAGCTGACCGGCAGCGTGACGGTGTCACCCTTCTCGGGGATCGGTCCCGTGACCTCCGCTGAGGTCCGGCTCGACTCGCCGCTCTACGACCGCACCGATTTGCAGGCCTTCAGCCAGGAGCTGCGCCTCAGTTCCAACGGTGACGGCCCATGGCAGTGGCTGGTCGGGGCGTTCTACCAGGAAGTGGACAGGAACTACGGGCAGGACCTGCCGACGCCCGGTTACGACGCGATCACGCTGCGCCTGCTCGGGCTCGACAGCGCCGATTTCGGGTCACCCCCGGACACGCCTTTCTACTCGGACCTCACCTACGACTTCAAGCAGTTCGCCGTGTTCGGCGAGGCCACCTACAGCTTCAGTGATCGGTGGAACCTGACGGCCGGCCTGCGCTATTACGACTTCGAGGAAGACCGACTGCTCACCTTCGCTGGCGTGTTCGCCGACCAGGGCTACACCGACGAGCCGGGCTCAACCAGCTCGGACGGATTCTCACCGCGCGTGATCCTGGCCTACCGGCCGAACGAGGACGTGCAGCTGAGCGCGCAGGTGGCGCGCGGCTTCAGGCTCGGCGGCATCAACGATCCGCTCAACGTCGGCCTGTGCACGCCCGCGGATCTGGCGATCTACGACGGCAATCCGACTTGGGACGATGAGACCGTCACCAACTACGAGCTCGCGCTCAAGACCCGGCTCGCCGGCGGGCGCGTGACCTTCAACACGTCGCTGTTCTATTCCGACATCAAGGACCTGCAGGTCATCGCCGATGCCGGTTCCTGCTCCTCGCGCATCATCCTCAACGCGGACGCACAGTCGCTCGGGGCCGAGGTGGAGCTGTTCGCGGCGCCGAACGAGCACTGGGACCTCGGCGTGTCGGCTACCTGGGTCCAGGCCGAGATGTCCGAGACTCAGCTCACCTCGGGTGGCTCGCCGATTGCCGGCATCCGCGACGGCAATCGCCTGCCGACCTCGCCCGAGTTCCAGGCCGCGGCCAGCGCCAGCTACCGCTGGGCCTGGACCCCGTCGCTCGACGGCTACGCGACGCTGACGGTGCAGTACGTGGGCTCGTCCTACACGCAGCTCGGCGACCAGGAGCCGCCGTTCGGGCAGATCGGCGGGGCCGGCCCGGGGTTCATTTCTTTCGGCAATCCGACCATCAGCGAATTCAGCTTCGAGCCCGAGCTGCCCTCCTACTCGATCGGCAACTTCCGGATCGGCGTGCGCAAAGGCACCTGGGACGTCGCTGCGTTCGTCAACAACCTCTGGGACGAGCGCGCCTTCCTGTCCATCGATCGCGAGCGCGGAACCCGCGCCCGGGTCGGCTACCTGACCAACCAGCCGCGGACCTTCGGCGTGTCGCTGCGCAAGGACTTCTGAGACCGCCGCGCGGCCGGGTCCGTGCCCGGCCCGGCGGCGGTCCCGTTGGGGGCTCGCCGCCGGGCCGCTCTCTTGGCGACGGTTCCCGTCTCGTCCGGCGCTCGACCGCAAACGCTGCGACGGGCACAGCCGTCGCGACCGTCCGCTACGATACGCGGCGCCGGAGACGTCCATGAGCCGCGCCAATCCCAAGGTCGGATTCGTCAGCCTCGGCTGCCCCAAGGCGCTGGTGGACTCCGAGCGCATCCTCACGCAGCTGCGCTCGGAAGGATACGAGACGGTTCCCGAGTACGAAGGCGCGGACCTCGTGGTCGTGAACACCTGCGGCTTCATCGACGAGGCGGTGCACGAGTCGCTCGAGGCCATCGGCGAGGCGCTGGCCGCGAACGGCAAGGTCATCGTCACCGGCTGCCTCGGCGCGCAGCCGGAGAAGATCACCGCGCGCCATCCGGGCGTGCTCAGGGTCACGGGCCCGCAGGCCTACGAGGAGGTGATCGGGGCCGTGCACGAGCACCTGCCGCCGAAGCACGACCCGTACGTCGACCTCGTGCCGCCGCAGGGCATCCGCCTGACGCCGCGGCATTACGCTTACCTCAAGATCTCCGAGGGCTGCAACCACCGTTGCAGCTTCTGCATCATCCCGTCGATGCGCGGCGACCTCGTGAGCCGCCCGATCACCCAGGTGTTGGGCGAGGCGATCCGGCTCAGGAACGCCGGCGTCAAAGAGCTGCTGGTCATCTCGCAGGACACGAGCGCCTACGGTGCCGACCTCAAGTACCGTGCCGAGCCGTGGGGCTCGCGCGAGGTTCGCACCCGCTTTGCCGACCTCGCCCGCGAGCTCGGTGAGCTCGGCCCGTGGGTGCGGCTGCACTACGTCTATCCCTACCCGCACGTCGACGAGGTGATCCCGCTGATGGCGGAAGGGAAGGTGCTTCCCTACCTCGACATCCCGTTCCAGCATGCAAGCCCCCGCATCCTCAGGCTCATGAAGCGCCCGGCGCACGCCGAGAACACCCTCGAGCGCATCCGCCGCTGGCGGGGGGCCGTACCGGAGCTCACCCTGCGCAGCACCTTCATCGTCGGCTTCCCGGGCGAGACCGAGGAGGAGTTCGCGGAACTGCTTGCCTGGCTGGAGGAGGCGCAGCTCGACCGTGTGGGGTGCTTCAAGTACTCGCCCGTCGACGGCGCCGCGGCCAACGAGCTCCCCGACCCGGTGCCGGAAGAGGTCAAGGACGAGCGCTGGCACCGCCTCATGCAGCTGCAGCAGCGCATCAGTGCCGCAAGGCTTCGGGCGAAGGTCGGCCGCAGGATGCGCGTGCTCGTCGACCGCGTGGAGGGACGCGCGGCGATCGCTCGCAGCGAGTCCGACGCGCCGGAGATCGACGGCATCGTGCGGATCTCTGGAAGCGGCGTCACGCGCCTGGCGCCCGGCGAGTTCGCCGAGGCGGAGATCACCGCCGCGAGCGACTACGACCTCGAGGCGAGGCTGTGCCAGGCTCCGACAGGAGGCCGTGCGGGCGGGAAGGCCGCCGGCCCATGAGGCTGCTGCGCATCATCGCCATCGCGATGCCGCAGCTGCTCGTGCTGCTCATGGCGGGCGGCTACCTCGACTTGCTCGGCGGCTGGAATCACACGGACGCGGCCGGCATCACGTTGTTGTTCCTGGCGCTCGCGGCGCCGGTCGTGGCGCTATTGTGGCTCGTGGCCGAGGCCATCCGTCGGAGCTTGCGCCGACGGCAAGGCGAGTCGACCGGCCCGATATGGCCGGCCGTCCTCATCCTCGCCGAGGCACTGGCGCTCGACCTGCTCATCCTCTCGATGGCACGCATGCATTGAGCCGGTCCCGAAACCGAGGGTGGGCGAGGACTGCTCCGCTCGACGTGACCTCGTCGCACCAATGGCCCGAGACAATGAGCGTCTGCCAGCACAGGCCGGCGTTCAGCGCGGTGACGCTTCGGTGCCTTGCTCTTCCCAAGAACAGACTCCCTACAATGGACATGGCGCACCTTCGCTCTCCGCACTCGAGTCCTATGGCGCTGTCTCGAGTATTCGCTCTACCGTGGCGCCGTTCGCGTGGGTGAGACTGCGGCGCCGATAGATAGGCAGAAACGTCGCGTGTGCCCGCAGCTGCGGCTTGCCACCGGGTAAGCCAGGCACTCCACCGGGACGACGGCCTCCGCCACGTTCGGCCCGCCCGCATCTGTCCTTCACGTCGGAGGCTGCGTCGCGATGAGACATGTCCTGGCCGAGGGGTGCCTCCTGGAACCGCAGGTTCGCGCCCATGCGCACGAGATGTTCGCGGTCCTCAGCGATCCGGCGATCTACGAGTTCGAAAACGAGCCGCCTGCCTCGGAACAGTGGCTGCACAGGCGATACGAACTGCTGGAGTCTCGCTGCTCAAGCGACGGTTCCGCCTATGAGTTGAACAGCGAATACTGGCGCCGAGGTATCGGAAGCGCTGCGGTGCAAGCCATGCTCCACGAACTGGGAACGCAATATGAGGTCGAGCGGTACGTCGCCGTGCTGAAGGCCAGCAACTTCAGGTCGCTGGGTCTGCTTCGCCGCCTCGGCTTCGGGTCCGCGGACGAGTCGGAAGCAGCCGCTTGGCGGGACACGCCGGACGAGCTCGTCATGGTCAAAGCAGCGCGCCGCATCGCGGATGCACCCTGAGGTGCCACTCTGGCCCGCCCTTTGCCGCCCGGGCCGCGAGGCGCGCGCGGGCCTTGCTATCGTCCTTATAATGCCGGCTATGGCGACCTTCGTAGCACGCCACGTCGCTCGCACGGGAGCCTTCGCCCGTCCGCTTCCGGTGGAGGAGGCTTTGCCTCTCTTCGCGGCCAGAGGCGAGCGCCGGTGGGTTCCTGGCTGGGAGCAGCCATCGTGAAACCGCCAGAGGACGCAACGCCCGAGAGATGGCACCGCTTCTTCGGCTCGACCGCGAACAACAGGGCCTGGGAACTGGCAGAGTTGGCCGCGCAAGACATCGACCCACGCGAGATGCTCGACGCCGCCCACGCTGCTGCGTGGCACTGGGGTCAGGTCGGTACCGAGCTGAACCGGATGCGCGCGCTCATGCTCGTCGCCCTGGCGCACGCCAAGGCGGGCCTGGGAGCCACGGCCCTGGCCTGCGCCGACGAGATGCGTACCTACTTCCTCGGCCAGTCCGCTACGCCTGACTGGGAAGTCGCGTTCACGCACCTCGTTCATGCGCACGCGGCGAGCGCGGCCGGAGCCGAGGACCAGCATGCCCGGTCCTATGGGCAGGCAGTTCAAGCCATCGCGGCCATCGTCGACGAGGAGGACAGGGCCATCGTCCTGCGCGTCTTCCGCCACGTGCCGCAACCATGAGGCGAGAGGCCGAGCCCGGACGCCGGCAGGCCGTCTTCACCGTCCAGGAGGGTTCATGGAACTCGGTGCGTTTTCGATCAGCCTCGCCGTGAAGGACATCGCCGCGTCGCGGACCTTCTACGAGAAGCTCGGCTTCACGGTGTTCGGCGGCGATCAGTCCCAGAACTGGCTGATCATGAAGAATGGAGCCGCCCTGATCGGGCTGTTCCAGGGCATGTTCGAGAAGAACCTGCTCACGTTCAATCCCGGCTGGGACAGCGACGCCAAGGCGCTGCCGGCCTTCGCGGACGTCCGGGACATCCAGCGGCACCTGAAGTCGCAGGGCGTCACGCTGGTCCAGGAGGCCGACGAGAGCACGGCCGGGCCGGCGCACCTCGTGGTGGTCGACCCGGACGGCAACCAGATCCTGATCGACCAGCACGTCTGACGGCGAGCACCACCTCCGCGCGGTCGGGCGATGGCCGTGAAAGTCCGCAAGGTCGATGAGCCCGGCGAGCGCGAGCTCGAAGGACTGTGCACGCTGCTCATCGACGCCGTGCACGGCGGAGCCTCGGTGGGATTCCTGGCGCCCTTGTCGCACCAGGCGGCGCGGCAATACTGGCTCGAGGTCACGGGACAGATCGCCGTCGGGCGCATCCTCTGGATCGCCGAGTCCCACGGGGCAATCCTGGGATCGGTGCAACTCGACCCCTGCCGGCGGGAGAACGGACGACACCGGGCGGACGTGCAGAAGCTCCTGGTGCTGACGACCTGTCGCGGCCGGGGCGTCGCATCCGCCCTGATGGCGGCGCTGGAGGCTCACGCCGCCGGGGACGGTCGCAGCCTGCTGGTGCTGGACACCATCGCCGGGTCCGCCGCAGAGTGCGTCTACCGACATCTGGGCTGGCAGAGGGTCGGGGAGATTCCGGACTACGCTGCCATGCCCGACGGCGAGCTGCGCGCGACGGCGTACTATTTCAAGCGGCTTCCGGGGTGAGGAGATCCTCGACTCAGGTTCTGGTCGATGCTGTACCTTCTGCAAAACATCGTCTGGAGAGCGCTTTCAGGCCCTCACGCGCGTTTCGCCGCGGGCACGGACACGGCACGGCGTTATGCACCCGGATATTCGCCGGTTGCGGCCTTTCTTGATCCCGGGAGCGCCGACTGCGAGGCGCTGGCTTCGGTGTGCCGGGCCGGCGAAGTCCTTTACTTCGAGGGCTGGTCCGGCCCTGTCCCGCGCGGATGGAGGCTCGAGACGGAGAAGACCATGCTGCAGATGGTCTGGGAGGGCCCGATGCCGGCGGCGGATGAGGCGCCCGAGGCCGTACGCCTGGGTCCGGAGCACGCAGGACGGGCCGTTGCGCTGACTGAGCTCACGCGCCCCGGACCGTTCGCCCCGGGAACGCTCGAGCTGGGAGACTACTTCGGCTGCTTCGAGGGGGATCGACTGATGGCCATGGCCGGCGAGCGGTTCACGGCCGGTCCCCTCCGGGAGATCAGCGGCGTGTGCACCGATCCGGATTTCCGGGGCCGGGGACTGGCGCGCCGGCTGACGATGAAGCTCATCCGCCGGCAGATGCAGCGCGGCGAGACGACCTTCCTCCACGTCGTCGGCGACAACCGGCCGGCCCGCACGCTCTATGAGAACATGGGCTTTCGCACGGCCCGCGAGACGCTGCTGCGCATCGTGCGAATCGAGGGTTAGCCCGACGGACCAGGGGCCGCGACAGGCGACAAGGCGAGGGGGGCTCGAGCCATGGGCCGAATGGTGATCGCAGCCTACCGACCGAAGCCCGGGCGCGCGGAGGACCTCGTCGCGCGGTGCCGGGAGCACGTGCCGCTCGACTTCTCCATCGGTGCGTAGGACAGAGGCCCGGAGGACGCGCCATGCAGCTCGAGGTGAAACCCCTCACGCCGGCCCGCTGGACGGACCTCGAGGCGATTTTCTCCGCCCGCGGCTGCGCGCTTGCACGCGGTTGCTGGTGCATGTACTACCGGCAGAGCGGAAGCCCCGGCAGCCTCCCGTCCGGAACGACCCGCGCCCGGGCGAATCGGGCCGCCCTGCGCGCGCTCGTCGATGCAGGCAAGCCGCCGGGGCTCGTCGGCTATCGCGGCAGGGAGCCCGTCGGCTGGATATCGCTCGGGCCCCGTGAGGAGTTCGCGAAGCTGAGGCGCTCACCGGTGATGAAGGCGGTCGACGACCAGTCGGTGTGGTCGATCGTGTGTTTCGTGGTGCCGTCGGCCCATCGCGGCGACGGCGTGGCGAGGGCACTGCTCCGGGGCGCCATCGCCTACGCCCGGAAGCGGCGTGTCCGGCTGCTGGAAGCCTATCCAGTGGATCGGCCGACACGGTCGGCGGACGACGCAATGTGGTTCGGCGCCAGGTCGATGTACGCGGCCGCGGGCTTTCGGGTCGTGGCTCGGCGCAGGCCGCACCGCCCGGTCATGCGCCTGGCGCTCGACTGAGGCGGGGCAGCTCGAGTCTCGGCGGGCACAGGACAGTCGGCAATGGACGCGGAGAACACGCACGAGGTCTTCGACTGGCTGTGGTCGTCCGGCCAGCTCTCTGCGCGCGACATCGACGAGCTTCCAGGCCTGGGGGTCGAGGCGGTCGTCAACCTGGCGCTTCCTACCTCGTCGAATGCGCTGACTGGAGAAGCCGAGCGGGTCACCGGCCACGGGATGACCTACGTGCACATTCCGGTCGTCTGGGAGAGGCCGGAGCTCGGGCAGCTCGAGCAGTTCTTCGGTGCGCTGCAGGCCCTGCGCGGCCGCAAGGTCTGGGTACACTGCGCGATGAACATGCGCGTCTCGGCGTTCCTCTATCTCTACCGGCGGCTGCACCTCGGAGAGGATCACGAGGCCGCGATGCACCCCATGCGCGCCGTCTGGATCCCGAACGAGACCTGGCAGGCGTTCATCGAGCAGGCGATCGCCGCGTATCCGCACGGGTTTCCTGTTCGTGCAGCGGCGCGGTGAGGGGGGCACGGGTTCCTTGAGGCAGAAGCCCGCCCCCGTGGAGTTCGACGCCCAACCCACTCTCCTGGGAGAAACGCTCTCGCTGCGACCCCTGGCGGCCGCGGACTTCGCGCCGCTCTACGCGGCGGCATCCGACCCGTTGATCTGGTCGCTGCATCCGGAGCCGCTCCGATACCGGCGAGCGGTGTTCGAGCAGTTCTTCGAGGCTGCACTGGACTCCCGGTCGGCGCTCGTGGTGACGGACAACGCCTCGGGCGAGGTGGTCGGCAGCTCCCGCTACTACGACTGGAATCCGACGCTGCGGGAGGTGGCCATCGGCTACACGTTCCTCGCGCGCAGTCGCTGGGGCGGTGCGACCAACCTCGAGATGAAGCGGCTGATGCTCGGACATGCGTTCCGCTGGGCCGACACGGTGTGGTTCCACGTCGGCAGGCACAACCTTCGCTCGCGCCGGGCGATGGAGAAGGTCGGCGGGATACTCGATCACGAGGAACGCCGCGAGCTGAACGGGGCGGTGCACGACTACGTGGTCTACCGGATCGATGCGCCGTGGAACCCGCCGGCGTGATCGAGCTGCGGCCGGTCGACCGCTCCAACTGGCGGGACTGCGCGCGCCTCAGGCTCGGGCCGGGGCAGGACGACCTGGTTGCGTCCAACGTCTGGTCGATCGCCGAGTCGCGTTTCGAGCCGCACTACGTGCCGCGTGCGGTCGTGGCGGAGGACGAGGCAGTCGGCTTCCTGATGTACTGCGTCGAGACGGATCCCCCGGATGCGGAACTCTACTGGCTCTTCCGCTTCATGATCGACGCGGACCACCAGGGCAGGGGCTACGGCCGGGCTGCCCTCCGCCTGGCGGTCGACGAGATGAGATCCGCCGGGGCGCGACGGATCCATACCATGCACCGGCCGCGCAACGTGGCCGCCTCGCGCCTGTACCGCGGCGCGGGCTTCGTCGAGATCGGCCGGCTCGAAGACGGGGATGTGGAACTGGAAAAGCGGATGAAAGGAGGCGACGGGGATGGGTGACCGACTCGCAGTAGTGACGGGGACGAGCGCAGGCATCGGCGAGGCCGTCGCGCGGGCTCTGCTCGGCGAAGGGTGGACGGTCGTCGGGTTGAGCCGGCGAACATCGTCCGTCGAGCATTCCGCCTACCGGCACCTGCAGGTCGACCTCGGCGACCTGGACAGGCTCAAGGCAGTTGGGGAAGGCACCCTTGCGCCCTTGCTGCGAAAGGCCGCCTGGCGCCGCATCGGGCTGGTCAACAATGCCGCGGTCGCAGGGGGCTCCACGCCGGTCGCGGAACTCGACCCGCTGCACGTCGCGTGGGTACTCGCCGTGAACAGCATCGCCCCCGTCTTCCTGATGGGGCTCGTGAGCGGCCGTGCGGCGCCCGGCGTACCGCTGCGGATCGTCAACGTCTCCTCGGGCGCGGCCGTGCGGGGGCTGGCCGGCATGATCGAGTATTGCAGCAGCAAGGCGGCGCTGCGGCTGGCGAGCATGTGCGTGGCGGAAGAGATGCAGTCTGCGGAGCGACCGGGCGGCCCACGGCCCGATGCCGCCATCGTCAGCTACGCCCCCGGGGTCGTCGACACGCCCATGCAGGAAGCGGCCAGGTCACCAGGACGGCTGTGGAACCAGCTGTTCGTCGACATGCACGCGCAGGGCCAGCTGCAGCCCCCGGAGCTGCCGGCGGCCGAGATCGCTCGCTGGCTGTCGAGCGAGACGGCGGAACCCTTCGCCGAACGGCGATTCGGTGAGCCTTGAGCCCAGCCGATTCCCATGCCCGGTGGCCGGCGCATAGCGCCGCCGTGCCACCGGTCCTCGTCGTCTGGCAAACTCGCGATCGCGGCACCGGCCCTCCCCAAGCCGGCGCCCGGTGGGCAGCCGTCGCCAGCCCGGCTCGGGCCCTGTTCCAAGGCTGGCACCGAGGTCTGGAGTAACGCCGGTGAATGAGCAAGTGGAG
Organism: Gammaproteobacteria bacterium SG8_30; assembly: GCA_001303245.1. GTDB lineage: Bacteria > Pseudomonadota > Gammaproteobacteria > Steroidobacterales > Steroidobacteraceae > SG8-30. The sequence continues at coordinate 47,310 of LJNS01000008.1, forward strand.
TTGAGCATCTCTCAGTTCGTCGGCGCGTGGGATGCCTTCTGCGCCACGGTCCCCGGCCGTGACCGCGAGGTCCAGCCGGGCATGTACTTGCTGTTCACGGGAATCCCCATCCCCTTCTTCAACGTCGCCTTCCAGACCCGGCCCGTCGCTTCGGCCGCAAGTCTGCGCGCCCTCGGCGAGGACGCCTGCGCCTTCGCCGGCGACCGCGAAGTGCCGTGGTTTCTCGTGGTCACCCACGAGGCGATACCGGCGGGCGTCGATGCGGCCGCCGTGCTGGGCGAGGTCGGCCTGCGACCTGCCACGACCGCGACCGGGATGCTGGCGGAGGACGTGGAGCCGCTGGTACGCGTGCCCCAGGGACTCGAGCTCATCGAGCCCTGGGACGACGCCACGAGCGCGGCCATGATCACGGTGAACTCGGCCGCCTACGCCATGGACATGTCGGCGGCCATCCCGGACATCGGGGCGCACAAGACCTGGAAGAACCACTCGGCGATCGTCGGCCGTGTCGACTCGCTTCCTGTGGCCTGCAGCGCGACACTCATGGTCGACGGCTATCGCTACGTCGCGTTCGTTGCGACGCATCCGGACTGCCAGCGCCGTGGGTACGCCGATGCGGCGATGCGCCGCTCCCTCGACCTCGCCGCGGAACGCGCCGGCAGCCGGCGGCCGACGGTGCTGCACGCGACCGACGCCGGCAAGCCGGTGTACGAGAAGATGGGCTATGGGCCGATCTCGACGCACACCATGTTCCTGCACGAGAGGTTCCTTCCGGAACAGTAGGAGCCGGCGTCGGCGTCGACACGGCTCGGAGCACACGTGAAGCCAGGCACGCTAATCGAGCACCCGGAAGGCGGTCGGTTCCGCGAGGTATTCCGGTCGCCGAGGACGGTGCGCACTTCCTCGGGCGGCGAGCGCTCGGCGCTCACGCACATCTACTTCGCACTCGGGCCCGGCGAAAGCAGCAAGTTCCACCGCGTTGCCAGCGACGAGGTGTGGAGCCTCTACGACGGCGCCGGACTGCGGCTGTACGTCTGGGACGACGTGTCCGGAGCGGTGGAGGAGTGGGAGCTGTCGAGGAACGCCGGACGCTACTGCCACGTTGTTCCCGCGGGGGCCTGGCAGGCCGCCGTGCCCCTCCACGGCCCGGTGCTCGTCGGTTGCAGCGTCGCACCAGGCTTCGAGTTTGCAGATTTCGCCCTGCTCGAGGCCGAAAGCGACAAAGGCCGTCGCCTGGCCACGAGCCGGCCCGACCTTGCCGGCCTGCTCGCGGCTGGGTCCCGCCGGTGACGAGTCGTCCCGGCTGCCTGTCGTGCCTCTGCGCCAGGCAGGCTTCCCGCGCCGGCACCTGAAACTCGAGGAGCCCCCGACGATGCCACGCACCACAGATGCCTTTCCCGTGGACGGCGGCTGTACCTGTCGTCACGTTCGCTACCGCATGGCCGCTGCACCGATGTTCGTGCACTGCTGCCACTGCACCTGGTGCCAGCGTGAAACGGGCAGCGCGTTTGCCCTCAATGCCCTGATCGAGGCCGATCGGGTGCGCGTGCTGCAAGGCGAGGTGGACGTCGTAAACACGCCGAGCAACAGCGGGCGGGGCCAGCGCATCGCCCGCTGTCCCCGCTGCAGGGTCGCGTTGTGGAGCCACTATGCCGGTGCGGGCGACGCGGTGTGCTTCGTGCGGGTCGGGACGCTGGATCGGCCCGAAGCCTGCCCGCCCGACATCCACATCTTCACGTCGACGCTGCTGCCCTGGGTGCGGCTCCCGGAGGAGGGAGCGCCGCGGGTGGACGAGTACTATCGTCGCAGCGACTATTGGCCGGCAGAGAGCATCGAGCGATACGACGTCGTGCTCGGCAGGAAGTCTTGAGTGACCGAGTCCCGCCAGTTCGCGGCGCGCGACCCGTCGCCGGGATGAGCGAATGAGGGTCCTGGTGACCGGTTCCTCCGGCCGCGTTGGACGGGCCGTCACTGTGCGGCTGGTCCTCGACGGACACGACGTCGTGGGGCTCGACCGGTCGCCGAGCTCGACGGCCGACCTGGTTGGCGACGTGGGGGACAAGGCGCTGCTGCAGCGTGCCCTGGAGGGCGTCGATGCGGTCGTTCACACCGCCGCGCTCCACGCCCCGCACGTGGGTCTCGTCGACGAGTCGCTGTTCCGGCAAGTCAACGTCGAGGCGACCGTCGCGCTCGCGCGGCTCATGGTCGAGCGGGGGGTCGACCGCCTGGTCTTCACGAGTACCACGGCGCTGTTCGGGCATGCCGCGACCCCGCCCGGAAGGGCCGGTTGGGTCGACGAGTCCGTGGAGCCTCGACCCCGCACCGTGTATCACCGGACCAAGCTCGCCGCCGAGTCGGCCCTGGAGACGCTCTCGTACCGGGAAGGGCTCGACGTGACGGTCCTGCGGATGTCGCGCTGCTTTCCCGAGCCCGCGCCGGTGATGGCCGCCTATCGCCTGCATCGCGGCATCGATGCGCGGGACGTGGCGGCGGCGCATGCGCTGGCGCTCGAGTCGTCGCCGCAGGGCTTCCGCAGGTACGTCATCTCGGGCGCGACACCCTTCGTTCGCGACGACGCGACGGAACTGCTGCACGACGCGCCGGGCGTGCTCGCCCGACGCGCGCCGACGCTGGTCGAGGCTTTCGCGCGTCGTGGCTGGCCGTTGCCGCAGTCGATCGATCGTGTCTACTCTCCTGCCGTGGCCTCGCAACGGCTCGGGTGGCAACCGCGGTGTGGCTTCGAGGAGGTGCTGAGGATGCTCGACGCCGAATCTTCCGAGGTCCTGCCGCCGGGGCGTCACGATCGCGGCCCCGAGGTGACGTCCGGGCCGACGACGAAAGAGCGGGCGTGAAGACGCGGGTTGCCTTGTTGCCGCTTGGTCCTGGCGACGAGGCCGGCTTCGTCGCGGCGGTCCGCGCGAGCCGTCGCTTGCACGGCTCGTGGGTGACGCCGCCCGATACCCCGGCAAGGTTCGAGGCGCTGCTTGCACGGATGGACGGCAAGTCGAACCTGGGCCTGGTATCCCGCCGGCGGGACTCGGGGGCGCTGGTCGGGTTCATCGAGATCACCAACATCGTGCGGGGCAGCTTTTGCAGCGCTTACCTCGGCTACTACGCCTTCGCGGGTCACGAGGGGCAGGGCTTGATGCGGGAGTCGATGAAGCTGGCCGTGCGCAAGGCCTTCACGGCGATGAAGCTGCACCGGCTCGAGGCGAACATCCAGCCCGAGAACCGGGCGTCCATTGCGCTGGTCGAGGCCTGCGGGTTCAGCCGGGAAGGCTATTCGCCGCGGTACCTGAAGATCCGCGGACGCTGGCGGGATCACGAGCGCTGGGCGATCCTGGCGTCCTGAGAGTGCCGCGGAGCGCGCTCCGGGCCGGGCAGTCGGACCTGCGCGCCGCGACTCCATCATAATCGGGCGGTCGGGGTCGGGGCCGACCTGTGGACCCGTCGATACACGGAGGACCCTTCCATGACCAAGAAGATCATCGCCGTCGTCGGCGCCACCGGCGCCCAGGGAGGCGGTCTCGCGCGGGCCGTCATCGCGCAGGCCGAGGGCCCGTTTGCGGCGCGCGTCCTCACGCGCAACCCCGGATCGGATCGGGCGAAGGAGCTGGCCGCGCTCGGCACCGAGGTGGTCGAGGCGGATCTCGACGACGCCGACAGTCTCAAGCACGCCTTCGACGGCGCCTACGGGGCATTCTGCGTCACGAACTTCTGGGAGCACTTCTCGCCGGAGAAGGAGCTCGCGCAGGCGGCCCACATGGCCGAGGCCGCCAAGGCCACGCGCCTGCAGCACGTCGTCTGGTCGACGCTCGAAGACACCCGCCAGTGGATTCCCCTCGACGACGACCGCATGCCGACCCTCATGGGCGAGTACAAGGTGCCGCACTTCGACGCCAAGGGGGAGGCCAACAAGCTGTTTACCGGCCGCGGCGTTCCGACCACGTTCCTGCTGACGTCGTTCTACTGGGACAACCTGGTCCACTTCGGCATGGGGCCGAAACGCGGCACGGACGGCGTGCTGGCCCTCACCTTCCCCATGGGGGACAAGAAGCTCCCGGGCATTGCGGCCGAGGACATCGGCAAGTGCGCCTACGGGATCTTCGAGGGTGGCCGCGAGCACATCGGTCGCACGATCGGAATCGCCGGCGGGCACCCGACCGGCGCCGAGATGGCCGCGTCGCTGACGCGGGCGCTCGCGCAGGAGGTGCGCTACGTCGACGTCCCGCCGGAGGTCTACAGGGGCTTCGGTTTCCCGGGCGCGGAGGACCTCGGCAACATGTTCCAGTTCAAGCGGGACTTCAACGACTACTTCTGCAGCGCGCGAGACGTGCGGCAGTCCCGCGCTCTCAACGGCGAGTTGCAGTCCTTCGAGGACTGGCTCGACCGCAACAAGGACCGCATCCCGCTGGAGTAGAAACACATGTGGTGGCGGAAGGTGCTCGGGGCCGTACTGATTGCGGCTGGCGTAGTCGCCCTCGTGTACGGAGAGATCAGCTACACGAAGGAGACCCATGAGGCGAAGGTGGCCGGTCTCGAGTTTTCGGTCGAGGAAAAGGAGACCTTCGAGATCCCGACGTGGGCGGGCGTCGCATCCGTGGCGGCGGGCACGCTGCTGCTGCTGATCGGCCGCCGCCGCTAGTCTCCGCAACGGCCGGACGCCCTGAGGACGACCGCGATCGTGGATGCACAACCCATGACGATTGGGCTGCTCGGCGGCATGAGCTGGGAATCCACGGTGCCGTACTACCAGGTCATCAACCGCACGGTCGCAGCCCGGCTGGGCGGGCTGCACTCTGCGCGACTCGTGCTGTACAGCGTCGATTTCCAGCCGGTCGAGACGATGCAGGCGGCATCGGACTGGGAGCGGGCCGGCGAGTGGCTCGGGGACGCCGGCCGCTGCCTGCGGAATGCCGGCGCCGACTTCCTCGTGCTGTGCACGAACACCATGCACAGGGTGGCGCCTGCCGTCGAAGCCGCCGCAGGCATCCCGCTCCTTCACATCGCGGATGCCACCGCCGCGGCGGTCCGGCACGACGGCCTCGGGCGCGTCGGGCTGCTCGGGACGCGCTTCACGATGGAGCAGGACTTCTACCGAGGTCGCCTCGAGGCGCGCCACGGTCTCGAGATCCTCGTCCCGGAAGCGCCCGACCGCCGCGAGCTGCACCGCGTGATCTACGAGGAGCTATGCCGGGGGCGGGTCGAGGCCGGCTCACGCGAGCGTCTGCGCCGCGTGATCTCACGCCTTGCGGACAGGGGGGCCGAGGGCATCATTCTGGGCTGCACGGAGATCGGCCTGCTGATCACCCCTGCGGAGAGTGATCTGCCCCTGTTCGATACGACGCGCATTCACGCCGAGGCCGCGGCTCTGCGCGCCCTCGGGCAACCAGGGAGAGCGGACCATGACGGGTGACCAGGCGATCTTGCTTCCTTCCATCGCGATGGCGCTGCTCACTCTCTCGCTGATCCTGTTCATGGGCCTGCATCGGGTGCACGCGGTGCGCCGCAGGCGAGTGCACATCCGCTTCTTCCGGACCTTCCGCGGCGACGAGATGCCCGAGGACCTGCACATCGTGCACCGTCACGTGCACAACCACTTCGAGCTGCCGCCGCTCTTTCACGTCGCCATCGTCGCGACCTACGCTGCGGGCGCGGTCACCCCGCTGGCCGTGACGCTGGGGTGGGCGTTCCTGGCCACGCGCTGCGTGCACACCCTGATCCATCTCACCTACAACAACGTGAACCACCGGTTCCTGGCGTACGGCGCGGGCCTGATGATCGTGGCGGCGCTGTGGATACACCTGCTGGTCGCCTTGCTCGACGGCTGAGGCGAGCGGCACGCCCAGAGGAACCATGACCGCGCGCCGCCAGGGCCGCAGGCCCCGAATGGTGGTTTGCGCCCGACCTCCCGCGCGCCGCATGCTAGCAAGGCAAGCCCCGGGGACGTGCCCGGAGCACAGCGAGGACCAGGAGCATGAAGATGAGTCGGAAGGGGATGGGCCCGCGTGCGCTCGCCGCGCTCGGCCTGCTGACCCTTATCTGCGGAGCGGCCCGGGCGGGCGATGCGGTCGGCGCCGGGGAAGTCGTCCCGACGGCCGAACGGGCCCGGATCGATCTCGCCGCGACCGGCGGCCCGGCCGAGACGCGGGGCGTGTCGTCGACGCGCATCCTGGGCGGGATGGACCTGGAGCGCGACTTCCCGGCGATGAAGGGCTACCGGATGCGTGCCCGGGTCGTGACGCTCGATCCCGGTGGCGTGATCGCCGTGCACCAGCACGACTCGCGGCCGGCCGTCGCCTATCTGCTGGAGGGAGAGGTCACCGAGATGCGCGGCCGAGACGAGGCGATCACCTACGGCGCGGGGCAGGTCGCCTTCGAGCAGTCCGGGCTCGTCCACTGGTGGGAGAACCGGTCGGACGCACCGGCCACGGTGCTCGTCGTCGACATCGTGTCGAAGGACTGAATGCCACGGAAGACGGGACGGCTCGCCGGGCCTCGCCGTCGACGGAAGACGAGCCCATGACACTCGACCGTCGCGACCACTGGAACAGGGTCTACCTCGAGCGTTCGCCCGGAGAGGTCAGCTGGTTCGAGGCGCGACCCTCGACGTCGCTCGCCCTGATCGAGCGCGCGGGCGTAGACCCGGCAGCCGGAGCGATCGACGTCGGTGCCGGTGCCTCGCCGCTGGCCGGGCTGCTGCGCGAGGCCGGCTACGGCCCGTTGGCCGTGCTCGACGTCTCGGGGGAGGCCTTGCGACGGCTGCGGAGCCGACTCGGCGAGCGGGCCGCCGGCATCGAGTTCATCGAGAGCGACGTCACGAGATTCCAGCCGACCCGTCGCTACGGCGTCTGGCACGACCGCGCCGTCTTTCACTTCCTGACGGACGAGGCCGAGCAGCGCGCCTATTTGGACGTGCTCAAGAGGTCGCTGCAGCCGGGCGGGGCGGTCGTCATGGCGACCTTCGCGCCCGACGGCCCCACGCGCTGCAGTGGCCTCGACGTGCAGCGCCACGACGCCACGTCGCTGGAGGCATTGCTCGGCGCGGAATTCGCGCGGATCGAGAGCCGCG
>LJNS01000066.1 GCA_001303245.1 Gammaproteobacteria bacterium SG8_30
ACCAGGTGCAGTGCACCCACAACCCCGATCACATGTGGACCACAAACGGCCCGGAGTCGAATTTCTACGGCCTCGAGCCCAACTACGGCTGCTGCACCGCGAACATGCACCAGGGCTGGCCCAAGCTCGCCGCGCACCTGTGGATGCAGACGCCGGACGACGGGCTCGCGGCCGTCGCCTACGCGCCGAGCGAGGCACGCGTCGCGCCGCACGGCGCGCCGGTCACGGTCACGCTCGACACCGACTACCCCTTCCGCGAGCGCCTCGACATCACGGTCGCCGCCGAGCGCGCCGTGCGCTTCCCGCTGCTGCTCAGGGTGCCGGGGTGGAGCGAGCGGCCCGTGCTGCAGGTGGAAGGAGCGGGCGACGTGGCGCTCGAGCCCGGCACGTTCCACCGGGTGGAGCGGGAGTGGATCGGGGCGACCCGGCTCTCGCTCGTGTTCCCGATGCGGGCGCGGGTGACGCTGCGCTACAACGAGGCGGCGGCCGTCGAGCGCGGCCCGCTGGTGTATTCACTCGCACCGGCCGAGGAGTGGACGCGGATCAATGCTGACACGCCCGGCCGGGAGCTGCCGCACGGCGACTTCGAGGTTAGGCCGGCGTCCGCCTGGCACTACGGCCTGGTCCTTCCTGAAAACGATCCGGCAGCGGGCCTCGAGTTCGCGGAGCGGCCGGTGGGCGAAAGGCCGTTCGCCCCGGAGGGGGCGGGCATGGTTGCGCGCGCGCGCGGCCGGCTCTTGCCCAACTGGAAGCTGGCGCACGGCTGGGCCGGGGAGATCGCGCCCGGGCTCGCGCAGTCGTCGGAGCCGCTCGAGGATCTCACGCTGATCCCCTACGGCTGCAGCAACATCCGCGTGACGGAATTCCCCCGCGTGGCGGGCTGAGAAGGCGCCGTGCCCGACAACAACGCACCGGTCTTCGAGCGGCTGTCCGACGGGCGTGCCGTGAGCCACGCCTGGTCGGGACTCACCCCGGACCTGCTCGAGCGCATCCGCGCGCGGGTCAAGGCGCTGGCCTGGCTGCTGCTCGTCGTGAACGGCCTCGGCATCGCGATCGACAGCGTCTACTTCTTCTTCGCCGCCGGCTCGCTCGACGCCATCTGGATCGCCGGAACCGCTGCGGGGGCCGCACTCAGCGTGTCGCTGGTGCTCATCGCCACGAACCGCCGGCTGTCCCACGCGACGGTGCTGTATGCCGCGCTGGCATTCGAGGTGCTCATCTGCCTCGATCTCGCGGTCCTGATGCCGTGGTTCATGTGGATCGACAGCGGGCATCTACCGGTGCTCACCTGGGTCGAGCCGCTGATCGTCCTGTTTCCGCTGATCGTGCCGGCGCCCCCGCGGATGACCGCGATCACCCTGGCGCTCGCGGCGGCGACGCGGCCGCTGGCGCTGGCGTTCCTGCACCTGGTGGCAGGTGTCGATGCCGACGCGGCGGCGTACTACATGGCCGTCGCGGCACCCGCCTTCGCCGCTGCGATGGCGTACGCGGGTGCCCGCATCGTGTACGGGATGACGGTCGAGGTGGCCGAGGCCCGTCGCATGGGCAGCTACCGGCTGACCGAGCGGCTCGGCAGCGGCGGCATGGGCGAGGTGTGGCGCGCGGAGCACCGGCTGCTCGCCCGCCCGGCCGCGGTGAAGCTCGTGCGCGCGGAGCGGCTCGCGCGGGATCCGGAGCAGCGGCGCGTGGCCCTGGCCCGGTTCGAGCGCGAGGCGCAGGCGACGGCGCTGCTGCGGTCGCCGCACACCATCGAGCTGTACGACTTCGGCGTCAAGGACGACGGGACGCTGTACTACGTCATGGAGCTGTTGAGCGGTCTCGACCTCGACGCCATGGTTCGCCGCTTCGGACCGCTCAGTCCGGCGCGCGCCATTCAGTTCGCGCTGCAGGTGTGCGACTCGCTCGGCGAGGCGCACGAGCGGGGGCTGATCCACCGCGACGTCAAGCCCGGCAACCTCTTCGTGTGCCGCTACGGACGGCGTGCCGACTTCGTGAAAGTGCTCGATCTCGGCCTCGTGAAGCAGCACGGCGACGGCGTCCTCGACGGGGACGCAAAGCTCACCGCCGACGATGCCGTGAGCGGCACGCCGGCCTTCCTGGCACCGGAGCAGGTTATGGGGGCGGAGATCGACGGGCGCACCGACATCTACGCGCTCGGCTGCGTGCTGTACTGGACGCTCACGGGGGCCTTCGTGTTCGAGGGCAAGTCGGCGATGGACACGATGCTGCGGCACGTGCAAGACGCCCCGACCCCGCCTTCGGCGCGGGCGGAGCAGGCCGTTCCCGCCGCGCTGGACGAGCTGACGCTGGCCTGCCTCGCCAAGTCACCCGCCGACCGGCCTCACGACATCGATGTGCTGGCCGCGCGGCTCGCCGCGATCGATGCCGGCGAGCCGGCCGCTGAGTGGTGGGACCGGCACCTGCCGGAGCTGTAGCGCGAACCGATCCGGCAGCCGGTGCCTTACGGGTGCGCGAACGTCCATGTGACGGAGTTCCCGCGCGTGAAGAGGCGAGAATGTGGTCTCAGTCGGCCGAGCCCGCGTACACGATCGCGAGGATGCCCAACGTGATGGCGCCGGCGATGTACGAGACGACGCCGGCCTGCGCTCCGGTCTTGGCCCCGACGAGCCAGGCGGTCGAGCCCTGTCCCCAGTCGAAGTCCACCTCGGTCCACACGCCGAACAGGTCGCGGTAGGTGAACGCGGCGCGCGCTTCGATTCGCTCGATGCGGCCGGGAGTCCACTGTACGCCGGGGCCCACGTCCAGGCTCGTGGTGGGGGAGAGCCAGTGACGGTATCGCGGGCGCAGGCTCACGAAGCCGCTTTCCCCGCCGTTCAGGTAGGCACCGCCGGCGATGGTCGCGCCGATGGCGGATCGCGATCCGACGTTGCGGATGAACCCGACGTCCACCCCGACCCGCGCGCCCGTTCCTCCGCCGTCGAGCGGCACAACCAGGCCGCCCTCGGCCTCGGTGAGGAAGAACGAGGCGCACGTCGGCTCCGGCCGGCCCCGGAAGCAGGTCTGTGCCGCGGCCGTCGCAGGCGCCAGTTCGCCGGCGGCCAGCACGCCGACGGCGAGGATGGCCACTCGGCCAAACGGGTTGGTCACTCCGGCCATCGGCTTCGTCCTCCTCATTGAGGCGGCGCCCGGGCTCCCAGTTCACTAAGGGCGCTCACTGCAGCGGCCGCAGCGACCTGCCGGAGACCTGTGCAGTCGTTCCTTCGTCCTCGAGACTGCGTGCCGGCGTCCCTAGCGCTCGCCCACCTTCACGACGACCGTTCCGTCACCGGTGACGGCCTTGATCAGCGGGCCGCCCCCGTTCACGGTGCCGCGGGCGGAGCCAGACGTCACGTCTCCCTCCATGACCATGCCGTGGGGAACGCTGACGTCGGCCCCGGTGAGGTCGAGGTCGAAACCGAGCGACTGGGCGACGATGATGGCGATGTCGCCGTCGCCGGTCCTGACCGACACGGGAGACGCCGTCGCAAGCTGGATCGACACGTCGCCGTCGTTGGTGGCGGCGTCGATCGGTCCCGCGGCACTGGCGAGCGCGACGTCCCCGTCGCCGGTGCGCAGCTCGATGCGCTCGGCCTCGATGCCGCCAATCGCAATGTCGCCGTCGCCGGTCTGCACCATCAGGGTGGAGGCTCGGATCATCCCCAGGCTCACGTCGCCGTCGCCGTCGCCCGTCTGGATCTCGACCCGACCCTCGACACTCCCGACGCTGACGTCCCCGTCGCCGGTCGTGAGCGAAAGATCGACTGCATTCGGAATCCCGACGTGGATCCGGACGTGCACGTCTCCGTGCCCTCGCCAAGCGTTCCCATCGAGGTGGGGATCGTCGGCTCGCACGACCAACGCGTTCCCTTCTGCCGTCGTCGTGAACTGCATACGCTGGAACAGTTCGCGTGCCCGTGTCGCATCCTCGGCCCGGATCTCGACGGACAGTCGCCCACCCGCAGGCGCCGTGGTGACCCGAATATCCGCGTCCGGTACGTTGAGCCGGAGCGAGCCGCCGGGTGCCAAACCCAGGTCCCGCTCGAGGACGGTCTGATAGCTGATATTCGGTGTCGTAGACGTTGCGAGGGCCTTCACCCGGTCGACCAGCGATTCGTCATCGAGGACACTGGCAACCATGAGACCCAGCCCGATGACCGTCGATCCGACGGCCAGAATGATCATCTTGGTGTCGCGCATGTGTGCCTCCGGCGCACTCCTATCCCATTTGACGCCGCGCGGCCGCGAAACGTTGGGCGTCCGTTACCGTACGGCGCTCTGCCGATCTGGCCTCTCTATCCGGGCCCGCACCACGTAGGGGATCTCCAGGTCGTCCTCTACGACGGCGAAGACGTATCCGTTCCTGAAGATCGGCGGCGGGAAGCGCGCGATCGAGAACGCGGTTCTGACGGTGCACAGGAACCTGCCGTCCGGATCGAACACGTCGAACGCCCGCCCTCGGTCGCCAAAGGCAGTCACCAGCCGCACCCAGACGTTCCCCCCGTCGTCGACGTACATCTCTTCGGTCGCGGGTTTGCTGCTCGGGATCTTGGACCAGTCGACCTTGCCACCGTTCTGGATGAAGGACTCCATCTGCTCCCGGGCCCGCTCCATGTCGGCCTCCGTGACCGGAAGCGGCGTGAAGTCGCGGGTGATCGTGCGGACGGTGTCCCCGGCCGCCGACAACTCGAACAGCCGGTACTCGTCGGTGAACATGCCCCACACCGCACCGGACGGAGCGAGCCGCCAGTCGAAGCCTCCGCTGTACGGTATGCCCTGGCGCCAGAACGAATCCTCGCGCCGGATCTCGAAATACTCGCGCTCGACCGGATCGCTTGGCACCGCCAGCGTGTCGAGCGGCTCGAAGGTGGCGTCGTACTTCACGAGCCCGAGGTTGAAGCCCTCGTCATCGCTCGGCAGAGGTATTGGCCCGTAGTGATGACCCGCGGTGTCGAACCCGCCGGGCCACGGCATGATCACGAATCCGCCGGGCATGCGCTTGCCCTCGAGGTACGTGCCCGCAGTGTCGAACACCGAAATCCGATTGTTCTGGGGGTCGGTCACCCACATGTTGCCGTCCGGGCCCAACTGGATGTGCAGCGGATAGCTGAACTCACCGGGTCCACCGCCTTCACGGCCGATCGTGCGCACGTAGCTGCCGTCCGGCTCGAAGACCCGGATTTCCAGTGCCTGCCCCTCCAGCACCCAGATCCGTCCGGCGGGATCGGCTTCCAGCCAGCGAACCTCGCCCAGAAGATCGGGACCGTCGCCATCCATGGTGCCGATCCGGAGCTCCTCGACGATGCGCCAGGAGTGGGTCAGTGGCAGGATCGGCGTGGCGGTGTTGTGGACGCGGATCTGGCCGGACGGCAGCGTGTCCATCGTGCCGCTCCAGCGTGCCGTCGCCTCGCCGGGGGTGCCGCACGCGGCGAGAAGCGGGAGTGAAACGAGCGCAATGAGCCCGAACATCTGCAATCTGGTCATACCTACCAGACGCGTGCCGGCGCCGGAAAGTTGCAGGGACTGAAGGATGCCCGGCATCGATCGTTCGACGTCGGACTCCGAGTAGCGGGAAGTGCGGCAGACACGTGCGCCGGGTCTTCCGCGATGTGCGGCCTTCGACGCCGGTCCAGGGGTGCGGAACGTCAGTCCCGCTCGCGCGTCTTCCCTATAAGCACCGTCACGTTGTCATGGCCGCCGCGGTCGAGCGCCTCATCGAGCAGGGTCCGGCACAGCTGCTTCGCGGAGCCGCCCCGCTCGAGGATCGTGCGGATCTCGTCGTCCTTCAGGTGCCCGGTCAGACCGTCGCTGCAGAGCAGCAGAAGGTCGTCGGTCTCGAGGTCGAGCAGGCTGGTCACCGGATCTGCAGGGCTGCTCTCACCCCCGCCGAGCGCACTCGTGAGCACGTGTTTCATGGGTGATCGGTCGGCTTCGGAGCGCGTGATGGCACCCGCGTCGTGCAGGGCCTGCGCCACGGTCTGATCGCGAGTGATGCACTCCAGTTCGCCGTTTCGCAGCCGGTAGGCCCGGCTGTCCCCGACCTGAACGATGTAGGCACGAGGCCATACGGAGAGTGCCATCGTCAGCGTCGTGGCCATACCCTCGGATTCGCCACTCTCCTCGGCCGCCTGGCGGACATGCGCGTGGGCTTCCATGACGGCCTTGTGGAGATTCGCCACAAAGCCCGTTTCGAGTTGAGGATCTGCCGTGTAGTAGCACCGCAGGGAGTGGGCGACGTAGTCGTACAGGGCCTCGGTAGCGAGCCGGCTGGCCTGTCCGCCCGCCTTGCTGCCGCCGACACCATCCGCGACCAGGCCCAGGTACGCCAGCCACTCGCCTTCGTGCGGCAGCCGCTCGGGTGCAGGCAGGCTGGTGCTGTGAATCTCGATGTGTTTGCGGAGCGAGCACAGCAGGTAATGGTCGTTGTTCGTCTCGCGCACCTTGCCGCGATGCGTGATACCGAACACGTCGATATCCTGCCGAGGCGGTCGGCCGGTCTGCTGATCGAGGGCGGGCGCCATGGGCGTCTCTCATGCGTTGGGGAATCCTTGGAAAAGGAAGGGTGAAACCGCCTTCACGGCAAGGTCCGCCGCGCTCGGTACATGGCAGTACATTGCGAACGCAGCCCATGACCGAAGCGCTCCTTCGTCCCCTGCGCCGCCTGCACGCCGGCCTGCAGCAGACCGAGCAGGTCTACATGGTGCTCGTCGCGGTGCTCATCGGGTTGTGCGGCGGTCTCTGCGCGGTCGGGTTCCGGCAGTTCATCCAGCTCGTGAACCGAATCGCGTGGCGCGCGGGGCCCTACACCCTCGACTACATCGCGTCGCTGCCGTGGTGGTGGAAGGTTCTCACGCCCGCCGCGGGCGGTCTCATCGTTGGCCTCATCATCCATCGGTTTGCGCGGGAGGCCAAGGGGCACGGCGTTCCCGAGGTGATGGAGGCGGTCGCGCTGCGCGGTGGCCGCATCCGGCCGCGGGTCGTCCTGGCGAAGCTGGTGGCATCGGGGATCTCCATCGGCTCCGGTGGGTCCGTGGGTCGGGAGGGGCCGATCGTGCAGATCGGTTCCGCGCTCGGGTCCACCATCGGCCAGTGGCTCCGGATCGATCAGCGGCGGCTGCGCACCCTGGTGGGCTGTGGCGCGGCTGCCGGTATCGCCGGCACGTTCAACGCGCCCGTAGCCGGCGCCCTGTTCGCGGTCGAGATCATCCTGGGCGACTTCGGCGTGTCACAATTCTCCCCCATCGTGATCTCGTCGGTCGCCGCGACGGTGGTCAGCCAGCACTACCTCGGCGACTTTCCCGCGTTCGAGGTACCGGCCTACTCGCTCGTGGAAGCGTCGGAGCTGTTCGCCTACGCGGGCCTCGGCATCCTCGCCGCGGTGGTGGCGATCGGGTTCATCCGCGTGCTGTACGCCTTCGAGGACGGCTTCGACAGGCTGCCGCTCTACCCGCCGATACGCACCCTGCTCGGCGGGGCGCTGATCGGCGTGATCGGCATCTGGCTGCCGCACATCTTCGGCGTCGGGTACGAGGCGATCAACGAGGCGCTGCACGGTCGGCTGGCGTGGGAGTTCATGCTGCTCTTGGTCGTGATGAAGATCCTCGCCGTGTCGATCACGATCGGCTCCGGTGGATCCGGCGGGATCTTCGCTCCGTCGCTGTTCATCGGCGCGATGCTGGGCGGCGCCGTCGGGACGGTCGTGCACACCTTGTGGCCCACGAGCACCGCCGGGGCGGGCGCCTACGCGCTGGTGGGCATGGGCGCGATCGTCGCCGCGGCGACGCACGCACCGATCACGGCGATCCTGATCATCTTCGAGCTGACGGGCGAATACCGGATCATCCTGCCGCTCATGATCAGCTGCATCATCGCGACGCTCCTGGCGACCCGGCTCGAGTCGGCCTCGATCTATACGCTGAAGCTGCTGCGCCGCGGCATCGACATCCATCGAGGCAAGGCGCTCAACGTGCTGCAGCACGTGCCGGTACGGGAGGTCATGCGCCGGGACATCGTCACCGCGTCGCCCGAGGACGGGCTCCTCTCCCTGATCTCGAAGTTCATCGACTATCCCGGCAGCGCGATCTTCGTCACGGATGAGGCGGGACGGCTCGACGGCATCATCACGGCCGATCAGATCCGCCCGATGATGAAGGATCCGGCCGCGCTCGAGGCGCTGGTGATCGCCGAGGACCTGTACGTCGGCGGGGAGCACCCGACGGTCCAGCCCGACGACTCGCTGTCCGACGTCATGAAGTACCTCGAGAGCTACCGGGGCGAGGTCCCGGTGCTCGAGGACGGAAGACTCGCGGGTGTGATCTGGCCGGAGGACGTGATCGAGCGGTACAACACAGAGGTGTTCATGCGCGACATGGCCGGCAGCATGGCGCAGACGATGCGGCCGGAATCCGGTGTCCGGCGCATCCGGAGTGCCGGGGGTACCGTCGTGGCCGAGATCGCGGTTCCGCGCAGCTTCGTCGGTCGCTCGATCGCCGACGTGGACGTGCGGCGGCAGTACGGGGTCAGTGTGCTGATGGTGAAGCACGCCGACGGTAACGGACAGGAGAGCCTGACGCCGTCACCCGCCGGGGGGTACGTCTTCAGGGACGGCGACGTGGTCCTGGCGCTCGGTCCCGACGAGGCGATCCGGCGCCTGCAGATGGCGATGTGAGAGTGCGGAGTGAAGAGTGAAGAGTGAAGAGTGAAGAGTGCAGGATGCAGAATGCAGAACGGCGCTTGCGCTCGGTGGGCGCCGCGGGCTTCGCCAAGGAGGCGCCGTGGGATTCCCGCGCTCAATCGCCGATCGCTACTCGTCAATCTCCTCGCGCTTTTCGCGCGATGGCGGTGACGCCGGTCTCACCGGCTCCAGCCCCATCTCTTCGAGGAATCTGCTGCCACCGCTCGGCGAGCCATCGCGCTGGTCTGCCCGGGTCAGCACGAGACGGTCTTCGGCGCGCGTCATGCCGACGTACAGCAGCCGACGGGCCTCGTCGATCTCCCGCACCCGATTGTCCACGGTCTGGTAGTACCCGGGGATCTGGTAGTCCTCGACACCGACCACATACACGCACGGGAACTCGAGGCCCTTGGTCGAGTGCAGGGTCAACAGATTCACACGGTGCGGATCGACGTCCGCGCCCTCCGACGTGGTGAGGGTGAGCCGTTCGAGGAACTCGTCGACGATCTCGTCGAGCGTTCCGCCCTCGATCGACTCGGCGAGTGCTCTGAGGCGGGACACCGCCTCGGGATAGCGCTGCTCGGCCGTCTTCTCGGTGCGCAGCCGCTCCATCAGCTTGCTGCCGCCGAGCCTCGTGACGAGATCGGCCACCGTCGGGAGGGAGGCGTCGCCCATGACCGACCGTTCGGTCGCATACCGCTCGAGGACGTCGCTGTAACGGCCGAGGGCGAAGGTTCGCGATGTCTTCCACATGAGATCGGCTTCGTGACGCAGCGCGTCCGGCGGCCTGTCGTCGGCAAGCGCGAGACCCACGGCGAGCCAGTCGAGCAGGTTGGGCAGCGACGTCTTGCGCGCGCGTGCCGTCCGAAGGCGCGTCAGCGCCCCGAAGACGCCGACCAGCATCTGCGCGTCATCCAGCGCGTGGTGTGCCCGTCCGGTCGGAACCGCAAACCGTTCGGCGAGGTCCGTGAGCCGGTGGCTCGAGCGCAAGAGATCGCGGGCCAGCAGGTACGAGTCGTAGTAGACGAGGTCGTCGTAGTTGGCAGCCATCCGTTCGAGGACGGGCACATCGAACGCAAGCCCATTGTGCGCGACCAGTACGTCGTCACCGACGAACGCCCGGAACCTAGGCCAGATCTGTTCGAAGGCCGGTGCGTCACGGAGATCCTCGTCCGCATACCCGTGCACCTTGCGGGCAGCCGCACTCACGGAGCGCGACGGCCGTATCAGTTCGTGGAACTCGGCGACCGGCTCGCCGTTCCGCACGCGGACCGCACCCACCTCGACGATCTCACATGCCTCGACGTCGCTGTCCGTCGTCTCCAGGTCGAATGCCACGTAGTCGACGAGCCGGTCTGACAGCTCCCGCCCGTGCACGAGCTGGAGTGCCTTGAAGACCAGTAGCGGGTGTGCGTCCACGATCAGTGCACCGGACGGCGGCTCCTCCTGGCCTCCCAGCAACCGCGCGGTCGTGACGCCTCCCGCGAGCAGCAGTCCCTTCGTCGCTATGCCGGCACCTCCCGCGATCGGAATGCGGACGTCGCGCCGCCCGTCCATCGCGTTCAGAACCTCCTCTGCCAGCGCGCGGACCGGTGGCACGTCCGCGGGATCGGTCAACTCGTCGTGGTGCTCCTCGAGCACGTTGCGATACGGTCCGATGCGTCGCGCCAGTAGCTCCTCGACGATGCCCATCAGGTTCCCGTCGAGCCGGTACAGTCCCGCGAGATTCTGCGTCTCATAGACGAAGCGCCACAGCTTCGAGCGGTCGGGGTCGGCTTTGGGGCGTTTGCGGGCAAGGAGCTGCACGGCGGCGAGCACATTCCCATCACCGTCGTCGGCTGCGCGGCGCACCTCCCGCAGCAGGAGGTCGGGAAGGAGCAACTCAGCCAGCTTCTCGACCAGTACCGGATCGTCCGGATGGCGCATCAACTGGAGCGCCGCCACCACGTACGCGATCACCGGGTCGTCCTTGAGGGATCGCCCTCGGGCCATACGACATGGGATGCCCATGCGGACGAGCTGGCTCTCGATGGCACCGCCCAGTCGGTGCGTGCGGTATAGCAGGGCGTATTCGCCCCACGCTCGACCGTACGCCTCGCGGTCCGCGGTCATGTCGTGCACGAGCCACGCGATCTCCTGCTCGGCGTTGTCGAATGCGACGGCCTGCACCTCATGGGTGGAGTCGCGCTCCGCCGCGATGGCCTTCTGCGCGAAGAGCGGCTCGTTCACGGCGAGGAGCCGGCGTGCCGCGTCGAAGATCTGGCGCGAGCAGCGCCGGTTCGTCTCGAGCACGATCGGCGTGACTCCATACGCGTCCGCGAAGCGGCGTAGAATGGTCGGGTCCGCGCCGGTCCAGGAGAAGATCGACTGTTCGTCATCGCCGACAACGAAGATGTTCCCGTGGTCACTCGCGAGCGCTGTGAGAATTGCGTACTGCGCGGGGTTGAGGTCCTGGCACTCATCGACCAGCAGGTAGTCCCATCTGGCGGCGATGCGCCGAGCGACGGTCTCGTGTCGGGCGAGCAGCTGGGCGGTCCGGGATACGAGATCGTCGAAGTCGAGCATGTTCCTGGAGCCGAGGTGCGCAGCGTACGCGTCGAAGGTTCGCTGGTCGCGACGGCTGAGCGGCATGCCCTCGAGGCGGTGGCGTGCGAAGAGGTTCAAGATCTGGCCGGTCCGCTTCTGCCACACGCCGATGCGACGCAGGGCAACTCGCTGGTAGATCTCGTCGGCAATGCCGAATCCACGCTCGATGCCGATCGTAGATCCATGTGCCCGGAGCAGGTCCGCGCACAGACCGTGCAGCGTTCCTCTCGTGACCGCTTCCGCACGCTCGCCAAGCGAGTCGGCCAGGCGCGTGGCGATCTCCTCGGCGGCCTTGTTGGTGAACGTGACCGCGCAGATGCGATCGGGCGGAACGCCCAGCTTGCGGATCAAGTAACCGACGCGCTCGATGAGGCAGAACGTCTTCCCCGCACCCGGGCCGGCGACGACGAGCACGGGGCCGAGGGGTGCTTCGATCGCGGCGCGTTGGGAAGGGGAGGGATCGGGCATTGGAGGAATATCCAACATTCAGCGTCGAATGCTCAATCGAAGAGAGTGCAGCAAGAAGAGGCGGGGAGATGCCGCACCCGGACGGCCTCTGGCCGGACGCACGACGCGGTGCTGCCCTGCTGATTTGCGGACGCGTCCGCCATGGCCATGCCTATCCGCGGCCGTCCTCTGGGCTTCCGAGCCGCTTTCCACACCGGCGGCAATAGGCCGCGTCTCCATCGTGCCCGGCCAGGCCGCAGGAGGAGCAGGACCTCTCGGAGAGCCCCTGCCGCTGGACGTTGCCCAGCTCGACCGTCACGATGCCCGTCGGCACGGCAATGATCGCGTAGCCCATGATCATGATCATGGCAGCCAGTGCCTGTCCCACGTTCGTCTGCGGAGCGATGTCCCCGTATCCCACCGTGGTGAGGGTGACGATCGCCCAGTACACGCTCCGCGGAATGCTGGTGAATCCATTGGCAGATCCCTCGATGAGATACATGAGGGAGCCGAGGATGACCACCAGCGTCAGCACCGCCGCGACGAAGACGGTGATCTTGTCCCGGCTCTGCCGAAGTGCGCGCAGCAGGACCCTCGATTCCTGCACGTGGTGGGCGAGCTTCAGCACGCGGAACACCCGCAGCAGCCGGAGCGCCCGAACGGAGAGGAGCGCCTGTCCGCCGGGCAAGACGAGACTCACGTACGTGGGGAGAATGGCGATCAGATCCACGACGCCGAAGAAGCTCCGCACGTAGCGCAGCCGTCGAGGGGAGCACCATATCCTGAGGGCATACTCGATGGTGAACAGGACCGTGAAGCCCCATTCCAGCGCCCGCAGCAGAGGGCCGTGTTCGGAACGGATCGAGGCGACACTCTCGAGCATCACCACCACGACGCTGGCTACGATGGTGACGATGAGTGCGATGTCGAATGCCCGACCCGCCAGGGTATCGTGCTCGAAGATGACCCGGTAGATGTGCTCGCGCGGCGTCGGACGTGCAGGTGATGCTGTCATGGGCGTGGGACTCTGCGCTGGTTTGTGCAGCCGGTCATGTCAAGGTGCGCAGACGGCATCGCACCGGAGCAGGGGCGTTCGGCTGGCGGCGGTACTCAGCGCACTCCCACGGCGGTCACGATATCCTGGAATCGGGGATCGCCGTGAAGCGGCGCGTAGCCCGGATCGAGGTGGACGAAGATCAGGCCTGCGGACCGAGCGGTGAGTGCCTCCTCGAGACAGGCAAAGGCTCGGTCGAAATCCCCGACTGCGGCGTATCCCATGGCGATCACCTCGGAGCGGAGGTAGTGCTCTTTGGCTTCCCTCTCCAGCCGCTCGAGGATTGCCTGCGCCTCGTCGAGTTGACCCAATGCGGCGAGTGCCCTGACGAGATGCGCGTCGTAGGAGCGCACGCTCGAGGGCAGCGACTGTCCCCTGCGGTACCACTCGAGGGCCTTCTCGGGCTGTCCCATGCCGAGGTAGGCCGATCCCGTATCGAGGAACGCGTGGAAATAGCTGCCTTCGAGCTCCAGCGTCCGGCGGCTCTGCTCGATCGCTCCGTCGTAGGCGCCGGAAAAGAGCAGGTATCGTCCGAGCCAGCGACTGAACAGCGGGGAGAGCGGGTCGAGCACGAGGGCCTGCCGCAGCTCCTCGATGCCCCGGTCGAGCTTGGCCACGCACGGAAGCGCGCTCCCGAAGACAAAGTGAGCCTCCGCAGAATTCGGGTTGAGCTTGACCGCGCGCGTGAGCTCCCGCTCGGCACCGACGAAATCCCACTCGTACCAGCACAGGACCTTGCCGAGGGCGGTGAACGCGTCGCCCAGCGACGGTTCGAGATCGAGCGCGTGCATGGCGGCGGCTTTCGCCTTCGGATAGGCTTCGTCGGGCGCCACCCAGTCGTCCGCCAGGAAGCTCCAGCAATCCGCGATGCCCGCATGGGCCCGTGCGTACTTCGGGTCCCTTTCCAGGGCCTGCTCGAACAGCTCGATGCCCCGCCGCAGGTCGGCTTCCGTGAACTTGTTGTAGAAGAAGCGCCCCTTGAGGTACAGGTTGTACGCTTCGAGATTCGCGGTCGTCGGCACTACGAGGGTCTCGGTGCTGCCGACGAGCTTGACTTTCAATGCCTCGGCGATCGCCCGGGAGATCTCGTCCTGGATGGCGAACACGTCCTCGAGCTGACGGTCGAACGTTTCGTTCCACAGGTTGTAGCCGTTGGTGACGTCCGTGAGCTGGGTGGTGATCCGGATCCGCTGGCCCACCTTCCGCACACTCCCCTCGAGCACGCTGCCCACGCCGAGCTTCTCGCCGATCGTCCGGACGTCGATCTCTTTCCCCTTGAACGCGAAGCTCGAGGTGCGCGAGGCCACCTGAATGCCCGGCACCTTACCGAGCACGTTGATGATCTCCTCGGTCATGCCGTCGCTGAAGTACTCGTTCTCGGGATCGGCGCTCATGTTGGCGAACGGCAGCACGGCGATGGACTTCTTGTCCGGCGCGTCCTTCTCGACGGCAGGGACACCGTCGGGTGTGCTGACCGGTCCACTCAGCGCGCTCCGCAGTGCGGCGGCGAACTCGACGCCGGACGGGTACCGGTCGACCGGCGTTCTCGAGAGCGAGCGGGTCACGGCTGCGTCGAGGGCATCGGGTACGTCGCGCAGCACCCGGACGTGGGGAATCGGCGAAATGAAGCGCTTCGCGATGACGGCCTGAGCCGTCGGGCCGGTGTACGGGGGCTCACCGGTGAGCATCTCGTACAGCACGCAGCCGAGACTGTACAGGTCGCTCCTGCCGTCCACTTCATACTCGGCCGACGCCTGCTCCGGGCTCATGTAGGTCGGCGTGCCCACGGCGATCCCCGTCTGGGTGATCTGTCCTTCCGCCGCGCTCAGCGCCTTGCCGACGCCGAAGTCGGCCACGAGGGCGGCACCCTCGTGCAGCAGGACGTTCTCCGGCTTGATGTCACGGTGGACGACGCCGTGGCGATGCGCATAGTCGAGTGCCGACGCGATCTCCTGGCCGATCCGGAGCGCTTCGTTGAGCGGCAACTGTCGATCGCGGTCCAGCCGCTCCCTGAGCGATCGACCCTCCATGTTCGGCATGACGTAGAACAGGAACCCGTCTGCTTCTCCCGAGTCGTACAGCGGCAGAATGTGTGGATGGGTGAGGCCCGCCGCGATCTTGATCTCGCGCAGGAAGCGCTCGGCACCGATCTCGGAGGCCAACTCGGGTCGCAGCACCTTGAGTGCGACCGGCCGCTCGTGCCGCTCGTCGCGAGCGAGGTAGACGATCGCCATGCCACCCTCGCCAAGGGTGCGCTCGATCGTATAGCGACCTTTCAGCCCTGCTTGTAGGCGATCTTTGAATACGGACATGGATTCTGACATGGCCGGGGGAATGTGCACAGGATCGCCGAGCAAGGGTAGGGCCACCCGGCACGATCACCATGAGGAGTAACCAGCGGGGCCACCGGTACCTGTGCGGGCTGCTCCATATCCTTGCTTTCTGCATCGCGCCGCTGTCGCGAGATGACCGTGATCCAGCTCACACATGTTTTCAACCCGTTGCAGACATGGAGGTTGCCGTGCTGCATGATATCCGCTCGGAGCGTGGCATCCCCTCTGCACCCTTCCCTGGCGACTCATCACCTCGCACTGGGGGCGCGGATGCAGAACCTGGCTTCCCTCACACACGTACTCAGTTGGCGCAGCAGGGATGTCATGTATGACATCCATTCCGCGCGTGATATCGACGGCAACGCGAGCGTCGTGATCAACGCACTTGGGCCGGGCGGGCGTCACCGTTACGCGGTGGTCGAGTCCGACACGGAGCACGCCGGCGATGTCACGGCATGGATCGAGTGGGATGACGACGTGCGTACCCACAGGGCCGAAGCGGCCCTGGAGGTGCACGGCGGGCGCTAGCGCGACGAACATGGGGTTGTCGTCCTGAGACACGAGAGGGGGCACGGTGGCCCCCTCTCGTCGTTGGACCGCAGCCGGCTGCTCTACCGAATGCCCTCCAGTTCGTCTGCGATCCGGTCGGCGTCGTAGATCTTCCGCAGCCCCTCCAGAATCCCCTCGGAGTGGACGCTCACCGTGCGCGACACGGCATCGTCGAAGATGAACCGGTTGGGCAACATCTGGATGTTGCCGTCGAAGACCAGCCCCACGACTTCGGCGTTGCGGTTGATGACTGGGCTGCCGGAGTTGCCGCCGATGATGTCGTTCGTCGACACGAAGTTGATCGGCGTCGAGAGGTCGAGCCGGTCCTCCCGCTCCTTCCAGCGAGGAGCGAGGATCCACGGATCCTGGTGCTCGAACTCCTCGGCGCGCGCATAGAGACCGTAGAGAGTGGTCTTGTACGGTGCATACGTCCCGTTCATGGGATAGCGCTTGACGACCCCGTCGCTGATCCGGAGCGTGAACGTGGCGTCCGGAGGCAGTGACTTGCCGTATGCGGCGAAAATTGCCTGACCCACCAGCTCGGCGTTCGCCGAGATCGTCGCATTCAGCGGCTCTGCCCGCGCGCTCACCTCGAGCATGAGCGGCAGGATCTTGCGGGCAGCCGCGATGAGTGGATCGTCCGCGCCCTCGAGGGGAAGACTGCCGTCGACCAGCGATTGTCGAACGCTCGCGTCACTGAGCCGGGTGTTGGCGAGCAGCGCCTCTGCGGCGGCGTCCGGGGTGCGCCCGGCGAGCAGCGCCTGCAGGTACGGATCTCCAGCCGGGAGCTCGGCGCTGGCGGCCTTCAGGTGCGCCGCCAACAGCATTTGCTCCATGTCCATGTCGAACTCGCGATCCCGCAGGACCTGGTTGCGATACCGATCGAGCCGGTCGCCGCGCCACTGCGGCGGA
>LJNS01000067.1 GCA_001303245.1 Gammaproteobacteria bacterium SG8_30
CTTTTCGCGACCTGCTCATGAGTCAGGGCGTGATCGCGACCATCCGCCGGACGCGCGGGGACGACATCGATGCGGCCTGCGGGCAACTGAAAGGTCGCGTCCTCGATCGAATGCAGGTCCGGCTCGGTCGAAAGCTGCTTGGCGTGGCGGTGCAGGCATGATGCGACGTGCAACCTTCGGCTTCGTCGCCCTGTGTGCCCTGGCGGTCGCTGTGCCGGCGGCGGCAAGCCGCCAGGAGGACGACACACGCGCGGACGCTGCCCGCATCAACGTCCGCCTCGGCGTCGAGTACATGAAGCAGGGCCAGCTCGCCACGGCGCGCGAGAAGATCGAGAAGGCGCTCGAGCAGAATCATGAGCAGCTTCGCGAGCCCGAGAAGGCCGAGCGGCACTACCGCCAGGCGCTCAGGCTCGAGCCCGACAACCCGGATGCGCAGAACGCGCTCGGGGCGTTCCTGTGCCGGAACGGCCAGCCGGCCAAGGGCGAGGCGGCTTTCGTCGAGGCCGCGGAGAATCCGCTTTACCGCACACCCGAGGTCGCCTTCACCAACGCCGGTGTCTGCGCGCGCCGGGCCGGCCGGCTCGAGCAGGCCGAAGCCTACGTGCGCCGTGCCCTCGCCCAGCCGGCCATCTATCCCGAGGCACTGATCCAGATGGCGGGCGTCTCCTACGAGCGCTCCAACTACCTGCAGGCACGCGCGTTCCTGCAGCGCTACCTCGATGCGGCGCCCGCAACGGCGGCCGTGCTGTTGCTCGGCCACCAGATCGAGCGCGCGCTGGCCGACGAGGTCGCCGCGAAGGAATACGCGGTCCGCCTGGGCACGCAGTTCCCCGAGTCGCCCGAGGCAAGGATCCTCGCCGACCTGGAGCGCGAGGCGGCCGAGTGAGCGGGAACGATCCGGGCGCGGGCTCCGCCGGGGCGATCCTCCGGTCAGCACGCGAGTCGCGCGACCTGTCGGTGAGCCAGGTCGCGGAGCAGTTGCGTCTGAGTGCGGCCGACGTCTCGGCCATGGAGGAGGACCGCTGCGAGCGCCTCGGCCCGCCGGTCTTCGCGCGGGGTCACCTGCGCAAGTACGCTGTCCTGGTCGGCGCGGACCCCGAGGCCGTGCTGGATGCCCACGCGCGCATCGAGGGCGCCGGGACACAACCCTCCTTGCTCATCCCGCCGGCCTCCGCCCATCGACCGGTGCAGCGCGAGCCGCGCTGGTTCAGGCCCGCGCTCTCGCTGCTCGTGATCGTGTTGGTGGTCATGGCCGCCGCCGCCGCGGGCTGGTGGGCCTGGGGGCGCTTCCAGGCTTCGGGCGAGGGCGAGGCGGCAGGCCCGCCGGTTCCCGCGCCGTTCCAGGAGCCTTCCGTGCCCGTGATCGAGCCGTCGGGCGACGAAGTCGGGCCCGCTGCTGCCCCGGCCGACGCCGACGCCGACGCCGAGGCCGCGGACGAGGGGAAGTCTACGGCGGCGACCGTCGAACCGCGGCAGGAGTCGCAGGCGACCGCGTCGCCGCCCGTGCGGGCACCTGCAACTGCCCGGGACGGGCAGTCATCAGGGCTGGTGCTCAGTTTCTCGGGATCCTGCTGGCTCGAGATTTACGATGCCGCGGGCCGGCGCCTCGCCTACGAGCTCGCGCAGCCGGGCGAGTCCCGCCGCTATGCCGGCCCCGGCCCCTGGCGCGTCGTGCTCGGCAATGTGCTCGCCGCCCGCCTTGTCGTCAACGGCGCCGAGGTGAGCATTCCCGGCCGCCTCATGGTGCAGAACACCGCGTCGCTGCTAGTCGATGGCGACGGCAACGTGGAGCGCGTCTCCCTGCCGGTGTCCTGAGCCATGGAGCGCAGCCAGCTGCAGCCCGTCCGGGGCATGAACGACATCCTGGCCGAGGACATGCCCTACTGGCAGTTCCTCGAGCGCTGCGCCCGTGAGGTCTTCGACGAGTACGGCTACCAGGAAGTCCGGGTCCCGCTGGTCGAGAGCACGGAGCTTTTCAAGCGCTCCATAGGCGAGTTCACCGACATCGTCGAGAAGGAGATGTACACCTTTCTCGACAAGGGCGGGGACAGCCTGACGCTCCGGCCGGAGGCAACCGCCGGCCTGGTGCGCGCGGCGATCTCCAACGGCATGCTGCACAACCAGAAGCATCGCATCTGGACCTCGGGACCGATGTTCCGGCACGAGCGGCCACAGAAGGGCCGCTACCGCCAGTTCCACCAGCTCGACTGTGAGGCCTTCGGCTACGAGGGTCCGGACGTCGATGCAGAGATGATCCTGCTGTCGGCCCGCCTTTGGCGCCGGCTCGGGATCGCGCGCGTGAGTCTGCAGATCAACTCGCTCGGCACGCCGGAATCGCGTCGCGGATACCGCGAGCTGCTGGTGCAGCACTTCGAGGCTCACCGCAACCAGCTCGACCAGGACAGCGTCCGCCGCCTCGGGGGCAACCCGATGCGAATCCTCGACACCAAGAACCCGGACATGCGACCGGTGGTCGAGTCGGCGCCGCTGATGACGGACCACCTCGACGCCGAGTCGCGGGCGCACTTCGATGGACTGCAGGCCCACCTCGACGCCTGCGGCATTCCCTTCCGCATCAACCCGCGGCTGGTCAGGGGCCTCGACTACTACACCCGGACGGTCTTCGAGTGGACCACGGACGCGCTCGGCGCGCAGGATGCCGTGTGCTCGGGTGGTCGCTACGACGGCCTCGTGGCCCAGCTCGGCGGCGAGCCGACGCCCGCCATCGGATGGGGGCTCGGTCAGGAGCGGGTCACGGCCCTGCTGCGCGAGTCCGGCGTCACCGTGCCCGGCATGGTCCCCGACGTGTACGTGGTGCTCGCGGGCGACGCGGCCGAACGCAAGGGGCTCGCGTTGGTCGAGGGCTGGCGGGACGCGCTTCCGGGCCTGCGCATCACGAGCCACCTCGGGGGCGGGAGCTTCAAGTCGCAGTTGCGGCGCGCCGACCGCAGCGGCGCGGCGCTGGCCGTCATCGTCGGCGACGACGAGGTCGCACGACAGCGCGCCGCGCTCAAGACGCTGCGGGACGAGCGGCCCCAGGAACAGTGTGGCTGGGCCGAGGTCCCGGCCCGTATCAGTACTTTGCTGCTGCGGCAGGGGCTGCAGCCAGGGGAAGGATGATGGTCGACGAGTATCTGGACGAGCGGGAACAGGCCGAGCAGCTCAAGCAGTGGTTCAAGGAGAACTGGCTGTGGCTCGTGGCGGGCGTGGGGCTCGGGCTCGGCGGCCTGTACGGCTGGCAGGGCTGGAACGCGCACCTCGACCGCCGGTCGCAGGAGGCCGGCGCCCTGTTCTCGAGCATGCTCGATGCCTTCGATCGTAACGACCGGGCCGCGGGAACGGACCTCGCCGGCCGGATCTCGGACGAGTACGGCACCACGGCCTACGCGGACCAGACCCTGCTCGTCCTGGCCCGCGTGCACGCGGAGGCAGGCGAGCTCGGCGAGGCGGCCGCTCGGCTGCGGCAGGTGATGGAGACCTCCGAGGACGCCGAGCTGGCGCTGGTGGCGCGGCTCAGGCTCGCGCGGGTGCAGAGCGCGCAGGGCGAGCAGGATGCGGCGCTCGCCACGCTGCGCGGGGCCCAGGCGCCGTCGGTCGACCCGCGCATCGCGGAACTCGAGGGCGACCTGCTGGCTGCGAAGGGCGAGGTCGTCGCAGCTCGCGAGGCCTACGAGCGCGCGATTGCGGAGGCATCCGGCGCGGCAGCGGCGGGCCTCGTGGATGCCGACTACGTGCAGCTCAAGCTGGACGCCCTGGCCTCCGGCGCGGCGCCGCCGGCGGCGGCATCCGGATCATGAGGCGCGCACTCGCACTCCTTGGCCTGGCCGTCCTGCTCGCGGGCTGCGACAAGGAGAAGAACGTCGAGCCGCCGGCCGAGCTCGTCAAGTTTTCGCCGACCCTGGACATCCGCCGTGCCTGGAGCGTCGGCACGGGCGGCGGCGAGAAGGCGTTACGCCTGGCACTGTCGCCGGCGATTGCCGACGGCGTGGCCTTCCTTGCCGGGCACGACGGCGACGTGCTGGCCGTCGACGCGGAGACCGGTCGGACCCGCTGGAAGACGGACCTCAAGATGCGCCTGAGCGCCGGTCCCGGGGTCGGCGGCGGCCTGGTCGTGGTCGGCTCGCCCGGCGGCGTGGTGGTCGCGCTCGCCGCGGACGGCGGGACGGAGCGCTGGCGCTCCGAGCTCGGCGGCGAGATCCTGGCGCGCCCTGCCGTCACCGCCACGCGTGTCGTCGTGCACACGGTGGACGGGCGCCTGGTCGGCCTCGATGCCGGCACCGGCGAGCAGCTCTGGAGCTACGAGCAGCCGGTGCCCCGGCTGTCGCTGCGCGGCTCGGCGCCGCCGGTGATCGCCGGGGACACGGTGTTGTGCGCCTTCGACAACGGCCGCGTGGCAGCGCTCGACCTTGGCGACGGCAACCTGCTGTGGTCCGCCGCCGCGGCGACGGCCAGCGGGCGGACCGAGCTCGAGCGGCTCGTCGACATCGACCAGGCCGTGCGCGTCTCGGGCAGCGACGTGTACGTCGTCGGCTACCAGGGCAGGGTCGCCATGCTGGCACGGGATTCCGGCCAGATCTGGTGGGCGCGTGACATGTCGAGCTACGGCAGCCTGGCGCTCGACTCTCTCGCGCTGTTCATCTCCACCGCCGACGGCGTCGTCGTCTCGCTGCGGCAGCGCGACGGCACCGAGCTCTGGCGCCAGGAGGCCATGATCCGCCGCGGCCTCACCGGCCCCGCCGTGGTGGGCGATGCCGTCGTGGTCGGCGACTTCGAGGGATACGTGCACTGGCTCGACCGGCAGACCGGCGCGCTGCTCGCCCGCGAGCGCGCGGGGAACGACCGGATCAGCCAGGCGCCGGTATCCGCCAGCGGCATGGTGTTCGTGCAGAGCGACGGCGGTACCGTGTACGCCTTCCGCAGCCGCCCGAGGGGTTGATCCGGCGCCGCCGGTCGCCGAGGGAAGAGGCCACCTCCATGCTGCCTGTGATCGCACTGGTCGGGCGGCCCAACGTCGGCAAGTCGACGCTCTTCAACGCGCTCACGGGCACGAGGGACGCTCTGGTCGCGGACGTGCCGGGGGTCACGCGCGATCGCCAGTACGGCTTCGGCACCGCGGGGCTTCACCGCTTCATCGTCATCGACACGGGCGGGCTCGTGGAGAGCCCTCGGGGCATCGAGGAGCCGATGGCCCGGCAGACCCAGCGCGCGATCGAGGAGGCCGACCGCATCGTGCTCGTCGTCGACGGCCGGGCCGGCGTCGTGCCCTCGGACGAGTTCGTCGCGGGCGTGATCCGTCGCAGCGGCAAGCGTGGCGTCGTGGCCGTCAACAAGTCCGAGGGGCGCGAGGACGCCCTCGCGGTGGCGGAGTTTCATGCCCTCGGACTAGGCGAGCCGCGCGCCCTCTCGGCCGCGCACCGGCAGGGCGTGGAAGAATTGCTCGAGGAACTGCTCGAGGACGTGCCGCCACCCGCGCCGGAGGAGTCGTCGCCGGACACCGAGGGCGGCATCCGCGTCTGCGTGGTCGGCCGGCCGAACGTCGGCAAGTCGACGCTCGTCAACCGGCTGCTCGGCGAGGACCGCCTCATCGCCTTCGACGAGCCGGGCACGACGCGCGACACCATACTCGTTCCCTGCGAGCGCGACGGGCGCCGCTACACGCTGATCGACACGGCCGGCGTGCGCCGCCGCGCCCGCGTGGAGGACGCGGTCGAGAAGTTCAGCGTGATCAAGACGCTGCAGGCGATCGACCGGGCCAACGTCGTGATCGGCGTGCTCGACGCCCGCGAGGAAGTCGCCGAACAGGATGCCACGCTGCTCGGCATCGTCGCGGAGCGCGGCCGGGCCATGGTGATCGCGGTCAACAAGTGGGACCACGTCTCGCCCGGCCAGCGGACCGAGATCCGCGACCAGCTCGCGCAGCGCCTGCGCTTCCTGGACTATGCGCCGGTGCACTTCATCTCGGCCCTGCACGGCTCGGGTGTCGGCGAGATGATGGACTCGGTGCACGCATCCTTCGAGGCGGCCATGCGCGACCTGCCGACGCCCGAGCTGACGCGCGTGCTCGAGGGCGCGATGCAGCAGCACCAGCCGCCGCTGGTCCGCGGCCGGCGCGTGAAGCTGCGCTACGCCCATCAGGGCGGGCGCAATCCCCCGGTGATCGTGATCCACGGCACCCAGGCGGAGCGCACGCCCGAGAACTACCGGCGCTACCTCGCGAACTGCTTCCGGCAGGCCTTCGACCTGCGCGGCACTCCGGTCCGGCTCGAGTTCCGCAGCGAGGCGAACCCCTTTGCCGGCCGGCGCAACGCGCTCACGCCCCGGCAGCGCCGCAAGAAGCAGCGGCTGATGCGGCACTCGCGGCGCTGAGCGCCGCCGGTCGGGTCGGTCGGTCAGTCGAGACGGCGCAACACCCGGGCGCGGAGGCGCCCGCGGGCGAGGCGGGCCTCGATCTCCGCGCCCGCAGCGGCGGCCGATGCGTCGGTCAACACCCGGCCGGACTCGACGAGGGCGACGATCGCATAGCCGCGCTCGAGCGTGCCGAGCGGGCTCACCGCGTGCAGCGCGCGGGCCGTGCCCGACAGCCGGGAACGCGCCGACTCGAGCCGCGCCGTCAGCGCCGGCGCGAGGCGCGCTTCCAGCACCCCCAGCCGGCCCCCCAGCCCGGCCAGCCTGGCCGCCGGCGACGCGCTCGCCAGCTCCGCGCGCCGCCTCGCCAGCCGGTGCGAGGCCAGCTCGATCTCGCCGCGCATGGCGCCGGCCAGCCTTGCGCCGAGCTCGTCGAGGCGCTGGGCCTGCCGCTCGAGCAGGAGCGCCGGGTGCAGCTGCTTGAGCCGGCGGGCTGCCCAGCCCAGCGTCTCGCGCCGTTCCGCGAGCCGGCGGCGCAGTGCGCCCGTCAGCCTGCGACGGGAGGCCTCGAGGCTGCGGAACCACTCCGCGGCATCCGGGACCACGACTTCGGCGGCGGCGGACGGGGTCGGCGCCCGCAGGTCGGCGGCCATATCGGCGATGGTGAAGTCCACCTCGTGCCCGACGGCCGACACCACGGGAATGGCGGACGCTACGATGGCCCGGGCCACGACCTCCTCGTTGAACGCCCAGAGATCCTCCAGGGAGCCGCCGCCCCGTGCGAGGATCAGCACGTCGGTCTCGGCCCGGTCGGACGCCGTGCGTAACGCCGCGGCGATGCGCGGCGCGGCGCCCTCGCCCTGTACCGGGACCGGGTAGAGGATGACGGGAATGGCCGGAAAGCGGCGCCCGAGCACGTGCAGCACGTCGCGCAGCGCCGCACCCGTCGGCGAGCTGATCACCCCGATGGAGCGCGGCAGGCCGGGGATCGGACGCTTGCGCTCCGTCGCGAACAGGCCCTCGGCCTCCAGCCGGCGCTTTAGCGCCTCGAAGCGGCGCCTGAGCTCGCCTTCGCCGGCCTCCTCGAGGTGGTCGAGGATGAGCTGGAAGTCCCCGCGCGGTTCGTAGAGGCTGACCCGGGCGCGCACCAGCACCTGCATGCCGTCGCGCGGCTGGACCGCGACCAGCGTATTGCGCTGCCGGAACATCGCGCAGCGCACCTGCGCGCTGTCGTCCTTGAGCGAGAAGTACCAGTGGCCCGAGGCGGGCCGGGCGAAGTTCGACACTTCACCCTCGAGCCAGACGATGCCGAGCCCGCCCTCGATCAGCCCGCGCGCCTCCCGGTTGAGGCGGGATACCGAGTAGACGTCCCGGCCGTCCCGGGGGGAGGCAGGGGGAAGGGAGGGTGCGCGCCAGGCCATGGGCGGATGATAAGCCGGACGGCACCGCCGGGAACTGCGAATCCTCCACAAGGGGGCCCGCGGCATCGTACAATGCGCCGCTTCATTCGGACCGCCCGGGGAACCCCATGCGCATCGTCCAGGAAGCGCTCACCTTCGACGACGTCCTGCTGGTGCCGGCCTACTCCGAGGTGCTGCCGCGCGACGTCGACCTCTCCAGCCAGCTCACCCGCCGCATCCGGCTGAACCTGCCCCTCGTTTCCGCGGCGATGGACACGGTCACGGAGGCGCGGCTCGCCATCGCGCTGGCGCAGGAAGGCGGGATCGGCATCGTCCACAAGAACATGCCGGCGCAGGCGCAGGCCCGAGAGGTCGGTCGGGTCAAGAAGTACGAGAGCGGCGTCATCAAGGACCCGATCACCGTCCGGCCCGAGGCGACCATCCGCGACGTCATCGACCTGACGCGCGCCAAGGGCATCTCCGGCCTGCCGGTGACGGCCGACGGCAACAGGGTGGTGGGGATCATCACGCATCGCGACATCCGCTTCGAGGACCAGCTCGACCTGCCGGTGTCGAGCGTCATGACTCCGCGGGAACGGCTGGTCACGGTCGGCGAGAACGCCACGCGCGAGGAGGTGCTTCTGCTGCTGCACAAGCACCGCATCGAGAAGGTGCTCGTCGTCGACGCCGAAGGGCGACTGCGCGGCATGATTACCGTCAAGGACATCCAGAAGGCGAAGGACTACCCGCGCGCCTGCAAGGACGAGCACGGCCGCCTGCGGGTCGGGGCCGCCGTCGGCACCGGCGCCGACACCGCGGAGCGCGTCGCCGCACTGGTCGAGGCGGGGGTCGACGTGGTCGTCGTCGATACCTCCCACGGGCACTCGCGCGGCGTGCTCATGACGGTCGAGCGCATCAAGCAGGATCATCCCGGCCTCGAGGTCGTCGGCGGAAACATCGTGACCGCCGATGCGGCCCGCGCCCTGGTCGACGCCGGTGCGGACGGCGTCAAGGTCGGCATCGGCCCCGGTTCCATCTGCACGACGCGCGTGGTCGCCGGCGTCGGCGTGCCCCAGGTGTCCGCCGTGGCCACCGTGGCGGCTGCGCTCGCCGAGAGCGACGTGCCGCTGATTGCCGACGGCGGGATCCGCTACTCGGGCGACGTCGCCAAGGCCATCGCCGCCGGTGCGCACGCCGTCATGATCGGCGGTCTGTTCGCCGGCACCGAGGAATCGCCCGGCGAGGTGGAGCTCTACCAGGGGGCCTCGTACAAGTCCTACCGCGGCATGGGTTCGCTCGGCGCGATGGCCCAGCGCCACGGCTCGAGCGACCGCTACTTCCAGGACGCCGTCGAGGAACTCGAGAAGCTCGTGCCCGAGGGCGTCGAGGGCCGCGTGCCCTACAAGGGCAGCCTGATCGCGATCGTCCACCAGCTCGCGGGCGGACTGAGGGCTGCGATGGGCTATACCGGCAGCGCCAGCATCGACGAGATGCGCAGGCGGCCGCAGTTCGTGCGCATCACCGGCGCGGGCGTGCGCGAGAGCCACGTGCACGACGTGCGCATCACCAAGGAAGCGCCCAACTACCGGGTCAGCTGACGGACGCCCCATGCAAGGACCCGGCGCGGACATCCATGCGCATCGCATCCTGATCCTCGACTTCGGGTCCCAGTACACGCAGCTCATCGCCCGGCGCGTGCGCGAGCTCGGGGTCTACTGCGAGATTCACCCCTGGGACGCCGGTAACGACGACGTCCATCGGTTCGGTGCACGCGGCATCATCCTCTCGGGCGGGCCGGAGTCGGTGACCGCGGCGGGCGCGCCGACGGCGCCGGTCGCCGTCTTCGAGCTCGGCGTGCCGGTGCTCGGCATCTGCTACGGCATGCAGACCATGGCCGCCCAACTCGGGGGGCGAGTCGAGCCGGGCGACGTGCACGAGTTCGGCTATGCCGAGGTGCGGGCCCGCGGCCACTCGGCACTGCTCGCCGACATCGAGGACCGGGTCAACGACGAGGGCCATGGCCTGCTCGACGTGTGGATGAGCCACGGCGACCGGGTCGTCGCACTGCCCGAGGGCTTCAAGGTGATCGCTTCGACCGGCGACGTGCCGATCGCGGGCATGGCCGACGAGGCGCGGCGCTTCTATGCGCTGCAGTTCCACCCCGAGGTCACGCATACGCGCCAGGGCGCGCGCATCTACGAGCGCTTCCTTCGTCAGGTCTGCGGCTGCGACGCGAGCTGGACGGCGGGCAACATCATCGAGGACGCCATCGAGCGGGTGCGCGCCGAGGTCGGTGCCGGCAAGGTCCTGCTCGGCCTGTCGGGTGGCGTCGACTCGTCGGTGGTGGCGGCGCTGCTGCACAAGGCCATCGGCGACCAGCTGACCTGCGTGTTCGTGGACCACGGCCTGCTGCGCCATCGCGAGGGCGACGAGGTCATGCGGGTCTTCGAGAAGAACCTGGGCGTGAAGGTCATCCGGGTGAACGCGGCCGAACGCTACTTCCGCGAGCTCGCGGGCATCACCGACCCGGAGGCCAAGCGCAAGATCATCGGCCGGCTGTTCATCGAGGTGTTCGACGAGGAGGCGCACAAGCTGAGCGACGTGTCCTTCCTCGCGCAGGGCACCATCTACCCCGACGTCATCGAGTCGGCCGGCAGCAAGACCGGCAAGGCGCACGTCATCAAGAGCCACCACAACGTCGGCGGCCTGCCCGAGACCATGAAGCTCAGGCTCATCGAGCCGCTGCGCGAG
The DNA here is from genome assembly GCA_001303245.1 of Gammaproteobacteria bacterium SG8_30. GTDB lineage: Bacteria > Pseudomonadota > Gammaproteobacteria > Steroidobacterales > Steroidobacteraceae > SG8-30. The sequence continues at coordinate 10,497 of LJNS01000067.1, forward strand.
CTCTTCAAGGACGAGGTGCGGCGCATCGGCGTCGAGCTCGGCCTGCCCGCAGAGATGGTGTACCGCCACCCCTTCCCGGGCCCGGGGCTGGGAGTGCGCATCCTCGGCGAGGTGACCCCGGCCGCGGCTGAGACGCTTCGCCTCGCCGACCACATCTTCATCGAGGAACTGCGCAAGGCCGGCTGGTACGACAGGACGAGCCAGGCGTTCGCGGTATTCCTGCCGGTGAAGAGCGTCGGCGTGACGGGCGACGGTCGCCGCCACGAGCCGGTCATCGCCCTGCGCGCCGTCGAGACGGTCGACTTCATGACTGCGCGCTGGGCACACCTGCCCTACGAGTTGCTGGACGTGTGCTCCCGCCGGATCGTCAACGAGGTGAAGGGCGTCTCGCGCGTGGTCTATGACGTCTCCGGCAAGCCGCCGGCCACCATCGAGTGGGAATGAGCGCACGGCGCATCGCGTGAGGACCGACACCGACTTCATGCGCCGGGCGCTCGAGCTCGCCGGCCGTGCCGAGGCGGCCGGCGAGGTGCCGGTGGGCGCGCTTGTCGTGCGTGGCGAGGAGATCCTCGGCGAAGGCTGGAACCGGCCGATCGCGACCCGCGACCCGACGGCGCACGCAGAGATCGTCGCCATGCGCGAGGCGGCGCGGGTGATTGGCGACTATCGCCTGGGCGGCACGACGCTTTACGTGACGCTCGAGCCCTGCCCGATGTGCGCGGCCGCGCTCGTGCACGCGCGCGTTGCGCGCCTCGTGTTCGGCGCCTGGGACCCGCGCCAGGGCGCCGCCGGCAGCGCCTTCAACCTGGTGACGGCCCGCGAGTTCAACCATCGTGTGGACTCCTTCGGGGGCGTCCTGGCCGACGAGTGCGGGGAGGTCCTCAAGCGATTCTTCGCCTCGCGGCGCTGAATCCGGCGGTCACCGTCAGGGTCAATCGACGGCGGCCGTGTCCGCCATGACCTCGACGGGAGGCGGCGTCACCAGGCGCAGCGGTGCGTCGGGCGAGCCGGTCAGCCAGACGAGCATTTCGAGGTAGCCCTCGATGCGATCGACGAACTGCACGGGCTCCCAGCCGCGCGCGTAGCCGCGTCGCAGCGTCGTGTACCAGCGCTCCTGGGCGAGCAGGGGCAGGTGCCGGCGCACGTCGGCCCAGCGGTCCGGGCTGCCGCCCTGGCGCTGCGTCAGGATGCGCGCGTCCTCCAGGTGACCAAAGCCCACGTTGTAGGCGGCGAGCGCAAGCCACATGCGGTCCGGCTCCGGGATGCGCGGCGGAATCTTGTTCTCTACCTCGATCAGGTAGCGCGCCCCGCCAAGGATGCTCTGCACGGGGTCGAGCCGGTCGTCGATCCCGACCCGGGCGGCCGTCGGCTCCGTCAGCATCATGATCCCGCGGACGCCGGTCACGGACGTCGCTGCCGGGTCCCACTTGGATTCCTGGTAGGCGATGGCGGCGAGCAGACGCCAGTCAAACCCCGTCTCCGCCGCGGCCTGCTCGAACAGCGGGCGCAGCTCCGGCAGCCGTTCGTGGACGTGGCGCATGAAGCCGAGCGAGTGCACGTAGTCGAAACGGTCGGCCGCCTCGTAGTAGCGCGCCAGGATGCGCTCGAGGGAGCCGTCCGCGCGGATGTCGTCGAAATACCGCCGGACCAGCGGCGCGAGCGAGTCGTCGCGCGGGCTCATGGCCCAGGCGATGCCCTCGGACAGCGTCAGGGTAAAGGCTGTGCGCAGCTCGGGGTGGAAGTGCCGCCCGAGGGAGAATTCCGAGGAGTCCGCGACCGTGTAGTCGATGTCGCCGCTCGACACCCGCGCCAGCAGGTCGAGCTGGTCGACGCCGCGCCGCTCGACGTAGGCGAGACCTGGCTCATGCCTGGCCAGCGCGGCCAGCGCCTCGGCATGGGTCGAGCCGGCTACGACCTCGATCCGCTTGCCCTCTAGATCGACCGCCGACTCCGGCGGCGGATCCCACTCGCGGTAGACGATGTTCTGGCTCACCTGCTGGTAGGTCGGGCCGAACACGAGGCGCGAGCGCCTCGCCTGGTTGGCCACGATGCCCGCGGCCGCCAGATGAACGCGATGGTGGGCGACCTCCTCGAGCGCGGCCGTGCCGGAGGGCACTACGATGAAACCGGCCCGCACGCCGAGCCACTCCGCGAAGCCGCGCGCCAGCTCGTACTCCGGACCCTCCGGGCCATCGAGCCCGAGGTAGTAGGCCGTCGGGCTGTTGCGTGTGGCGACCTGCAGCAGGCCCGCCTCGCGGACCTGAGTCAGGATGTCCGGCGGCTGCGAGCAGGTCGCGAGCACGAGCGCCACCGTCACCGTGCCGGCGACCCGAAACGGCGGCCGGGCAGGGGTGCGGCGTGGCGGTCGGTCGGTCGCTGTTGCAGCGTCCATTCGTGTAGAATACAGGGCTCACCGGCCCCCGGTCGCGGGAGCAGTTCGAGTGCCAGAAAGCCCTGCGCCGGGCCGTTCCTTGCGCGGAAAAAGGTTTACTGGAGAGGTACCGAAGCGGTCATAACGGCACCGACTCGAAATCGGTTGGGGGCATTGCGCCCCACGTGGGTTCGAATCCCACCCTCTCCGCCACTGAATGCGAGTTCCGTTCAGCCCGAGTCGTCTGTCCTGGCGGTCAGTCGGAGCCTCACCGACGCGAGGTCCGAGTAGGCGCGCGCGAATTCCTCGGCGAAGATCGCTGGCAGGCCGCTCTCGTCCGGCTCGACCAGGGACTTGTGGAGGTCCCGGTACTGCGCCCAGAAGCGCGTCTGCGCCTCCGCGCCGACGGCAGCGCGCGCGGAGCGTGCGAACTGTTGCTCCACCTGATCGGGGTGGAAGCGGTCGAGGAGAACCGGCAGCGCCTCGCGCATGGCAACCAGCATCGACTGCTGGTGGTGGCGCGTCTTGGCGAACTGCGAGCTTACCTCGTTGATCCCGCCACCGCCGGCATGTCCGTGCGCGGTCAGCAGCTGGTTCAGCGCGTCGTCGACGGAGCGGACCTGCATCAGGGGGCTCGTGGCGTCGCGCAGGCGCTTGTCCCCGGTCACGCCCATCTCGCGGGTGAACTCGGCGCGCGCCCGGGCGAGCTCCATCAGGCCGATCATGGTCTCGCGCAGCGCCTGCCCGGCGGCCTGCAGCACGGCGGCGCGCGCGGTGGGCGGCAGCGCGTAAGGATCGAGCCCGGCGCCCTTGCAGAACGCCACCAGGCCCGGCCAGAAGGCATTTCCGACGGGATCGTTCGGCCGGAAGTCCGGGGCGGCCTCAAACGTTTCGACCGGTGCGGATCTGCCGCGCGGCGAGCCGGACGCCGTCTTCTTCTTCGTCTTCCGCTCCCTGCCGTCGGGCAGCGGCTGGCCGTAGACGTCCGCCGCGGAGGTCTTTTTTCCCGCCTTCGGCGCCGTCGAGAGCAGCGACCTGACCTCGAAGGAGCTGTCGAGTGCCGTCTCGGAGAGGTCAAAGTCCTCGTCCGGAGGAAACTCGTCATCGCTCGCCGTGATCTCGGCGATGAGCTGGATCGAGCCGAGGCGGATGCGGTCGCCGTCCTCGATGCGGTGGCGCTCACCGGGGCCGAGCGGTCGGCGGCTGCCGTTGACGAACGTGCCGTTGGTGCTGGTGTCGCGGATCCACCACTCACCGCCGCGGTGCTCGATCTCGGCATGGTGGGACGAGACAATCAGCACCCAGTCGTTGTCCGAGGCGCGGCCGATCCGTCCGCCGTTGACGCCGAACGTCCAGCGGGTGCGGACGCCGGACACGCCGGCGATGCCGCCCAGGATGCTCAATCTCAGCGCCATCCGCCCGTGTCCCCGCCTTGACCTCACCCCGACGGCGAATTCCGCGCCCGGGACGAGGAATCCGTTGCCACGCAGCGTCCATGCAGTCGCAGCCGCCCGCCCGGGCGACGAACCCGCCTATAATGTCCGGGACAATAGCCAGCCCCACGTTTCCTCCGAATGGCCGCAAGTCACATTTTCAAGGTCATGTTCGTCAATCAGGGCAAGGTTTACGAAATCTACGCCCGCAAGGTGAGCCACGGCGGTTCCAGGGCGTGAAGCGAACCTTCCTGCCGATGCACTCGATCCTGCGCATCGACGAGGTGCGCAAGCAGGGCGTCAGCAAGATCACCGCGTTCGAGGGCGGCAACGTCGCCCAGTTCCCAATGCCCGTGTTTCCCACGGGAGCCGATCCCGGGCCGAAGCGCTGACGGCGCCGGCCCATGCAGCCTGACATCCAGAAGCTGGCCGGCGCCCCGGCTCTTTCCCGGTTCCGTCTCGACAAGCTGCGCGCTGCGCTCCGCCAGCGGGATGCCCGCGTACGGGATGTGGCGGCGCGGTACTGGCACTTCGTCCAGCTCGACGCGCCGCTCGAACCGGCGGATCGGCAGGTGCTCGAGCGGCTGCTGCGCTACGGTCCGACGCTGGAGACCGGCGTGGAGCGCGGTCGC
>LJNS01000068.1 GCA_001303245.1 Gammaproteobacteria bacterium SG8_30
TTGCGGAAGAGAGGCCCGTTCTTCGTCACTGTCCTACGATACGGAGGAGGCCGAGCGGCTTTGGCAGCTGAGCCTGCGCAAGACGGACTTGACGGCGCAGGAATGCGCCTGCTGGTGGCGGATTGCGCCGCGGGACGCAGGCTCGAGATCGGCATCGGGACCCGATGCACGCTGTCGAACGTAGGATTCCAGCCCGCGGGCTGTTCGATGAGGCGTTCGATCTCAGCGGCCAACTCGGTCAGGCGGGCGGCACGCGGTCAGCGTCGGCGTCCCGCGAATCCTCTGCCCGCCGGCACATGTTCCGGGTCATGCACTTGAAGATGAACAGGTGCGCCGGGACCAGGGCGTACCAGTAGACGAGTCCCCAGACGCCGGCCGGGTGCCAGTACGCGGTCGCGGTCAGTCGGGAGCCGCCATCGTCGAGCGGTTGCAGGACGATCTCGAGGACGCCCGCTCCCGGCGCCTTCATGCCGAACGAGAGCGTCAGCCGGCGCCCGGGCTCGACCCCGATGACGTGCCACGAGTCGACGTGGTCGCCGACGCGAAGCTCGTCCGGGTCGCGCCGGCCGCGATTGCGTCCCGGCCCGCCGATCATCCAGTCGAGCGTCTCGCGTAGCCACCAGACGAGGTCGGCGCAGTAGTACCTGTTCGCGCCGCCGATCCGTTTGACGACGTCCCAGACCTGCGCGGGCGAGGCCGTCGTCTCGGCCGAGCCGCCGGCACGCTTCGCGTAGAAGGCGTGCTCACGCCGGTAGCCGCGGATCGGGAAGGCGCCCTCGGTCCAGCGGGCCTGGACCGCGTGGCTCTCCTCCGCGGCGAAGACGGCGCGTACTGACTCGTCGAAGTCGAGCAGGCGCTGCGGGACCATACGGCGCAGCTCGGCGTCGTCCGCGTGGAAATCGTGCTTGAGCCCGCCGATCAGCGCGCGTGCGATGGACGTGGGCACCGCCGTTACGAGCGCCAGCCAGTAGGAGGACAGCCGCGGCGTGAGCACCGGCACCGCGAGGATCCTCGGCGGCTCTTTCCCCGCGATGATCGCGAGACGCTTCATCATCTCGGCATACGTGAGGGTCTCGGGGCCGCCGCAGTCGAAGATGCGGCCTTCGGCCTCCGACACCTGCGGCAACCGCACGAGGTACCCGAGGAGATTCTCGAGCGCGATCGGAGGCGACCTGGCCTGCACCCAGCGCGGGGTGATCATGAGCGGTAGGTTGAGCACGAGGTCACGCATGACCTCGAAGGCGGCCGAGCCCGCGCCGACGATGATGCCCGCGCGCAGCTCGATGACCGGTACCGGGCCTTCCCGCAGCGCGTCGCCCGTGTCGCGCCGGGAGAGGATGTGCTCGCTGTCCGCGCCCTCTGGCACGAGGCCCCCGAGGTAGACGATCCGGCGCACCCCAGCCTCCCCGGCTGCGCGCGCGAAGTTGCGCGCGGCCTCGAGGTCGAGGTCGCCGAATCCCCGGCCCGAGGCCATCGAGTGCACGAGGTAGTACGCGGTCTCGACTCCGTGCAACGCCGGGCGCAGCGTGTCCGGCTTCGTCGCGTCGGCCTCGACGAGTTCCGCGCCGTGCCACTTGCGTGCCTCGAGGACCTCGCGCTTCCTCGCAGCAGCGCGCACGCGGAAGCCTTCGGAAAGGAGCCGGGGCACGAGATTCGTGCCGATGTATCCGCTCGCGCCGAACACCAGTGTCAGCCCTGGCGGAACCGCTGTCGCGTGCGGCGATTGCATGCCGGCAGCAGACCGCAGCCTGCCGCAAAAGGCAAGCGCGGGAAGCGAGCCGCCAAGATTCGTGGATAATGGACTTCGACGTCCCGGCCCTTCCGCCCCAGGGAGACCCTTTCACCATTGCTCGCGGTCCAGCTTTCCTCGCCGCTCCGTTTGCCATGCGGCGCGACCCTTCCCAACAGGCTATGCAAGTCGGCCATGACCGAGGGGCTTGCCGACGAGACGCTTCGCGCGACGCCGCGGCACGAGCGGCTCTACCGCCTGTGGAGCGAGGGCGGCGCCGGCTCGCGGCCTGGGCGCGGGCCGGCACGGCAGCAGGCAACCAACTGTGGATGCAGATCTCGCATGCGGGACGGCAGTCGCCGCGCTACGTCACGGGCGAGCCGCTCGGGCCTTCCGCCGTGCAATTGCAGATCCTCGGGAACTATGCGCAGCCGCGCGCGCTCACGGAGGAGGAGATCCTCGACTTCATCGGGCGCTTCGCCCGGGTCGCCTCGATCGCACGCGAGAGCGGGTTCACGGGCGTCCAGATCCACGGCGCCCACGGCTACCTGATCAGCTCTTTCCTCTCGCCGGTCACCAACCGGCGTCGCGACGCCTGGGGAGGGGCCCTCGAGAACCGGGCGCGGCTGCTGATCGAGACGGTGCGAGCCGTGCGGTGCGCCGTCGGCGACGACTTTCCGATCGGGATCAAGCTGAACTCGGACGACTTCCGCAAGGGCGGCTTCAGCAACGAGGAGTGTGTCGACGTGGTGCGCTGGTTGAACGGCGAGCGCGTCGACCTGCTCGAGGTGTCCGGAGGGACCTACGAGCAGCCGCGCCTGCTCGGCTTCGAGGGCAAGCGCGACAGCGTCGTGCCCATCCGCGAGAGTACACGCGAGCGCGAGGCCTACTTTGCCGAGTACGCGACCGCGATCCGTGCAGTCGCCACGATGCCGCTGATGCTGACGGGTGGCTTCCGCACGCGCGAGGGCATGCAGACGGCGCTCGAGGAGGACGACTGTGACGTCATCGGGCTCGGTCGCCCACTGTGCACCGAGCCGGACCTGCCCAGGCGGCTGTTGTCGGGCGAGGCCGATGCGGCGCTGCGCTGGGAACACGCGCTGGTGCTGCGCCCCCGCGGGTGGTTGTCCCCGACGAGCCCCCTCCTGCTGGCCCGCGTCCTGAACGTGCTCGGTGCCCAGGCCTGGTACTACCAGCAGGTCTTCCGGCTCGCCGACCGAGGCCGGGCCGACACCAGCCTGGGGATGCTGGCGGCCGCCGGCGCCTACCTGAAGGACGAACTGGCCACGGCCCGCCGCGTGCACCGCGCAAGGCGGGCAAGGACGAAGGCGCGCTGATCAGCCGAGCGAGGGCTTGAGGATCCCGAGCAGCGCCGAGACGGCGATTCCCGCCCAGATCAGCAGCACGTAGGGCCGGCAGCGCGTCATGGAGTCGATCATCAGCCGGTCGCTTTCCGGCGTCGGACCGCTGCCGGCGAGCTGCCGGAAGCCCTCGACGAAGGGCGGAAGGTTCCGGCGGATCATCAGGCCGCAGAAGATCAGGAAGGCGAAGATCACGAGCTTGGCTGAGAACCACTCCAGGCCGTCGAGCCGTCCGGTCCAGTGCGAGTGGACCACCGATACCAGGATCGAGGCGATGACGATCCAGCGGAACCAGACGTCGACGCGCTTGAGCGTCTGGCCGGCGGCCGAGCCTTCCTTGGCATGCACCGCTAGCACGAGTCCGAGCCACACGGGCCCGAGCAGCACGATGGCGACCATTTCCCAGGCCGGATGCGAGATGCCCATGATCTCCGCCAGGATCCCGCCGACCGTCAGCATGAGCGCCATGCAGTAGCGCGGGATCATGTCGAGGTCGATGAAGATCTTGGCGGCCGTCATGCGGGCGTCGCGCGAGAGCTTCGGGTCGATGACGAACCGGCTCGAGTAGAAGACGCCGGCGTCGCCGCCCAGCCAGTAGACGAACAGCAGAAGGTGCAGGAACCGCGTCAGGCCATGCGCCAGGCTCAGGTCTTCCATCCGACTTGCGCTCCCACGTTGTCCTGCCGGCGCGCGAGGTTAGCACGCGCTGAGCGTTGGCGCCCCGCGCGATCAGCGGCGGCTGAAGCGTCGGGCATAGTCCTGCCAGCTCGCGGACTGCTCGGGAAAGTCGGCAGGGCGCGGCGAGTCGTAGGCGCGCATGCGGTCGAGGGAGCCGAGCGCCTCGGCGTACTCCTCGACGGGCACGTAGTACATGAACGACAACAGGCGGTCGGCGAAGCGCCAGCGCCCTTCGTGCCGCCGGTAACGGTCCTCGTAGCGCAACGCGGCGACCATCGTCCGCCCGTTGCGGTGCACCTCGGCGTGGGAACTCAAGAGCCCGCCTGCCCGGTCCGGATCGTCCTCGTCGAAGCTGACGACGTGATCGTGAGTCACGTGCAGCGACAGGCCGAGTGCCGCGTAGCGGCCGTGAAACGTCTCGATCACGGCCTCCCGGCCGTGAGCGTCGATCACGCCGTCCCGGGACCGGAAGCAGCCATCGGGCGCGAACAGCTCGCCGAGACCGTCGATGTCGCGATCGTCCACGACGAAGCCGTAGCGTGCCACCAATTCCCGGATCTCGGCGCGGTCCTCGAGCCGCGCGACGCGCGCCGCCAGGTCGTCTACCGCGCTCATCAGCCGATCCTCCTGGGTTCGGACGAGCCCGCCGCCACCTCGAACGAGGCGAGCACCGCGCGCGGCGTGCGCGGGTCGCGGATGTCGTCGATGCCGACGAAGTCGGCCTGCAGCCGGTCGCGGTCGAGCGTGCAGCGCACGTAGCCGCTGTGCGTGCCGTCGTGGAAGCGGATGTGGGGATTCAGTGGCAGCACCTTGGTCCAGTCCTTGTTGTTGGTGGCGATCGAGGAGGTGACCAGCTCGACGGCGACGGGCCGCTGGTCCGCGTCCCGGACCTCGCTGAGGAAAAAAGCGTGGACATCACCCGTCAGGACCACGGGGTTGCTCACCCGGTGACGGGACAGCGACTGGAGCAGCCGCTCGCGGGCGGCGGGATAGGCGGGCCAGGAATCCGAGTGGACCAGAGGCCGTTCCGGTGCGCCCTCCCGGATGGCCGCCACCGCGACACTCTGGGCCAGCAGGTTCCACCGCGCCGGGCTCTCCGCCAGCGCAGCGTCGAGCCACCGTTCCTGTTCCTCGCCGAGCATCGTGCGCGCGCGATCCTCCACCTCGCCCTTGCACGACGGGTCGGTCGGGTCGATGAGCCGGCCGCCGCCGGCACCGATGAAGAGCAGCTTGCGGCCGGTCTCCGTGTCGCAGCGCGTCGGCGTCGGTTCCCGTGGGCAGGCCTGGGGAGAGCGATACTGGCGCGTGTCCAGCAGGCAGAAGCGCGCCAGCTTGCCCCAGTCGAGCGTGTCGTAGAGCCGGATGCCGCCGCCGGCGCGAAGCCGCGACGGGCGCACCGGCATGTGCTCGAACCAGGCCTGGTACGCGGCCGCGCGACGCTTCCGGAAAGCGATGCGCTCCGCCTCGCCGCCGCAGAGTTCGTGCTCGCTCGTGAACCCCGCGTAGTCGTTGTCGACCTCGTGGTCGTCCCAGGTGAGCAGCCAGGGGCAGGCCTCGTGGGCGGCCTGCAGGTCGGGGTCCGTCCGGTACTGCGCATAGCGGTTGCGATACTCGGCCAGCGTTCGCGCCTCGCGCGTGTCGAACAGCCGGACCCGTCGCTCGCCGTAGCCGTCCTCGTAGATGTAGTCCCCCAGCGCGATCATGAGGTCGGGCCGGTCGTCCGCCATGTAACGGTAGGCAGAAAAGAAGCCGTGCTCGTAGTGTGCACAGGAGGAGAAAGCGAACCGCAGCGATTCGGTCGACGCGGGCGCCGTGAGCGCGCGGCCTATGGGGCTGTCGTAGCGCCCCAGGCGGAACCGATAGAAGTACTCCTGCCCCGGTTGCAGGCCGCCGACCTCGACGTGCACCGAGTGGGCCAGATGCGCGGGGGCGAAGGCGCGGCCCCGCGCCGCGATCCGCCCGAAGCCCGGGTCGTCGGCGACCTCCCAGTCGACCTCGAAGGTGACCCGGCCGAGTTCCCCGGGCTCGAGCGGCTCCGGGGCGAGGCGCGTCCAGAGCACGAATCCGTCGGGCGAAGGGTCTCCCGAGGCGACGCCGAGCTTGAACGGGTAGGAGCTGAACCGGACCTGTGCGGCGACGCGGCCGAAGGGCATCGCGGCCAGGGCAGCGGCGGCGGCGCTGCGGTGGACGAAGGCGCGACGGGAGAGCTTCTGCGGCATGGGCACGTCGATCCGGCGCTGGCGGATGCGCGAAAGGTAGTGGCTCGACGTGACGGGCGCAATCGTGGCCGGGCCGTACCGGGCCCACGCCGGGCTTGCTACGCTTGTGCCCGGGTCCGGAGGAACGCAATGTCCACGACGCTGCAGCAGATGATCGCGGCGGCCAACGCGGCCGTCCCCAGGATCTCTCCGGAGGATGCGCACGAGCTGCAGCGCAGCGGCGACGCCCTGATCCTGGACGTGCGCGATGCGGCGGAACTCCAGAACACGGGCAAGGTGGCCGGCGCCGTGCACGTCTCGCGCGGACTGCTCGAGTTCAAGGTAGACCCGAGCTCGCCGGCCTACGACGCCGCGTTCCGCAAGGACCGGACCCTCATCCTGTACTGCGGTACCGGCGGCCGCTCGGCACTCGCCGGCAAGACGCTGCGGGATCTCGGCTTCACCTCGGTGTACAACCTCGGCGGCTTCGCCGTGTGGGAGGCAGAGGGGCTTCCGGTGGAGCCGGCGTAGCAGGCGGCGCTGGGAGGGGGTGCGAGGAGGGGGGCGCGACGGGGACTGTCCCCAAAGGGGACTGTCCCCTCCTCGCGCCCCCCTCCTCGCGCTGCGTCTAGATCCCCCCGCCCTGCTCGAAGCCGGCTTCGAGCGGTTTGGCCTGGTAGATCCTCGAGCCGGGCGGGACGCTGTGCGTCAGCCAGACGTTGCCGCCGATCACGCTGCCGCTGCCGATGCGCACGCGGCCGAGCACCGTGGCGCTCGCGTAGATGGTGACGTCGTCCTCGACGATGGGATGTCGCGGCCGGCCCTTTACGAGGTGGCCGGACTCGTCCACCTGGAAGCTCTTGGCGCCGAGCGTGACGCCCTGGTACAGGGTGACGCGGTCGCCGATCTCGGCCGTCTCGCCGATGACGACGCCGGTGCCGTGATCGATGAAGAACTCCCGGCCGATGGTCGCGCCGGGGTGGATGTCGATGCCGGTGAGCCGGTGGGCATGCTCGGCGACGAGCCGCGGCAGCAGCGGGACGCCGAGCGCCTGAAGCACGTGCGCAAACCGGTGGCGCGTGATGGCAAAGACGCCCGGGAATGCGTACAGCGCCTCGACCGGATCGCGGCAGGAGGGATCGCCGCGGTACGCGGCCCAGGCGTCCTCGAGGAGGTGCTGCCGCAGTGCGGGCAGCGCCTCGATCAGGGAGCGTGCGACGCCGTAGCTCGAGGCCAGCCGCTCGGGCTCGGTCGTGTCGCGGGCCTCGAGCCGGTCGCGGAACCGTAGCGCGAGCACCACCTGCGAGGCCATGAGCGGCTCGATGTCATGCGTCTCGCGCTCTATGTAGGCCCGCCGCTGGGCGAGTTCGTCTACACCCGGAAGCGTCTCGGGGACGAGCAGGGCGTGCAGCCGCTCGACGAGTCCGAGGACGGTCTCGCGGTCGGGCAGGGGACCGGCGCCGAGGCCGGCGAAGCCGCTTCCCGGGACGACGCCCAGCAACGGGTCGGCGACGGTCCGTCCGGCCGCGTCAGCGGTTGACGACGAGCTTGACGTCATTGGTCGGTGCCTCCTCGTACAGCCAGGTCGAGAGATACCGCTCGCCGAAACTCGGAATGACCACCACGATCAGCTTGTCGCGATTCTCCTCGCGCGCCGCGACAGTGAGCCCGGCCGAGAGCGCCGCGCCGGAGCTGATGCCGACCAGGATGCCTTCCTCGCGGCCGAGACGCCGGGCGTGCTCGCCGGCATCCTCGTGGCCAACCTGAATGATCTCGTCGATGATCCCGGTGTTCAGGATCTCGGGCACGAAGCCGGCGCCGATTCCGGCGATCTTGTGCGGCGCCGGCGCGCCGCCTGAGAGCACCGGACTGGCGGAGGGCTCGACGGCGACCGCCTTGAACGAGGGCTTGCGGGCCTTCAGGACCTCCGCTACGCCGGTGATGGTGCCGCCCGTGCCGACCCCCGAGATCAGGATGTCCGCCTGCCCGTCGGTGTCCTCCCAGATCTCCTCGGCGGTGGTCCGGCGATGCACCTCCGGGTTGGCCGGATTGGAGAACTGTCCCACCATGACGAAGCGCTTCGGGTCGCCATCCACGATCTCCTGCGCACGCGCAATGGCGCCTTTCATTCCCTTGATGCCCTCGGTGAGCACAAGCTCCGCGCCGAAGGCAGCGAGCATCCGCCGCCGTTCGAGGCTCATCGTGTCCGGCATCGTCAGCAACAGCCTGTAACCCTTCGCGGCGGCGACGAAGGCGAGCCCGATGCCCGTGTTGCCGCTCGTCGGCTCCACCAGCACCGTGTCCGGCCCGATGCGCCCCTGGCGCTCCAGTTCCTGGATCATGCTGACGCCGATGCGGTCCTTCACGCTCGCGCATGGATTGAAGAACTCGAGCTTGAGCACCAGCCTGCCGGGCAGGTCCCGGCCGATCTTCTGCATCCGCACGAGCGGCGTCCGGCCGATGGTGTCCAGGATGCTGTCGTAGATACGTGCCATGTGGCGCCCCTCATTGCGGGTCCCGCCGGCGCGGCCATGGGCACCGGTCGAACCTGAACATTAGAGCCTTGTGGGCCGTGCCGGGAAATCGCCGCCCACGCTGTGCTGATGCCCCGAGGTTATCAGCAAGGTAGGCGCGGCGACGATCAAGGCGTGCGAGCGGGAAATTCCTTCAGCATTTGATCGATGGCGCGCATGGCGCCGGTGGACAGCTCCGCCCTGCTCGCCGCGACGCCCGAGGCCTGGCCCTGCCACAGGACCCTGTCGTCGGCAGGCGCCTGGGCCATGAGGACCAGCGTGGCCTGCCGCACCAGTCCCTCCACGCCCGCGGCGTCGGGCGCGGGGTCACGCCCGATCAGCGTCGTCGGGTCGCGCGGCGTCTCGTAAGGGTCCCTGGGATTCTCCGAGAGGAAGACGGCAACCCGATAGGTCACGTAGAAGTCTGCAGGAGTCCCTGCCTTCGCCTCGACGTAGCCCTTGGAGTCCAGCGCACGCCGCACCTTCTCCGCCACCTGGGCATCGGCGCGCCGTCCCCGGCTGCCTGACTCGACGACGACCTCCGAGGAGCGGAACTCGAACGTCCGCAGGCTGGCGAGGCTTTCGGCTCCAGGCCCGGATACGATGATCTGCGGTGTGGCGACGCAGGCCGTGACTCCCAGCATCGCGACGAGGGCAAGCAAGCGCATCGGGACGACCTCCGAGGAAGACGGGGCGGAAAAAAAGAAAGAGGGTAACCGGGCCTCGCGGCACGGGTACCCCCCGACATGGAAACCGTATGTCGGCCGGCCGTCAACGGCCGCCGTAGCTCTCCATCCGCAGGCCCGTGCCGCCCCGGGACACGTGCGCGACCACGGCCTGGCGCCGGTGAATCTTCGTCACCTTGCCGAGATTGATCGCGAACGCCAGTTCGACGATCGTGCCCTTGGAGAGGCCAAGATTGCGTGTCTCGATGAACACGCCGTTTGCGCTCAGATTATGGGCGCGGCACAGCTTGCCCGGACGTCCCGGGACGCTGATATAGACAGTCGTACGCGCACGATGCCGCGTATGCAGTCGCCGTTCCATCTCCCGATCCCCGCTTTTTGTTCGTGGAGACGAATTACTGACCGCGAGTATGCCCATGCCTGCCGCGGGAGGGAAGCGGCAAAATCACAGAGAGTCCGCGATGCGGACACTTCTTTCGAATCAGGGAATTAAGTTACGCCTGACCACGATGCTGCGGCGCAATACGCCGGCGCTGACGGGGCTACTCGTCCTTTCGGCGGATCGCCAGGTGGCTGGGAGCCTCGATGCCCATCTTCACGCGCCGGCCCGAGCCGCCGAGCAAGGTGATCAGAATGGGCCCGTTGGCGAACAGCTCCGCGAGCGTCATGCGAGAGTCCGCGCCTTCCGCGGGCATGATGACGATGGACTCATCGGCGCGCCGGGTGAGGACTAGCATGCAAGGCCTCCGGGAACTCGGTTCAGGTTACGCCCGCGCAATCGTCCGGACCGGCGACGGAGCAGCCACGGTCGCTTCCTCGGGACCGTAGGCGGGCGGCTCCGTCGAGCCGGTTCGCATCAGGCTCAGCGCCTGCTGCACGCGTCGCTGCAGCGAGGCCACCACGAGTCCATTGGCCTGGTTGATCTCGCGACTGCGGCGCAGAAGTTCGGTGAGGGAAGTCCAACGCTCGCGAAGGCCCGTGGCTTGGCCGCCACTGCCCGCATAGGCCGCAAGCCAGGCATCCATGCCGGCCTGGCCGGGGCCGGCGCCGATGCGGGCGCAGAAATCGCGGCGTTCCTGCTCGATGGACTCGAGTTTCTCGAGTGCCTCGACCTTTTCCTCGGTGGCCAGGGTCAGCGTGGCCGCGTCACGCCCCTTCAGGGCCTCGGCCTCCGCCTCGAGCGCGCACAGCAGGACACCGGCGGCCGCCTCCTCGGCCAGGAGGATCGTGTCGAGGGTGGCTACGAGTTGCGTGCTGTCCATGCGTGACGCGTTCATCGAGGACGCTCGAGCCGGCGCTCGAGCACCAGCAGCTTGCGGGCTACGCGACGTACGTCGACGCGATAGCTCCCCTCGCGAATCGCCTCGCGCAGCGCACTCACGAGCAAAGGATCGCGATCCAGAGCGTCTTCGACGGCGCGCGCGAGCTGTTGTTGGCTGAGGCACATGGCTGGCTTGGCTTCTCTGGTCGGGGGCTGCGCCGTGACGTGATTCCCGTCGGGATCCTGCTGCGCCCTGTGGGCCGAGGTTGGCATTTCGTGACGGCCCTCTAGGGATCGTCGCGAGCCGCTCGCTACCGTTGTCGGCCATGTCCGGAGGAACTTGAGCCTCCCGGGGTCGGGCAGGGGCAATAGTGTGATCTTGTATTTTCAATTAGTTAGGCATTAGACTTAATAAAGCGCTGCAATCATCAAGTCTGTTTTCTTGAATCAATAAGAAAAAACCCGCTCGATCATCCGGCCCACCTCCCGAAAGGAGTCTGCAATGACCGCAGTGACTCGTCAGGACCCACCTTCTGAATCGCGCCAGCGTCCCGTCGGGGAACTGGACGAACTGGTCGCCAGCCATCGGGACCTGGTGGTGCGAATCGCGTATCACCTGGTTTCCCGCCTGCCCGCGACGGTCGAGGTCGGTGACCTGATACAGGCCGGCATGATCGGCCTGCTGCAGGCCGCCTCGAGCTTTCGCAGCGACAGGAACGCCAGTTTCTCGACGTATGCCGGGATCCGGATCCGCGGAGCGATTCTCGATGAGCTCCGGCGCGGCAACTGGACTCCCCGGTCCGTGAACCGGGCGACACGCCAGATCGCGGAGGCGGCACGGCGCGTGGAGACGACCACCGGGATGGCTGCCACGCCGGCGGAAGTGGCCGCATCGATGGGCATTACCGTCGAGCGCTATTTCAAGCTGGCCGACGACGCCGTGGCCTGCCGACTCGTGAGCTTCGAGTCGGGGTCCCTGGACGACGAGGATCGCGCCACGGGGTTCTCCGAGCCGTACGAGCCCGGTCCCGAGACGCAGCTCGAGCAGGCCAGTCGTCAGGAGGCTGTTGTCGCGGCGATCGAGGGCCTGCCGGAGCGCATGCGGCTGGTGCTGGCGCTGTACTACGACGAGGAGCTGACGCTGCGCGAGATCGGCGAGGTCCTCGGCGTGACGGAATCCAGGGTCTGCCAGCTGCACCGCGAGGCGCTGAAGCGCCTGCAAGTCGCCCTCGAGGAGTGAGTGCGGTTGCGGAAGGGGCGCGCCGCGGCCGCGCCGGGCTCCGAGCGGAGCCGTGAAAGCGACAATTGAGGAGCGCGATGAGACTGAACGATCCCTCGGGTCCACTTCGAGACGACCCCGAAGCGTCAGCGGACGGCCCCCCGGAGGACCTGACCGGCCAGACTCCCCGTCTGCTGGAGCACGAGCGCCAGCTCGACGACCTCCTGCGCTGCCGCGACGACATGGTGCTGGCCGCAGCGCGAGGCAACGGCGCCGAGCCCGGGTTGCGGCCGGCAGACCGCAGCGCCTTGCTCGGGCGGTTGAACGACGCGATCCGGGAGAAGCAGATGTGCCTGACGCGGGCGAGGCGTTCCGGACGCTGAACCCTGGCCGTCGTCGCCGGAAACACCACGCCAAACATTCTGCGGCTCTGCGCTAGGATCACGGCTTCGGGGAAATTGCAGGGCAGGCCGTGCCACCGCTGATCGGCCTCGCGGACATCCGTGAGGCGCGTCAAAAGCTTCTTGGTCTCGTGGACACGACGCCGATTCTCGAGCTGCGCGGTCCCGCGGTGGAGTCCGCCTTCGGACCCGGCACAGTGCCGATCCTGAAGCTGGAGCTCTTCCAGCGCACCGGCAGCTTCAAGCCGAGAGGCGCGCTGCTCAACATCATGGCTCTTTCTCCCGAGGAGCGGGCGCGCGGGGTGTGCGCCGTCAGCGCGGGCAACCATGCCATTGCAACGGCCTACGCAGCCGGCGTACTCGGCACCCGCGCGAGGATCGTGATGATCGCGAGCGCCAACTCCTTCCGGGTTGCGCAGTGTCGCGCGCTGGGAGCGGAAGTCGAGTTCGCTCCCGACGCACATGCAGGCTTCCGGCGCGGCGAGGAACTGCAGGCGGCCGAGGCGAGGACCCTGATCCATCCCTTCGAAGGCCTGCGCACGGCGACCGGCACGGCGACGCTCGGCCTCGAGCTGATGGAACAGGTGCCCGATCTCGACGCCGTCATCGTGCCCGTCGGCGGCGGGGGCCTTTGCGCGGGGGTCTCCACCGCCGTGAAGGCGATCAACCCGCGGTGCCGGGTGTTCGGCGTGGAGCCGGAAGGCGCCGACAGCATGCACCGTAGTTTCGCAGCCGGTCGGCCCATGGGGATCGAGCGCGTGGCGACCATCGCCGACAGCCTCGGCGCGCCCTACGCCCTGCCGGTGAGCTACGCCCTCTGCAGGGACCACGTGGACGAACTCGTGCGCCTGAGCGACGACGCGATCAGGGCGGGGATGCGCCTGCTCCTCGAGCATGGAAAGCTCGCCGTGGAGCCCGCCGGCGCGGCGGCAACTGCCGCGCTGCTCGGGCCGCTGCGCGGCGCGCTCGAGGGCCGCAAGGTCGGTCTCATCGTCTGTGGCGCGAACATCGACGCCGCGAGCTTCTCGCGCCTGGTGGCCTGACCCCGTTATTTACGAAGCGTGATTCGTGTATCATGATGCGCCACATGGCCTTTGGCGCGGCCTGGCCACCCTTTCGCCGGCCTCCGACCGATGACGTACCTACAGCTGACCGCAGGACTGGTTCTGCTCCTGGCAAGCGGCGAGTTCCTCGTCCGGGGCGCGGTCGGCGTGGCGCGCGCCGTGGGCATTTCGCCGCTGTTCATTGGCTTGACGCTCGTAGGATTCGGTACGTCGGCGCCGGAGCTGGTCGCGAGCCTGATCGCGGCATTCCGCGAGGCCCCGGGGATCGCCGTAGGGAACGTCGTGGGGAGCAACATCGCCAACATCCTGCTGATCCTGGGGGCCACGGCGGCGATCGCGCCGATCGCGGTCGTCCGTCAGGAGTTCCACCGGGATGCGCTCGCCCTCGCAGTCGCGACGGTCATCGGCGTGGCCGTGATCCTGCTCGGCCGCCTCGATCGGGCATACGGGGTGGCGATGATCGCGCTGCTGTCCGGCTACATCGCGCTCACTTACGTCACGGAGAAGAGGACACACGACGCCGAGGCGGTGATGCACGAGCAGGAGGCGGCGCTGCACACGCCCCGGGCCGCCGGGCCCTGGCGTCCCCTGTCCATTGCCGCCGCGGCGCTGGCGGGCGTCGTGCTCGGCGCGCGGTTGCTGGTCGATGCATCGATCGTGCTGGCTCGCGAATTCGGGGTGTCCGAGAGCGTGATCGGCCTGACCATCGTCGCCGTCGGTACGTCGCTGCCGGAACTGGCCGTGTCGGCCATCGCCGCACTCCGTGGGCAAGGGTCCGTGGCAGTCGGCAACATCGTGGGCAGCAACATCTACAACCTGCTGTTCATACTGGGCGCCACCGCCCTGGTCCACCCGATCGCCGTTCCCGTGGAAATCGCCGGCTTCGATGCCTGGGTGATGGCCGGGATCACGGCACTGCTGCTCGTCGCCATGCTGCGCGGCCGGACGATCGGGCGCGGTACGGGAGGTATGCTGCTCGCCGCCTATGGCTGCTACTGCTGGGTCACGATGACCTGAGCGGGGCGCGTCCCGCGGCATACTCCCCACCGTGATCGCCTCGGCGCTGTTCGACTACCTGCATCTGCTCTCGGCCGGCCTCGGCGCCGGCATGCTGCTGGTGGAGCATTGGCTGCTGCGCCGGCCCGTGGACCGCATTCAGGCGCGCCTGCTCGGTCTGGCAGACCTGACCTGGCTGCTGGCGCTGATCGGGTCGGCCGCGACCGGGCTCGCCAAGCTCAATCACTTCGGACTCGGCTCCGCGTACTACCTGTCCAACCACCTGTTTCTGCTGAAGCTCGGCGTGCTGGGCATCGTCGTCGCGGTCGCCCTGGTGCCCACGCGGCAGTTCATCCGCTGGGGACGGGAAGCGCGGCTGGCCCCGGCCTTCGCCCCGCTCAGCCGGGACGTGGAGCGCGTCCGGGCCGTCGTTTCGCTCGAGTTGGGGCTTCTGGCACTGGTTCCGTTCCTGGCCGTCCTGGCCGGCCAGGGCTACGGGGCGTGACTGCCTCCCGGCGGGCGCCCCCGGGTCCGGCCCGCGCCGCTACCGGTCGCGGCGACGGTGCCCCGGGCGGCCCGTCGCCGCGACGCAACACGCCGTTGACACCGGGCCCCAACAGGCTGAAAATACGCGGCTCATTTGCCGGAGGGGTACCCAAGCGGCCAACGGGGGCAGACTGTAAATCTGCTGGCTCATGCCTTCGTAGGTTCGA